>NBMY01000143.1 GCA_002212985.1 Sphingobacteriales bacterium TSM_CSS
TTACAAGGAATTGGGAGATATTTTAATCTTTTTTTGCATTCATATTGGCATTATTCGACCTCTAAATTTACCCAAACCAAAAGCCGACCTCGCGTTAAATTTACCGATGTTTTATTAAAAAAAAGCTGCCCGGATGAAGGGGCAGCCTTTTTTTATGCTTTTCGGGGAGCCATAGGTTAATCGTCATGGTAATCGCCAAATTCAGAACTTAGCCGGTCAACCAGTTGTAAAGCTGCAGAAATATCCGTTCCATCTCTGCGCATTTGTGCAACGTAAATGGCATTTTGAGCTGCGCTGTAAGCTTTTTGGGGTTCATTGGTTCTTACAAGAAGCAGGGCATAGGTGTAGTTGTTGTAAAACTCATTTTCAATTCTGATAGATTCCTGCACCCACCCAATGGCTTTTTTGAGCATTTTTTTATCGTTTACATTTCGTTGAAACTTAAGGGCAATATCGTTCAGAACTACAGGGTCGGAAATGGTATTTTCCTCCATATACCGAGAAACCATTTTAGAATAAGCACTCCAGTCTTCAATTCCCTGGTAAAAGAGGCTGCGCATTTCAAACAAAAATGTCTCGTAATTGGGTAAATGCGAACGGTAAATAACCTGTTCTGCTTTTGTAAAGAGCTTGCGGTCTTTTTCTCTTATGGCAGTAAGTACGGTATAATTTATGGCGTTTTTCACCTGCGAATTTACCGCTTCGCCGCCTTTTCGGGTTTTGTAGTACTGAATATCGGCTACTAAATAATCTATGGCTTTGTTTTCGAGGTTAATGGCAAAGTCGTAAATAAAATTTTTGTTTTGTTCCTTATAAAGGTTGGCTTTTTCCAGTTCCAAATAATAGTTTACCACCTGATTAAAAGCCTGATGCAACTTTTTAAGAAGGTAGGCGTACTCTATTATGGTATTTTGATTGGTGGTTGTATCGGAATATCTGAAATACTGCCGTAGTTCATTCAACCTTTTATAGTCGGCTTCCATTTGGCTTGACACAACCACCACACTTGAGCCGGCGCGCACATCGGGTCGGTCATTAAACCGGGGCTTATCCTGCGGCTGCCGGGTAGAGGGCTGTTCGGGTGTTTTTATTACAAGCGGAGGAGGAGATTGGGTATTAAAAAATTCGGGGGCAGGGTCCGAAGTACTTTGGAATCCGCCCGCCTGCACATAATTCTGCGTGTTTTTTACCTGCACCTCCCTTTCTGTAAGAGGCGTAGTTGGCCTGTCCGAGGGCTGTTTTCCGTCATACATAGAGCCGCCGTTACTGGCAGCCGGTGGTTCGTTCATTCCGGCTATAATACCATTTTCATAAGGATTGGTGATAACCTTATTCCCTATATATATCATATCGGTTATGCTCTTGCCTCCTGTTTCTTTGCGAATCAGGTTGCCTTCGTAATCAAAATACAACAACACTGGTAATACCTCTCCCGATAAATCTACACTGTATGAATGGGCCAGTTCGTAATAAGAAAAATCCTGACTGTCTTCCGAATAGTTGATTTTTGTGCTTACAAAATGCTGGTTATATAAAATATACACATTGGGGTGTGTAAACACAAAAGTGTCCATATTGCGGCAATGTATGCAGGTGTTGCCATAAAGTTCCACAAAAACATACTTCCCTTCATTACGGGCTTTTTGGAGCAGGTTTTCCCAAGAATCGTGGCAAAAATTAATGCCGACAGGTTGGGCAGAAAGTTGCAAAAAATTTGTGGTAAGCAAACATAGGGAAATGAGTAGGATTAACCGTTTCATTGACAAAAGTTAGGGGGTGATGCAAATTGACAAAGGTATTTGCCTTATATACGCAAAAACCGTGCTAATATTATATTGCATTACCCCGATATAGCATTTTCTTCAGATTAACGGTTGTATTTACCGCGTTGCCTGTTGCACCAATACCAGCACTGTAAGGATAGTGGCTATTTTTGAGGTAAGGCTGTCAAAGGCATCGTTCCAGTTCCGGTTTTTGCGCCGTTCCCGCCGGTCGGCTTCAAACCTTTTTTTGTCTGTAATATCCACATAAACGGTAGCGCCGTTTTCTACCCTTGGGTATCGTTTTATGCCCATAAAACTGCGGGCTTTGTCAATACGGCCGTTGGCCTGCTGCACATAGGTGCGCGATTTTTTGGCAAACCGCCCGAAACCGCCTCCATACCGGTTAATATAGTATTTGGCGCGTTTTTTTCCTTTTTCAAAAGGCACACTTATTTGCATGACTACGCTATCCACATCAAAATGGCTTACGGCGCCCCGCAGTGTTACCACGTTTTTCACCTTCGGAACAAAGATAGAGTCGCCATCGGATAAAATGTAGTTAAACTTCGACTTATTGGGTTTGGCAATGGCTTTATCCAAATCCAGCAATACATAACCGGTGCTGTCTTCCAAGCGGTACAGGCGCGCTCCCTGCCTGAAAGCATACAGAGTAGTTCCGCCGGTGCGTTCAATAAGGCTGGTCAGGCGTTCTTCCTTGCTAAGCAAGGTATATTCTCCGGGGTAGGTAACTTCGCCATAGATTTTTACTATTTGAGGCGGCTCAAAATTGGGTGAAATACGCACAAATACATGGTCGTACGGTTTAAGCGAAAAGTTGGCAGCCACGGTGTCAATGGTTAAATCGGGGTTTACCTGCACCCGTTTCACTACAATACGGTCGGTTGCAGGCCGTTTGGTATCGGGGTCGGTATAATTTATCAACCTCGAAATTTCCAGTCTTTCGCTGGCTGCTTCGGCCTGCATACCGCCGGCAAGGTATAGCAGGTCTTTCAGGGTAAGGCCTTCGGCAAACTCATACTCGCCGGCTTGCCGAACAGCGCCAAATATTTTTACCGAAAAATCTTGCCTGAAATCTTTGCGCGATACTACCTGTATGGTATCGAGGTCTTGCACAACTATGTTTTCGGCGGATTGGGGGTTGTCCAGCACTTCGCCCAGTTTAAACGGCAAAATTAGTTTCGACTGGTCTTCTTTGAGCCTTATAACATAGGCGCGGCTAAGGTCGGCTTCGTCTAATACGCCTTCGGTTTTAAGTAAAATATCCGATACCCGGTTGCCGGGCACTACTTCATATTTACCCGGCACTTTCACCGCGCCAACTACCTCTACATAATTTCGCAATCCTTTGGGTACTTTGTAAACAAAAATGCTGTCGCCGTTAATAAGCGGAAAATCGGTTTTATATTGGCGCAGGCTGTCAATATCTAAGTCAATCAGCACTTCTTTGTTACCCTGATAGCGTTTTATGTTTATATTTTTGGTAAAGGCATCGGCATTGAGGCCGCCGGCAAAGTCTATTACCTTCTGAAGCCCCTCCCCTCCCCTAAGCTCGTAATTGTGAGTTCGGCGAATTTGCCCCGATATATTAACCACGCCTCCCATTGGCGGAACAACCACATAATCATTGTTTTGCAGAAAAAAATCTTCGCGGCTGTTTGGGTTGGTAAGGTATTCGTAAATATCGAGGGTTTTTACCGTGTTGCCGTTTCTTCTTATGTAAATTTGGCGCAGTGAACCAATTTGGTTGGGTCCGTTTATAGCCACCAACGCATTAAACACCGAAGTATTTGCCGGAAACCGGTAGGTACCCGGGTGCAACAGTTCTCCCACAAAATTGACACTTATTTTGTGCATGTAGGTAATGCTTATATCAATTTTGGAGGGGTCAAACTCATACACTTTGGCAAATTTATTTTTTATCACCTCTTTTGCGTTGCTCATGGCAAGCCCTTTCAGGCTAATACGTCCTACCAAATCGGGGTTAATGTTGCCGAGGGTATCTATGGTAAATTTTTTGTTGTAATCTATACTGCCCCACATAGATACGGTAACCTCGTCGCCAATGCCAAGCGGGTAGTTATCGGGGGGGCGTTCGTTGAGTTCGTTTTTAAAAACCACTTCCAGCAGGTTGTGCCTGAAAAATTCCTGTCCGTAAACAATAGGTTCGGGCAGTTCAAGGGCTTTTTCTACCAAATCGCGCTTTTGCAGTTCTATGAGTTTAATGACATCTTCAATGCTTATACTGTCTTTTTTCCCTTTTTGCAGTTTTTCAAACTCTTTTCGCTTTACCTCATCTTTAATCATTTCCAGCGTATCCTGTGCCGCATTAAGGTCTATCAGTTCTTTTATGGTTTCTTCCGGAATGCCTAACTTGCGCAGTTCTTCGGGCGTAACCATAATTCGGTTAATTTTTGAAGTATCCTCCGATTGTGCGCGGCGGCGTGCATCTTCGTCTTGTTGCTGAATAAACCGGTCTAAATCATAGCGGTTGTAGTATTCTTCCTTTTTGCTGCGGTTTTTGTCATAAATGTTAAGGGTACGCACCTGTGCCAGTGCGTTTGTGGTAAGTTGCAGGGCAAACAGCACAAAAATGCTGTATAGAAAATATCTCATTGTTTACCGAAAGTTGATTGAACTTGCAAAAGTACAAATTAAGAGTGTGTATGTTTACCCCTGTGGTTGCATCTCCTGCAAATATACCCGAAATTCACTCCTTACAGAAGCAAAAAACCGGAGAAGCGCACAAAAAATGCCTATACTGTTTTAATATGACAAAACCCCTTGATTTTCAAGGGGTTTTGGTGATTTGGTGGTGCTTCGGGCGGAAACCGAACCCTTAGTTTTATTTGAAAATATACAATTAATTTTATCAGTAAAAACTCTTATTTTCAAAGGCTTTTGCAATATTGCAGAAAACTTTAAATAAACTAAATTAAAAGCAGTAAACAAAAAACCGCCTAAGATTTCGCCTAAGATTGTTTTTTTGCCTAAATTTGCCCTATCGAACAAAAAAAAACAGCAAAAGCATGAAAACACGATTTTATTTAACGGGCAGTGCAATTTGCATGAATGTTGCATACAACGGCAAACGGGTGCGTTTGGGTTTGGGTATTTCTGTAAACCCCGCCGATTTTGATACCGAAAAACAAACTGTTAAAAAAAGCGAGCCAACCTATGCCGAAATTAACAGGCAGTTAAAAAAAGCATCGGTTTTTGTAAATGAGTTTTACCATACCTATCTAAACAGCAACGGCAACACCCCGCCGCCGCCCGATGTGTTGGTAAATGCATTCAATAGCGGTTTTTTGAACAAAGCCGCCCGAACTGTAGCCCCCGAACCTCAACAAAATCAAGCATCGATTTTTCAGTTTGCCGATGATTTTTTAAAAACGGGCAAATTGAAACCTCAACGGGTTAGGCGTTTTAAAAATGTATTAAGTGTATTAAAAGAGTTTTTAACCGCCAACGTAATCAAACCAACATTTGAGGCATTAACGTTTGATATTTTGGAAAGCTACAAAACATATTTGTTTGACAAAAAGCTATACAACCCAAATACCGCCGGTTTCCATGTTAAAATTGTTAAGCAAATTTTGAACGAAGCAACACGCCGGAAGCATAATAAAAACCTCGATTATCAAACAGGGTTTACAGCACCGGCAAACAATACCGACAATGTGTACTTAACCGAACCCGAACTACAAACGCTGTTAAGTATTGATTTAACCGGCAAGCCGTATTTGAACAATACCCGCAACCTGTTTTTGATTGGTTGCTATTCGGGGTTAAGATTTTCTGATTTTTCGCAGTTGAAGCCCGAAAACATTACAACCGTTGAGGGTACGGAGTTTATTAATATTGCTCAACAAAAAACGGGTAATAAAGTAACAATACCTTTGCACCCCGTTGTAAAAAAACTATTGAGCGCAAACAACGGCAAGCCCCCCCGCCCGATAACGAACCAACGGTTAAACGAGTATGTAAAGGAACTTTGCCAGATTGCAGGTATTAACACGCCCGTAGAAGTCACAAAGTACAAAGCGCAAATGCGAACCAAAACAACCCGCCAAAAATGGCAACTTGTTACCACACATACCGCCCGCCGGAGTTTTGCAACAAACGCATATTTGGCAGGTTTACCGATTGATTTAATTAGCTCAATTTTGGGGCATAGCAACATACAACAAACGCAAACTTATTTAAAATTAGATGCCCACGAAAAAGCAATGCAGGCAGCAAAACACGCATTTTTCAACCCCTCGCAAATGCAAATAGCAAAGTAAATAAGAATGCCCCGAACCCCGCCAAGTTTCAAAGCACAACGGGGTAACGGGGCATATTTTTGATAACTCAAAAACGTGCAAATTTATGAAAAAACATTTGAACCCGCCGCAAAATGTGGCAATTTTCAACAAAACAGCAGGCATTTACAATGCCGCAAATGGCAGTATTTTAGTAGGTACATTTTTAGGATTGCTAACCGAATATGCAATTTTACGGCACATTCTCAACACGCATTTAACCGAATTTTGGCAGGCAATACCGCCGCTATTGATTACCGCCGCCGCCGGTATTATCTGTTTTTTTCTTGCAGTTGAGCGCATACGGTACGGCAAAGAAGCAAGCAAGGTAATAATTGATAAAGAAAGCAGGCAATTAGGGTTTGCGGCAAACGGTATTGTTTTTGTAGCTTGTTTCGCTATTTATGGTATTTCAGTTGCTTTATCTTACATCGGTACAATAGATACCGTAAACAATGCAATAAAAGCACCTACCCTACAAACCACCGCCTCAACCGATAGCAGCACCGCCGCTAAATTGCAGGCAATTAACAGGCAATATTCAACCGATAGCAGCACAACTGCCAAACAATGGGCAAGCCGTATAAATGCCGAAAGTAAAAAGCATACAGGCGAAATACAAGCCCTACAAACGCAAATTGCCGCCGGTAAACATTGGTTAAAGCCCAAAGTAAAAGCCGCCCAGAACGAAAAAGAAACAGCAATAAATGCATTAAAAAGCGAGCGAGCCGCCGCAATGTTGAGGCTAACCGAAACCAAACGCCAACAAACCGAAATTGCCGCCGCCGCCGCCGCAAATGAAATAAACAGCATACAAACCGCCAACCAAACCGCCGCCGCCCGTTATAATTTTCTGATTGATAAAGCCGGTACAATTTTGCCAGTAATGGTATTAATTGCCCTAACTTTGATTTTATTCGGGTGTTTCATAGTGGAGAAATTTAAATATAAATCGGGCATTAAAGAAGTGATTTTGCCGAATGAATACGATTTATTACCCGATATATTTACCGAATATAAAGAAGCCCTAAAAACTTATTTTTCGGGCATTCTTAGAATGGGTGCTGCTGCAATACGCAAACGGGCAATACCGGCAACGGCAACGGTAAACGAAAACGCCGCCGAACTTATAAAGTTAGAACTTGAAAAGTACAAAGAGCGAATTTTACAAATGGGTGAAACAAACACACCCACCACCACACCCACCCCAGCAAATATCGGGTTTAAACAATACCCGCCGAACCATACCCCAGAAAATGCGCAAAGTGGTGTAATTTCTGTAATTACACCCGATAACACCCAAAAACAAGTTGTTTTGGAATTACTCAACACCTATAAAATTGAACGCCAAAGATTGCAAATAAATCAAAAGCGTAAACGTGAAAACACGGGCAACCCTGAAACGCTTCAAACAAACATTGCCAAACACGCCGCCGCAATGCAAGCCGCCGAAAATGCACTATTGCAGGCAGGGTTCAAAGTGTACCACAATGCCGAGAGCCGCAAAATTGAACTTTTGCCCCTATTGTAGGGGGCGCAGCACCATAAAACCCATGTATTAAGAGCAAATAAAGCAAAAGCAAGCCAACCTAAACGCACTCTTTGAAGTTACGCCGCAAATTTCGGTAAATATCCAAAAAAACTAAGCAAACAGCCCCCAAAAGCCCCGCATTTGCGTTTTAAGCAACTTTTGCCACATTTGAACAACACATACTTATTTTTACTAAATGCCCGTATAAGCAAAATAAAACGCTTTTACGGGCATTTGTTTTTTTATTGCCTATTTGCCGCCCGTTTTGGTTTTACCCCACCTAACCTTGTACGGGCAATTTGCCCCCTTTAACTTTGTTGCGTTCAATTTAACCAAACCAAACTGCAACCCATGCAAAATTTTGTATTAATTGATGCAAGCGAATTAAAGCAATTACTAAACGATGTTTTAGATGCTAAATTAAAACAGCACACCCCGCCCCCGCCGGTAGTGGTAACAACCGAGTTACCCGAATTGCTTACCAGAAAACAGGCTGCAAACTTGTTAAACATATCTTTGGTAACATTGCAAAAGCATACCGATAGCGGCAAGCTACCCGCCGAGCGTTTGGGGCATCGGGTTTTGTACCGCAAAGAAGCCGTTTTTAACGCATTGCAAAAAATCAAGGTTTAACCCAAAAAAAACGGGTTGCAGCACACCCGCCGCAACCCGTTAAAAGCATGAAAATTCATGATTGATAACATACATTTTTACTTTAATGTTCAAAATGTGCAAATGTTTTCACAACCCTATTTTACCCAAACCGCCCCCGATGTTTACACATTCAAACTTTTTGAACATGGTAACGGGCTAAGGGTAAAGTATAACCCCGAAATGCATACATGTAGCATTCAAAATTCATTTACAAAGTTATTTCATGGCAATAATATTGTTAATTTAACACATAGCGAACTGCAAACGATTTGCACTACATTGCCCGATGTGTTTAACACGCACCCCGAAAGCATGAAAATAACAAAAATGGAATACGGCACAAACATTTCAACACCTCAACCGGCAGCACATTACATTAAGGAATTTACCGAACTAAGCGCAAAAGCATTTTGCAAAAGTGAACCGCCCAAAGGCTTCACAAAACACCTACAAACCAAATGCTATGGCAGCGAGCGCGCCCTAAAAATTTACGATAAGGGCACATTTGAACGCTTAAAAATAACTAATTTTTTGCGTGTTGAATGTGTTTATACAACAGCCCGATGTATTGGTAAAGTAATTAAAGCCCCGCCAAACATTGCAACATTGCCCGATGTGTTTCACCTCAACCAACACAAAAATTATCTTACGAACTTGTTAAGACAAAGCAAACGAACCCCCGCAGTATTACCGCCCGATGTGTTGAAGGAATTAACACCGCCGCAAATATTCATGCTGTTTGCAAGCCCCGATGTATGGGTAAACATCAAAAACAAAAGTTATGGCACATACAAGGCAATGCGAAAACAGTACAACCAACTATACCGCCAAATTTTGCCCGTGCTTCAACATACCGATATTGCCCCGATAGTTGAGGCAAAAATTAACGAACTCTTACAGCATTAACGCCCGTTTTTTCACCGTTTTAACGAACAAAAAGATGAAATTTAGTACGGAGTACCAGCCCGAAAACCGCCGCAAACCCGATGCATTAACGCCCATACTCAAAGAGTGGTTAAACATGGATTACGCCGAAAATTTAACCATAGGCGAAAAGATAGTGCAAACATTAGTTGAACATGCCGTAAATGGTAATTTAAAGGCAATACAATTAATTTTTGAACGCATAGACGGCAAACCATTGCAAGCCATTTCTATTGAAAACGAAATGAAACTGCCCGAAATTATTGTGCTACCCGCCAACAACGCAAAGCCGCCGGTGCACGATGAAAAAGATGTAAAAGACGTACCAGAAAATGAGTAAAGCAGCACCGCCGGAACACGCCCCGAATCTACCTTAATTACAAGGGTAGAAACAGGATATTTTGAGCATTCCACAAAAGTGAGGGTTAAGGAATACCAATGCACCCCCGAAAATACCGAAAATTGAAGCACCAACCCCAAAACCGCCTAAGAAACCGCCTAAACTATTTTTTTATAATATTTAAAGCCTTGATTTTAAGGGTGTTTGCGTTTTTAATTGTGCTTCGGGCGGGAGTCGAACCCGCACTGGTATGCTCCTGAAACATATGCCTCTGCCAGTTGGGCTACCGAAGCGTACAATTGTGTATCTGGGTGCAAAAATAGTTATTTTTTGCAAAAAGTTCCCTTATTGGGGTATTTTTTTGTGGTAACTGTTTTTTACTTGAGGTTTTGCTGCCCTAAAGCAGGCTCATTACTTTTTAATGGCATGTTGGGCGGTCAAAAGGGGCAGAGTATGGCTGCTTTGGCGCTCGTGTACGAGGTCTTTATACAGCCATTCAAAAGCGGTAGCGGTTTTAAGTACAGAGGTAATGCTTATAGTTTTTACCATATTAAACCGATTCATTACCAGCCCGTTGGATGCATTATCTTTTCCTGCGGTGGTATGAAATTGCAAAATTTCGGGTACAGTGAAGAGATGATTTTCTTGCAGCCATTGGGTAAACCAATAGTTGCGAAGAGCTCTTGCTTCGGGGGTGTACAGCGTAGCCGATGACCAGATGTAGGGCAAATCGGGTTGCAGTGGCTGTATATGTTGCACTTCGCCATCCCAGCGCATTTCGGTAAGGGTGCCTTTGTCGTACAATATCAGTGTAAAGGGTTCAATGTGGGTAAAATCGTAATTATTAACAAAATCAGAGGTGTTTGGGTATTCAAAAAAATCAAGCAACAGCAACCCTCTGCTGCGGCGGTAGGGCGGATTTCGGTGGTGACGTTCAAAAGCGCCGTTTAATATGCAGGCCAGGCGGTTGTCGTTGGAGGTTGCCAGCCAGGTTCCGCCCGCCTGGGGTTCTTTCGGAAAAAGTAATTGTACGCCGTTGGCGTTGGTAGTTAGGAACAAGCCGTTGGCAGCACGGCCGGGTTGTTCATCGCGGTTAGAGGTGGCAATAAATGAATGTTTGTTTAACGGCAGGTAGGTTAGCGTACACATAGGGTTTGCAATTTTGGCACGGCAAAGGCTGCTAAAACGCACAAAAAATGTACTTTGGTCAAATTACTGCAACCTGCCCGGTTTCAGCTAAACAACAGCAACACCTCGCCGCAGGTTGAAGCAGTGGTGGCATGGTTGTTTTGCTGTGCCAATGTTGGACAAAAGAATGATTACTTGCCCTCTTGAAGGGTATCGGTAGCGGCGCTATCGGCGGGAGTAATGGTTTGCGGCTGCCGGTTGCCATACAGGTGCTGATAAGCGTAATCGTCGGCAGTTACGGGCTTAATAGCGCCTTTACCATGCACGTAGTTAAGGGTTTGGGTCATGCGGTAGGCATATACAGAACCTAAAACTCCAATAATAAGCAGGAAAAGAACAATATAGGCAGTTTTCATAATGTTGTTTAAAAGGCTTATGAGCAAATGCAGGCGCTAAGGTAATACTTATTTTCCGATGCGCATTGGTTTGGCGGGGTAAACTTACTTAAAGCCAACTGCCTCGCGCGGAATTAGTTTATCTTTGCGTTTAAAGACTTCGGTAATCATAACCGGCATTTTTATACCCTCCATGTCTTCAATATCGGTGCTAATGGTAAACACCTGCGGCGGCATGTTTTTAAAATATTTGTTTACATCTAAGTTTACATCTATTTCCACGGTACGAATAAACGACATGCTTTCTGCCACAAAACCAACCATGTCGTCGCTCATGGCGGTGAGTTCTTTTTTTACCAACAGGCATTGCCCGTCGGGACTGCTGTCGCAGCGGCCCCACAATTCGGCTTCACTTTCCGCAATATGAATTCGGGTGGTGGGGCTTTTGGGGTTCACATTAACCCAATCGCCTTCCAGCGCTTTTATAATTATTTCGGCGGCTTCTTTTTTTTCTGCTTCGGGGTCTTTTACAAAAAACTGGCGGAAAATATTTTTAGGTGCTCCGTCTTTATACACTTCTTCCACCACCATATCCAGTCCTTTAGATATGCCGTCAATTCTTATGGGGCGCAGGCGCATAATGTTTTTCAGTTCACCGTCCCACCATTCAACAATTTGTGTATAATCTGTACTGTCTTGTTTTACCACATTGTACTCGCCAATATTGCGTGCTTTACCGTTTATCATGCGGTAGAGTTTTATTTTGACAAGTTTGTTTCCCTCGGCAAGCAGTTGAAAGCGCGGAATTATTATGTTGTTATTCCACTCATTCAGCCAATAGCCGGCCAGTTCGTCTGCGGCCGAAAAGGCAGTTTCTTTTGCAACAGGCGTTTTTACCTGTGCCGATTTAGGGGCGGCATCTTTGCGGCGCACCATAACATCGGTAGCCATGCCGGTCCACAAACCCGAGGGGTTTACAATAATGGAATACACTTTGAGCTTTTGCTGGTTATCTACCGTAAAGGGCATTACCATACATTTGGCTTCCAGAATGTTGCCAAGGTAAACCAACTCGCGCTCCGATATGTCGAGGGGCACTTCCTGAGTGGGTAATTCTTTGCCTCCCAAGGCAAAATAAGGCTGCAGCCGGTAGGTGTTTACAATGGTTTTGGTAATTTCCATTTTGCTGATGCGCTTGGAAGTTACGTTTTCATTTACCCATTCTCCGCTAATGTCAAAAAACTGCGAACTTCCTATGTAACGGTTGGGAGCTGTTCCGTCTGTATTTTCGGGTTCATCATTGACGGTTATGGCTTCGGCGCCAAGAGCTTCGTCTAAATTAAGGTCTTGGGCCCTACTGTTGGTAAACAAAAGAAAGGTAGTAATAAAAAGGCACAAAAGCGTATGTATATAGTAGTGGTATTTCTTCATAGCGTACCAAAAATTAAGCAGAAAGCTAAAACTCTTGTTTCTGTAGTGCAAAATTAGGAGATAATATTTACTTTTAGGTCTTTTTTAACTATTTATGCCCCAAATTACCCGATTTATGGAACAAAACTTGTTGGTGTTGTTTTTTACAGGCATAGTTTTTGTAACGCTCATTTCATGAATTTTAGTATAAAAAAACAAGAAACGCCCTTGTTTATTAAACTGATGTATGCACTTGGTCAAATGGGTTGGTCGTTGGGTGCATACGGTGTTGCCAATTTGCTCATTTACTTTTACATGCCGCCACAAACAGGCCAAGAGCCTGTTTTTATGCCCTATATTTACCAGGGTGCCGTGCTGGGCGTGGCAACCATTATTGGCTTATTGTCTTTTTCGGGGCGAATTTTTGATGCTGTAACCGACCCGCTGGTTGCCAACTGGTCCGACAGGGCTATTGTGCGCTTTGGCAGAAGGCGGTTTTTTATGGCCATCGGGTTTTTGCCTTTTGCTTTGTTTTCGGCGCTTATTTTTACGCCCGTTACACCCGGGGTTAGCTGGCTGAATGTTGCATGGCTTTTTGTTTGTGTGCTGCTGCTCTATTTTTTTATGACCATTTATGTAACGCCATATACGGCTTTAATAAGCGAACTGGGGCATACCCCCAACGAGCGGCTTACCATCAGCACGTTTATTTCGGTAACTTTTGCGCTGGGGTACGGGCTTGGAACTCAGGTATTTTTTTTCCAGCATGTGCTGCAAACGCAATACGGACTTAGCGCCGAAACAGCATTTAAAACCGTTATGAGCGCTTTTGCCATCCTGTCGGCCCTGCTTATGGCTTTACCGGTTATTTTTGTCAATGAAGAGCGATACTGCATTTCAAAACCCTCCTATGAACCGCCTCTTGCAGCTATACGGTCGGTTTTTGGCAACCGGAATTTTCGCTATTTTGCTATTTCCGACCTTATGTACTGGCTGGCGCTCACTTTTATACAAATGGGAATTGCTTATTATGTAACCATTCTGCTGCAACTCGAGGCGCAGTATGGCTCGCTGGTGCTGATGGGTATGCTGGGGAGCAGTTTTGTGTTTTATGTGCCCACCAACATACTTGCCCGGAAATGGGGTAAAAAACGCCTTATGGTGTTTGCCTTTGCCGCTTTTACGGTTATATATCTGCTCATGTTTTTTTTGGGCAAGTATCCGCTGCCGCCAATTATGCAAATTGTAACGTTGGGGGTACTGGCCAGCATACCCATTGCCATTTTCAGCATTTTACCCAATGCAGTGGTGGCAGATATAATTGAGTCTGATGCCGCAGTAAGCGGCGGACACAAAGCAGCCATTTTTTTTGCCGTGCGTTCTTTTATGATGAAAATGGGCATGTCGGTTGCCAACCTCTTATTTCCGTCTTTGTTATTGCTGGGCAACAGTGTACAAAACCCTACGGGTGTGCGTGCCACTGCTGCTGCCGCATCGGTTTTTTGCCTGTTGGGCTGGCTGCTTTTCAGCCGGTATAACGAAAAAGAAGTGCTTGCAGCGCAAGCCTGAAACAACTGCCGCCCGTTGTTTGTTGCTCTGAAGGTGTTAAAAAATATGCTTATGAAAAACCAGTATGTTGAAAATGCATATCCCCGAATTTGTGTAATTGGCGCAGGCCCATCGGGCATTACGGCGGTAAAAAACCTGCTGCAAGCCCGGTTTACCAACATTGTGTGCTATGAAAAAAATGCCGATGTGGGCGGCAACTGGATTTACTCGCCAAACGTTTCTCATTCCAGCGTATTTGAAACTACCCATATCATCAGTTCTAAAAAATTGTCGGAATACGAAGACTATCCAATGCCCGATGATTACCCTGATTACCCCTCGCACGACCAGCTTTTGCGGTATTTTCGCGCTTATGCTAACCGTTTCGGAGTCTATAACTACATACGGTTTAATACCGAAGTGCTAAACGCCCAGCCGATACATAACGCACAACAATGGCAGCTTACCCTTGCCAATGGCCATACCGAAATTTTTGATTTTCTGCTGGTAGCCAACGGCCACCATTGGAACCCCCGAATGCCCTATTACCCGGGCAATTTTACCGGGCAAATGCTGCACTCGCACGAGTTTAAAAACAATCAGCCCTTTAAAGACAAACGGGTGTTGGTCATTGGCGGCGGCAATTCTGCCTGCGATGTTGCCGTTGAAACCTCCCGCACCTCGGCATTTACCGCCATTAGCATGCGAAGAGGGTATTACATTGTTCCGAAATTTATGTTTGGCAAGCCGGCCGATATGGTAAACGCCCGCTTTATCTGGCTTCCGCGCGCATTGCGGCAGGTGCTCATGCAGCTTACACATAAGGTAATTGTGGGCGATATGACCATGTACGGGTTGCAAAAACCTCAATATCCTATTTTGGGAGCACATCCTACCATGAACTCCGAATTGCTGTATATGCTCCGCCACGGTAAGGTGCACCCCCGACCCGATATTGACCATTTTGACGGCAAAACCGTTTACTTTAAAGATGGTAAAGCCGAAGTGTATGATTGTATTATTGCTGCCACCGGCTTCAACATTACCTTCCCGTTTTTCGACAAACAACTCATTAATTATACCGATAATGATGTGCCCCTCTATAAAAGGGTGTTTCATCCCAAATTCCGCAACCTCATGTTCATTGGGCTGGTACAGCCAATGGGCTGCATTTGGCCACTGTCTGATGCCCATGCCAAATTGGCGGCCAACTATATTGCAGGCAATTTTAAACTGCCGCCAAACTTAGATTCCGAAATAGAAAAAGACTTGCAGCGCATTAACAAACGCTATACCAAATCGCACCGGCATACCATTGAAGTAGAATACCATGAACATTTGAAAGAACTGCAACGCCTGATACCTGCCAATGCCCCAAGATGGACCGATGTTTTGCTGCTGCAAAAAACCAATGTTCCTGCATAATCCAAATCGGCTTTCTTTGATGCTAACCTGCTGACCTGCTCTTTTATCCCTTTACAAGGGTAAACCCAAAGGTAGTACCTACACCCGGCGTGCTGCGCACATGTATGGTTTGGTTATGGGCTTCTATAATATGTTTTACAATGGCCAACCCCAATCCAGAACCGCCCAGCGTGCGCGAACGGCTGGGGTCAATGCGGTAAAACCGCTCAAACAGGCGCGGCAGGTGGCGGCTTTCTATGCCTATACCATTGTCGGACACCTCAATAAGCGCCAGCTTATCCATATCGTATATGCCAACAGCAGTTTTACCATGTTCTCTGCCATACTTAATGGAGTTTGATATAAGGTTGGTTAGCACCTGCCTTATTTTTTCCCTGTCGGCATATACAATTGTGCCGGCAGCAGAACCCTCTTTAAAACAAAGGGTTATATCATTGGCATCGGCCAGCATTTCAAAGGAGTCAAATACTTCTTTAACAAGTTCGTATATTTTAAACTTCTCCCATTTCATTTCTAATTGCCCGCTCTCATGCTGGCTTATAACATCTAAATCTTTAACAATATTAATAAGCCTCTCCACATTTTTGGCCGCCTTGTGTACATACTCAAGGTTTATTTTCGGGTCATCAATTCCACCGTCGAGCAGGGTGTCTAAATATCCCTGTATGTTAAACAGAGGGGTTTTCAGTTCGTGCGATACATTTCCTAAAAACTCGCGGCGATACGATTCCATTTTTTTCAACTGCTCAATTTCAGAACTCTGCTCGTCTGCCCAGTTCAACACTTCAGACTCTACTTCTTCCAAAATACCCCGGTTCATATTGGTTTTTTCGGGTACTATGCCCTGCGGCTGTTTAAACCGCCGTATATTTTTATAAATAACTTTTACCTTCCGGTGAATAAACCGCTCTAAAGCAGCGTAAAACAAAACGTAGCAAAATATTATATTTATCATAACGCATAGCAATCCCCAAACCTGCAAGGTGGGGTTAAACAGCGCCAGCAACATAAAGGCCACAAAAAAAGTACCCGCACCACAGGCAAGTGCGGTTAATAATGCCAGCTTACTGGGCGTAATATTTTTTATACTATCGGGCATATTTGCTTTGGTTACCTTAAAATGGGTTATTTTTTTGCAAATGTACAAACTAAAGCGTTGTTTTATAATTGTATCTTGCGCACAAATGCTCCCAAACAACTGGCACACCTCTAAACATACCCATTAACCAATCTGTTTTAACCTTTTTACCGCACCCAACAATAAAGTATGCTGCACAAACCTTTTATACAGTTTCAAACCATACTGCTTCTTTGCTGCCTTTTTCCGGCTGTTGCGCTGCAAACGCTTACAGCACAACCCCAGCCCGAAAACAGTGGGCCAAAATTGGTGGTTGGCATTGTAGTGGACCAAATGCGCCCCGATTATATACACCGTTACTGGAATAAACTGGGCAATAAAGGACTAAAAAAACTCTTCAAAAACGGCTATATATGTGCTAATACCCAGTTTAATTATGTTCCTACCTACACCGCCCCAGGACATGCGTCGGTTTACACCGGCACAACACCTTCAGAACATGGCATTATTGGCAATACGTGGTATAACAGAAATGCCGGAAAAAACAACTATTGCACTACCGATACCCTTGTGCGGTCTGTAGGCGGAAGCCAAACGGTTGCCGGACAAATGTCGCCCCGAAACCTGCTGACCACCACCATTACCGATGAACTGAAACTGCTTACCAACCTCCAAAGCAAGGTGATAGGCATTGCCCTTAAAGACCGCGGTGCCATACTGCCCGCCGGACACCTGGCCAATGCCGCTTACTGGTTTGATGGCGCTTCGGGTAATTTTATATCTTCTACCTACTATATGAAAGAACTGCCGCAGTGGGTTCAACAATTTAATGCAGAAAGGCAGCCCGAAAAATATTTGCTGCAAAACTGGGAAACCCTGTTGCCCATAACCGACTATACCGAAAGCCTGCCCGATAACAACCCCTACGAAGCCCCCTATGCCGGACAAACAGCGCCGGTTTTTCCGCACCTGCTGCCCCAAATTGCAAAGGCCTCGGAAACAGAAGGATATGACCTCATAAGGGCTACTCCTTTCGGAAATACGCTCACCAAAGATTTTGCCATTGCCGCCATTCAAGCCGAAAAAATGGGTAAAACACCCGGTGTCACCGATTTTATTGCCATCAGCTTTTCTTCTACCGATTATATTGGGCATCAGTTTGGACCCCGGTCGGTTGAAATTGAAGATACCTATCTGCGGTTTGATAAAGACATTGAAGACCTGTTGCGTTTTTTAGACCAATACCTCGGCGCCAAAAACATACTCCTGTTTCTTACAGCCGACCACGCCGTGGCCGATGTGCCGGCTTACCTGCAAAATCTGAACATACCGGCCCAAATTTTTGAAAAAGCAGAACCGGTTAAACAGCTTAAAACCCTGTTTTTTAACCAATATGCCGACTCATTAGTGCTAACCTATATAAACAGCCAAATTTACCTTAACCATAACCGTATAACCCAACTTAACCTGCCTTTGCAGCCAATACAAGATGAGGCTGCTGCTTTTATGCTGCAGGTAAACGGCGTTGCCAATGCCGTTACCGCCACCACCCTGGCCCAAAACAGTTTTCCCGACTGGCGCAGGCAATGTGTACAAAACGGCTTTAACGCCACCCGCTCCGGCGATGTGGCCATTACCCTGCAACCCGGCTGGATAGAGCATGAATATACCGGCACTACCCACGGCAGCGCTTACCGTTACGATACCCACGTGCCGCTGTACTGGTACGGCTGGAAAACCCCAAAGGGTAAGCAAACTACCCGGCCTGTTTACATTCCCGATATTGCGGCCACGCTTGCCGCCTGGCTGCAAATACCGTTTCCCAATGCCTGCACCGGCACTCCTATTGAAGAGCTACTCGAAAAACCCTAAGCGGTTGCCGGTTGCTTATTCCTCATTTGGACAATATAGTGTAAAATCGAGTTAGTAGCAGATTTTTTAGCATGGAAATTATTTGGTAGTAATGTCGTTCAATGTAGTGCTTCCGTTTGCTTGAAGCATTTCTCCCGTCATTACATCAAACCTATTTTGCGGATCACCTTTCTTTTTCGTTTGCTCGTAATCAACAGTCGGTTCAAATAATACGCCTTGATATTCAATTTTGCAAACTTCGTTAGTTTCAATTTCACTTTTAACTGGTGTCTGTATGCTCATTTTTGTTTTTAAAGCAATTGGTGCATTGTCAATTTCTTCTACCTTGCTCGGTATGTAATAAAAGTCTTTTAGAATATCCCATTCGTTGTTGCGAAGCGTTACAACTTCGTCTAAATAATAACTAACCCAAGTGTTACCAAGTTTTGAAATAGGCTGTTCTCGTTCTAATTTTTGTTGCGTAATTTTTACATATTCTTCGTCCAGATCAAAACCGATGTACTGTCTGCCTAATCGCTTGGCTGCAATTGCAGTTGTCCCTGTTCCATTAAAAGGGTCAAGTACAATGTCGCCTTCGTCTGTACTCATCAAAATTATTCGTTCAAGCAAATGGATTGGAAGTTGACAAGGATGTTCATCTCTGAATTTGTTGTGTTTTATTCTATGAATGTCTGTCCATACGTCAGAAACCAAAGGTCCAAAAGGGTGAAGCATTGATTTTTTTCCACCATAATCTTTTGCAAGAATTTTTGTTTTTCTTGCTCGTTTATGTGGATGTCGGATTTCGTAAAACTTTAATTGTTTTGCATCTTTGGCATAAAACAAAATTCCATAATGTCCCGGTTGCAATGATTTTCCCATTGGTGCGGTTGGTGCATCCCAACTTATCCAATGTTTAAAGTCTGCAATTTTGTTCAAAAATGAAGCATAATAAGTAAGCCATTTTGGAATGTTATGCAGAAAAATTGAGCCTGTTGGTTTTGTAATGCGAACCATTTCGCAAATCCATGCATCGCACCAATCCAAATATTCTTGCAGTTTCAAACTATCTTTATAGCTGTTGTAACCCTTCTTTAAATTGAATGGCGGGTCAGCAAAGGTCATATCAACGGAGCTATCTGGAATTTGCTTTAACAATTCCAAACAGTCGCCTTGTATTATTTTATTTAAAAACTTCTCCATCATTTCTTCAACTCCTTTTTGATATACTTTTTAAAGCGTTCAACTTCGTCTTTATGAAAAGTAAAAACTTCATCGTAAGCAGCAACCATTCGCACCAAATCGCCTTTGCGAACATACCAACCGATACCATCTACAAAGCCAACAAACTTCGCTTTTGGGTAATACTTTGAAATCAATTTTCTGATGTTTCCTTCGGTTTTTGACTTATCACCTTGTCCCGAAGATGTTGTTACAAGGAATGAACTTTCAATGATAATTTGCGGATTTTGCTTGTTCGGAATAATGAAATCCATTGTTCGTTTTTCAACAGGTTCATTTTTGAAAAGTTCGGTCAGGTCGCCTTTTTCAAATGAAATTCTTGCTTCACGAAAAATTTCTGCAAGAAAGTGTTCAGGATTATTTTCGGCTTTACCCGAATACGAACCTTTTTCTTTATAGCGGACAAGTGTGTCAATCATTGAAGGCACGTCAAATTTTAGTTTTGAAATGCTTAATTTTTTGAGTTCAAAAAGTGGTAGCGTTTGTGCTAAAAAGGGAATGGTTGCACCTTCAAAAAATAAGTTCACAAGTCCTTTCCGAAAATGCGTGTTGTTTTTTAAAAGGTTAGTTATTTTCATGTCGCCCCATTCTTTTAGGTCGGGGCTATTTTCTTCCGCTACCCATTTGTCTTTGAAAAGCAACGTTGAAAGCTCTTTGTTGTCCGAAACACGAACAACGGTTATTAAACGTTTCAAACTTTCGTTTGCAAAACCTGTCAATGCAAGCAATGCGCGAAGTCCGTTTTCTTTATCGGCAAGCAGGTCTTCAAAGTGTTGTTTTTTCAGCCCTTGCGTTTCAACTTTGTTCTTAAGAACAAGTAACGTTTCTTTTAGCGAGTTGATATAACTTTCATAAGTTTCCTGAAATACAGGATTGTAAAAATAGAATGTGTTATTATCAATTACGGTCTTAAATTTCTGTTCATTCGCTCGCATTTCACAAAGGTAAAAAATATGTTCTGATTGTTGTTCATTTTGTCGGTAATTAACCAAACAACGGTCGTCCAATAAGTTGCCGCAAAGTGGTTGATGGCACAATCCCAATGTTGTGTGCAAACACCTCTGCACTATTCAATATCTTTAGGTTGTGGTTATCGGAGTTGTTTTTCTTTCTAAGTTTCACCTGTGGTTATGTACATTTAACACTTTCAGCTTCTTTGAATCTTAGCGGTAAGTAAAATGTCCGAAAAAAAGAGTGCAGAAAGTAACACATCGCATAAATCATTACAAATGGCGGCGCTGCCTATCTAAACCAATGTGCGTTTTACACCCGAAAAAGGTATTAATGAACAAAACCCCGCAAAGCCAACAGCAGTGCGGGGTTTTGGATAACTTGTTTATGTACTCAGACTGTTAGTGGGCAACTATTAAGCGCTTGGTAACAGTATTTCCATTGCTGCCAAGGGTGTACAGGTACACGCCGTTTGGCAGTTGGGCAGAACTAATTCGGATATTGTGGTTGCCTGCCGCCATGTTTTGCTGCGTTTGCTGCGTAATTACCCTGCCGGCAATATCGGTAAGGGTAAAATCTATAGCGCCTCCTGTGGGCAGGGTGTAGTTAATGGTAGCAAAATCATGTGTGGGGTTGGGGAAAGCATCGGAAACGGTAAAGCCGTTTTGCGAAGTAGTGCCAACACCCGGTATAATGGGTTCGTTTACCTTTTTCACAATAACCCGAATGTATAAATCTGAGCCATCACCTTCGCGGTAGGGCGCCCAGGCATCGCCCAGAATTTCATACGAGCGGCGCGAATAGGGCGGATCCAATTCGGTAGCCAATTGCACATCGGTACCTTCCATGAGCCACGATACGTAAATGCCACCGTCGTCAATTTGGGGCGGGTTGTCAAAATCAATTCTGTTCCATGCCAATGACAGTACCTGTGTGCCGGGCACGTCTTTAGAAGCCAATGAAATACCGGGGCTGTTTGCCGGGCCGTTATCGTCCTGCACTTCGCCGCGGAAACCAAAACCGCTGGCAGTTGACACAAAATACTCGGCGCCTACAACTTCTACGGGGTAGAAAGGTGGTTCAACGTAAATGCCCGCGCCATCGTCGTAGCCCGAACCGCCTGTCCAGGAAACAGCGCCTTGGTTGGGCGTACCTACCACATAAGACAGCACAATTTCACCGTTGGCCAATGAGTCAACCACCACCATTTCCGAAATGTTGGTGTCGTTGTTGGGGTTAATATCGCCAGTAGTGGTGGCGGTTACTTCATAGGTATAGGAGCCGGTAAACAATGCCGGGAAAGGCGTATCAAAAGTAACCAATTGGCTTTGTCCCTGTGCCAGCCCGGGCAGCGTTTCGTCTGAGGTTACAAAAGGCATGCCGCTGGGGTCGTAAACGGTAGTGCTTACGTTTACAGGCGTTGAAATATCTACGCTGCCAACATTTTTAATATTGCTGGTAAGGTCAAAAATATCATTTTTAAACACAAAGAAGCCTGCATTTTGCGGGTTTTGGTTATAGGTGGGCGCTACGTCAATTACGTCAATAAGCGGCACATCGGGCGGGTTAAATTGCAGGCAAGTATTAGAGGGAGGCATGCCGGTATTGCTTACCTGTATGCCAATATCGCCGCTTATGTTTTCAATACCCACCATAACCGGGTTTTGCGATGCGGCATATTCGGTGGCTACTGCCGGTTCCATAGTAAGGTAGTTAAAGGTAATGGAAGAGTCGGCCACCGAAAAAATTACCTGAAAAGTATTGCTTCCTATCCATTGGAAGGTGTTGTTGGTCCAGAGAGGAACTTCTTCGTAGGTAACAATAAATCGCTCGGCATCGTTATACACAAAGCACTTACCCGGGTTGTTTACCCCGCCAAAGGTAAGGTCGGCAAGGCATGGGGCAATAAAGTTGTTTTTTTCATCGGGTGTGGGAATAAGGGGAAAGGCTACGGTTCCGGTAGAAGAAATTTGAATATCGTCAAAGGCAATATACCCGTTCGACCCTATGTACACTTGGTTTACCGTAGTCCAATAGAACTGGAAGTCAATACCCATATCAATCGGGCCAACAAAGTTGTCATCGGCCAGTCCGGTAATTTCGGTCCCGATGGCCGAAATATCTACCCATTCGCAGTTGAGTCCTTCATCGGAAGTGGTATAGCTGTAACCGTATTCATCGGCAACGGTTAACACAAAAGCGTAGTTAATATCAGTAAAACTAGCTACTGTACCGCCCTGGTCTGTTGTACCTGTTTCAAAAACCAGCAGCGGGTAGCGCTCGGTTTCGGAATACCATTCATAGCGGGTCGATTCGCGCTCAAAATACTGCGTGGGGTTAGGAGTGGTATCGCGATAAGTTTCTTCAATTCTAACGCGTAACACGTTTTCGTAGGTGGCATTGGGCAAAACTAAGGTTCCGTAGCCATCGGCAATCACATCGCGGGTAAGGCGCGAGCCTACAACTACGCCTACGTTATACTGACGGTCGCCGATATCGGAAAAAGTAGCGCCGTAGGTAAAGGGGTAGGTCATTTCTAACAACGGGTCAGAGAAGGTAATGAGTGTTCCGCCGTTATCTGCACCTATCCAACTTGACTGGGCAGAGGTAACATCGTAGTAGGTTACATAAGTACCGCTTACATTAGCTACATCAGCAGTTGGAAATGTGCTTCCCAAAGTGGTAGAAGACGGGGTTACATACTGCCCGCTGCTGCTGCCCGATGCAGGTACCAACGAGGCAAAATTCCAAAATACATTGGCGCCGGCAGCGCCGGGTAAAACTGTGCTGGGGTTGGCATTAATGCGCGAAAACTCATCGCCTACCTGCGGGAAGTTGGCAGAGGTAAGGGTGGGTTGTGCTACCGCTGCAAGGCTTAACAAGCCAAACAACGAGGCTGCAAAAAATTTTTTAAAAGTAAACATTTTTAATTGCATAATTTGTTTTTTTATGGTTCAACAAAGAAAAATTGTTAAGAGCGCTTGCATGAAAACGGACTGCTGATGTTGCCAGACAAAACTGTACAATGTAACCAAACCGAAATTGTTATCCTGCTATTTACTTTTATGGGGTAAAGAAACGAATTTGGTCGGTTTCATGACTAATTTTACCTTGCCTGTAAATAATTACCAACGGCACGCATCTTTTTTTCGTACTAAGATAAGGACATTTTGCCAATTACAATCGCCATTTCAGGAACAAAATATCAAAATATGAAAAACCTAATTTTATCTGTGTTCTTTGTTTTACTTTCCCAGTTGATTGGCATTCAGAAAACAACTGCACAAACCAATTTGCCCTGTGGTGTTCAATCGCCCATCACCGAACTATCGTTTTTAGACTCACTGGCTTCGCAAATGTGTGAGCCATTTTCTTGTATTACTGCTATAACCCAAGCTCAATACAACGGGCAATTTGTTTTTTACACAACACCAAATATACTTTGTGCCGATTTTCCCATAGAAGTTTACACCTGTTCCGGCTTGCTGTTATGCAGCATGGGCGGTTTTGGCGGCAATATAGGCAATTGTCCGAACTTTTTTGAAACAATTACCGGCTCTGTTGAGATTGCCAACGCAAATACTTATTGCAATGCCAATACCGGATGCTTTGATGCAAGTTTGGTAAATGCAAATTCGTGCATCGACACATTGGGCATGTACAGCCCAGTTTGCGGCTGCGATAATGTTTCCTATGGCAACAATTGCGATGCTGCCAATGCCGGTATCACTTCATCGGTTCCGGGAATTTGCGGAACAGTGTTCGATTGTATAAACCCCGCTCAAATTAACCCCGTTGCCCCCTGCCCTGCCATTTATGCGCCAGTTTGCGGGTGCGATGGCATTACCTACGACAACGATTGTGTTGCCCAAAACATGGGGGTTACAACCTTTGTGCCGGGCGTTTGCGGAGAGCCTACGATTTTTCAGCCTTGTTTAGACCCCAATGCGGTCAATACCAACCCCTGCCCCGTGAACTACGAACCGGTTTGCGGCTGCAACGGCGTTACCTACGTAAACAGTTGTTATGCCACACGTGCCGGCGTATTGAGTTATACGGCCGGACAATGCGAAATTACCACTTACGAGGTTTGTGCCGATAATGCCGTAGAAATAGGGGTTCCGTTTGTGCCAAATACCATATATATTTGGAGCCCGGCAACAGGGTTGAGTTGCGATAACTGCCCCGACCCCATGGCATCGCCCGATGAAACAAGCGTTTACACACTTACCACCCTGAGTACTGTTGGAGGCGCGCCATCCGTACAGCATTTTTTGGTCTATGTTAACAACTGCTACCCAACTTACTCCTACACCATTTGCGAGGGAGACAGTATATCCCTTGGCAACCCGTTTATTCCAAATACCTTGTACAACTGGATACCAACCACAGGGCTAAGTTGTGCATTTTGTCCAAACCCCGTTGCCAGTCCTTTGGTAAATACGGTTTACACACTTACCATGACCTCAACTTTTGGGGGAGATCCAACTTATGAAATTTATGAAATTTTTGTGTCAGACTGCTTGTCCGATACGCTGTACTATCAGCTTTGCCCGGGCGATACCCTGCAACTTGTACCCGAATACTCCGATATCCTCGAAACCTCTTTTTCATGGACACCCGATACCAACCTTATTTGTACAGATTGCCCTACACCTTATGCCTGGCCGCAGGATACCACCCTGTACACCTTTACCAATTACGATTGGGGAACCGGAGAGGTGACCACCTCCTACCATATGGTTAATGTAAGCCAGGCATTTTGTGATACTACCAATGCCATACCAACACATGCTGCCGGCAATCAATTGCGGGTGTACCCCAACCCGTTGCAGGGAACCGAACTGTTTGTACAACTGCCCGGCTCAAATGTCGGCAATGCGACCATAGGAGTATATGATGTAACCGGAAAAAGTGTTAATATGCAGGTGGCAGTAAACCAAACGGGTAGTTTTAGCGTCAAACTAACTGAATTGCCTGCGGGTTTATTTTTTATTCGGGTACAAACCAACGCGGGCATTTATGTTGGTTCATTTGTAAAACAATAATTTCGTAATTAGTCTTGTAGTTACATTGTTGGTTGTAAATGGGTAACCCCCGGCATTTTTTAAAGTGTCGGGGGTATTTTTTTATGTTTTTTTTACAGTTCTGTAACTAACTTTACACAATTAATAAGCTGCTTAACTGTTAATAAAAACAGCAAATAATTGCTATCCATTTCATTTTAATACTGCCCCTTTTGGGGTGGTTAAATTGCATTTCCATTCAATAAACTACTCTTAACTTACCACAGGTAATTTATGAAAACGCTTCTGCCAGTTTTTATCTTTGTTTTTTGCTGCCAGCCGTTTATGTTTGCACAGGAACCCGCCGAAGAAATTGCCGATACAACTGTTGTTTCCATTAGGCAGGAACAATTACAACAGCACCAAAACGAAGAACCTGCCGAACCCAAAGACAGCACCAACATTACCCAACAACTTATGCAATACCTCAAATCGGGGTTTGCCGAAAGTAAACGCTCTTCCAAATGTATGCTCACCAAAGAAGTATATGGTTACCATCCATATTGGTATGGTTCGGAGTACTATAACTACTATGACTTTGGGCTGTTGAGCACTTTTTGCTATTTCTCCTATGAGTTGAATGCCACCACCGGAGGCTATAAAAATATACACAGTTGGGAAACCACCAACTCCATCACCTACGCTCAAATGGCCGGTTGCAAGGTTGACCTCTGCGTGACCAATTTTGGCTATACAGCCAACTCGCGCTTTCTGCGCAACCCAAAAGCATGGAACAACTTTGCCACGCAAATAATAAAACTGCTCAACATGCGCAAAGCAGACGGGGTAAACCTTGATTTTGAACAAATTTATAAAACCGATAAAACCAATTTTACCAAATTTGTTGCTTACCTCTCCGAACGTTTTAAAACCGAAAGACCGGGAACTACTATTACCATTGCCGTACCGCCAATTGACAACGGCAATGTATATGATGTCAACGCACTTGCGCCCTACACCGCCCATTTTGTAATTATGGCTTACGACTACTACTGCGCCGAAAGCAAACACGCCGGCCCGGTTGCCCCGCTGGAAGGTTATATCTCACTCAAGGCTACCCTTAACAAGTACCTCGTTTCGGGTGTGCACCCCGCAAAATTTATACTGGCCGTTCCTTATTATGGCCGCGAGTGGCAAACTCAAAGTTCATCGGTACCATCGGCAACTACTTCCTACGTGCAATCGCCCACCTACTCGCAAATTAAAAACGATTATGTGGGAAAATACCGCGAAAGATGGGATAACCGAAGCGAAACACCTTATATTGTGAAATACAAATCTTCCGATATAAGACAGTGCTGGTTTGAAAACCCCGAAAGCCTGAACCTGAAATACGACCTCACCTACGAGTATCAATTAGGCGGAGTGGGCATTTGGGCTTTGGGCTACGACAAAGGCCATACCGACCTGTGGCAATTGCTGGAAACCAAATTTATGGATTGCACCGGTTATACCAACGGAATACCCAAAAAACCCTATTATAAAAAAATGCTCGAAGAGTATTTTAAATTTTAATTGCCACACTACTGCAAAAAAATAAACAAACGGAACTAAAAATACCGCCAAATTATTTATTTTTGTGCCCGCATTACCGCATCGGGGTGTAGCGCAGTTGGTAGCGTGCTACGTTCGGGACGTAGAGGTCGCTGGTTCAAGTCCAGTCACCCCGACTTTTTTTTACCACCATCTTCCTCACGGGGCAATCTGCTTGCCTCCTTAGCTCAGCGGTAGAGCAGCTCACTCGTAATGAGCAGGTCGTGGGTTCAAATCCCATGGGAGGCTCCGGTAATATAAAAAAGCCGTTTGAAACATATTTCGAACGGCTTTTTTATTTGGTATGCTGCAAGCAGGGCAAAGTGCTGTTCGGTACGCCTTTCCCTCCTCTTGCCAATAGGAAAATTTGAGTCCTTATCGCCGTTGTCTCGCCTCAGCCATTGTCCCCACTGCCGATACCGACTACCGTATAAAAAATACACGCCTACCGGTAAATGTGCTACCGAAACAGTTTGGCTTGTTGAACTTGCCGTGTTTGTTGAGCCTGTCAAAACAGAGGATGGTTTGAAGTACAGGTTGGCCCGTAAGGGTGTAGAGGGTAATGCTTGTTTCCACAGGCTCAACAAGGCGGGTTATAATGGGCAGAAGTTGTGATTTATAGGTTGTTTTGCGCGGGATTGGGAGGAGCAATACCTATTAAACACAATCCTACCGCACCACTGATACCTTACCTCGTGCTACTACCAAACCGTATCCATTCGTCCATTTCCATTATGAACAGCGATTACACTACCCACTATTTTCGCACATAGGGAGTGCAATGCTTTATACCTGTTTAGTCGGAGCATAGAAATTTGCTTTTCCAGCCATATTATTGTGAAAATTTTTATGTGTCTTGCTCTGTTATCCATTTGCCGGCTGCAACGCTTCAATTTTATTGATCGGGTGAGTTGCAATTTTATCTAACACTGCCCCCGCTTGCGCGAGGCTTTGCCTCGTGATTTGCGTAACCTGCAAGGCTGTGCCCTTTCTGAAGAACTAACGCTTGCCGTTGAAAAAACATAAAAATTCGGAATCGTTTAGGATAGAACATTTAGGTTACAAATAATTTATATGGTTTGCTTTGAGGATTTGGTAAAGCAATACAAATGGCGAGTGTTGAAGGTAAAGCTAACAATTTTGCAACAATAAAAAATAAATGAAATAAGTGGTCGAAATTAGTGCAAAACCGGTTTTGGGGTGTTTGGGGTTGCCCTGTTTGCTACCAATCATACATTACATACTGCGTTTGAAAAGCCGTAGGGTTGGTGTTGTAATACCGGCAATAATGGGGAACAATATTACAGATTACACAGCAAAACCAGATTTACCCAATATTACACCACCATGGAATGGTACAAACAACCAAATTTGCTGCATTATTTATGGCATAAATTGCTTTTCTTTGCAGAAAAATTACAGCAACCATTTAAAAAACGCCATTACCTTTTTGTTGTCCTGATGAGGTAATATTTTACCTGTTTAGGGTACTTATGCTATACACCAATTGTCTTTACTTAACCGTTTTATATAATGAATGACGGCATCGTCAAAAAGCGCATTTTATTTATAGTAAACCCCGTTGCCGGTGTGCGCAGCAAGGTAGGCATCCCCGATTTAATAGAGCAGGAAATAGACACCCGGCAATACGATTGCCATATAGCTTACACCCAATTTGCCGGACATGCAGTATATATAACGCAGGAAGCCGTAGCAGAAAAATTGTATGATATAGTAGTTGCCGTTGGAGGCGATGGCTCGGTAAACGAAGTGGCTTCGCAATTAGTAGATACGCCCGTGGCATTGGGTATAATTCCTTTGGGTTCGGGCAACGGGCTGGCGCGTAAATTGGGCATACCCATGCAACAAAGGGCAGCTATACAAACCCTTAACCACTGCCATACAACAACGGTTGATGTTGGGCTAATCAATAACCGCTATTTTTTCAGCAATGCCGGCATTGGCTACTCGGCAATGGTTGCGGCAAGGTTTTCGGGCAGAAAAAACCGCGGCATGACCGGCTATGCCCTTACCATTGCCGGCGGGTTAAGCCGTTACCGGCCAGTTTCGTGCCATATAGATTGTAACAATACCGGTTTTGAAACCAGCGCTTTCGATATTACCTTTAATAACTCTGGGCAGTTTGGGTACGGCATGGGGCTTACTCCCCATTCCAACCTTTCCGACGGGCAGCTGGAACTGACCATTGTGCGCCATTTTCCTTTGTTTCAGATTTTTTGGGTGGTTTTGCTGTTTATCATAAACCGTCTGTATAAAAGCCACTACCTCAAAAAAATAGAAATGCAAAAGGCAACCCTCCGTTGCCCCAAACCTGTGCAGGCACAAATTGACGGCGATCCGGTTTTTATTGCCGATACGTTTGAAGTTTCGGTTAAGCAACAGGCCTTGAAAGTGGTAGTGCCCGATAAATAATGTTAACCCGAAAGTGGTTCATAAAACGGTTGTTTTTGTGCCGCCATGGCATAAAGTTGCCCGAGTTTACCACAATTTGCTAACTTTACCCCCAAACAAAGCCAATAATGTACACCGGAAACCTTTTTACCGATACCCTTCCGCCCGATGAACAACCTGTTATCAAGCAAGGCTGGATTAGGGCTTTGCTATATTTTTTCGCCTTTCTCATGGTTGCCTTTTTATTTCAGGCAGTAAGTTTGTATGCGCTGGCAGTGGCAACCGGTCAAGGTGTACAGGCGCTCATGGAAAGCATGGAAACGCCCGAAGGTGCAATGAATTTCACTTTTATTCAGTTTTTCGGGTTGCTGGGCACGCTGCTGCTTACTTTCTTGTTCAGGCGGTATTTAGACCGCGGCAGCCTTATATCATTGGGTTTTGACATAAAAGGCCGCCTGCCCGATGTGTTGCTGGGTTTGGGCATCGGGTTTGGGTTAATTGCCATCGGGTTTGTATTGCTGGTATTATTGGGCAGTTTGCAGGTAACCGGCGTTCAGTTTAACCCCTCCGCCATTATCGTTTATAAAGTACTGCTCATTATGGTAGCGCTCAACGAAGAAATTTCGGTGCGCGGGTACATGCTGCACAACCTCATGCACTCGGTAAACCGATATGCGGCGTTGGTTATTTCATCGCTGCTGTTTTCGGTTATGCACCTGCTTAACCCAAGTTTCAGCCTTGTTAGTTTTGTTAATATTGTGCTGGCCGGCATTTTGCTGGGGGTTTACTACATACACCGCCAAAATTTATGGTTTCCCATAGCGCTGCATTTTGCGTGGAACTTTTTTCAGGGACCGGTATTTGGGTTTGAAGTAAGCGGCATTAACCTGCCCGGATTTATTCAGCAACAAGTAAACGGCAACGAGTTAATTACCGGCGGCGAGTTTGGCTTTGAAGGCTCTGTTATTTTATCCCTGCTGCTTTTGGGCGCTATTTATGCCACCAACCGGCTATTTGCACCAACTGAAAATGCCCAAAAGGAATAAATAAAGTGAAAGACAAAATGGTAAAGTTGCCAAGGTAAATGTTGTTAGACTATTGTACTTTCAAAAGCGCCTCTGAACATACCGGCAAAATGTCAAGAAGGGTTACGGCAATTTTTGTATTTTTGCAAAAAAGTAGCCATCATGTCAAAAAGTTTAGTTCGGTTTGATTGGGCAATGAAGCGGTTGCTTCGCGACAAGGCAAATTTTGTGGTTCTGGAAGGTTTCCTGTCGGTTCTTCTTGATGAAACCGTCAAAATAAAACAGATACTAAGCAGTCAGGCCAATAAGGATGAAGACGACGACAAATACAACGATGTTGACATTCTGGTGGAGAATACGAAAGGTGAACTTGTCATCATTGAGGTGCAAAATACAAAGGAGTATGATTATTTTCACCGCATCTTATACGGCACATCAAAGGCAATAGTACAATACACCAAAGAAGGTGAGCCTTATGCGGCAGTGAGAAAAGTGATTTCGGTGACCATTGCTTATTTTGACCTCGGGCAAGGCGAAGACTATGTTTATCACGGAACAAACAAATTTACAGGCATTCACAAGGGCGATATTTTAGCACTTTCACCAAAGCAAAAAGAATTGTATAACAAACAACAAGTGTCGGAAATTTACCCTGAATACTGGATTATCAAGTCCGGAATTTTTGACGAAGATAAAGTGAATGATAAGTTGGATGAGTGGATTTACTTTCTCAAAACGGGGGAAGTTAAAGAAGATTTCACCGCTCCCGGACTACCTGAAGCGAAAGACAGGCTGGATAAAATGAAACTAACGCCAGAGGAACGCAAACAATATGAGGCGTTCGTAGAACGATTGAGAAAATTTGCCAGCTACCAGCAAACTGAAATTGCAGCTATTCAAGATTTGATTAAGCAAGGTAAAAACGAAAAAGAAGAAGAAGCAATAACCGGATTTTATAAAATTGGTGTAAGCCCCGATAACATTGCCAGAGCCTTGAACATAACAATTGAAAGGGTTATGCACATAATTGGTAAATATAAAATCCCATAACAAAGCATTTCTGCACATTTGCGCCAAGTACAACCCCAATGCAGGTACAAACAGCAAGCGTGCAACCGTAAGCCGAAACACGTATAAAAATGCCCAAACATAACCTTTGGCTGCTTCCGCTGTGTGCAGCGTTGCTTTGCCGTTTGGCGTGGATACCGCTGCCCTTTACCCCGCTGCTGTTTTTTGCCTTTGTGCCCATGCTGCTGCTGGAGCAACAGGTTGCCGATAACCGGCAATGGTGGCGCGCATCGGTTTTGTTTTTCCTGCTCTGGAACGTGTTTACTACCTGGTGGATTGTTAATTCCACCATAGTGGGCGCCGTTTTTGCCTTTTTGGCCAATGCTTTGCTCATGAGCATACCGTTTATGCTGTTTAGGGCAACCCGCCTGAAATTAGGCAACCGCGTGGGTTACCTGTCGTTTTTAGTGTATTGGCTTGCTTTTGAGTTTTTGCACCAACGTTGGGAGTTGGCCTGGCCGTGGCTTAACTTAGGTAATGCCCTTGCACCCTTGCCTCAATGCATACAATGGTTTGAATACACCGGCTCTGGCGGCGGTACATTGTGGGTTTTGGGGGTTAATCTGGCTGTTTTCGGGGCGCTGCAACCGCGCCTGTTTCCCGCCACGTCGGGCATTGATAAACCCCGCAACCGGCAATTGGTTAAAAGCATAGCGCTGCCTGTTGCCCTATTTTTGTTACCGGTTCTGGCATCGCTCTACCTTTTTTACACTTATACCGAAAAAGGGCAAGAGGTAGAAATTGCCTTGGTACAACCCAGCGAAGACCCGTATTTTATGCCCGATGAAGCTCAGGCAAACCAACAGGTGGCCACCTTGCTAAGCCTTTCGGAAAAAGCAGTTACGCCCAATACGCGTTACCTTGTTTTTCCCGAAGCAGCACTGCCCGATGCCATTTGGCTGAACGATTTTACCCAACAACCCCGCATAAATCAACTGCGGCAATGGTTGCACCAATATCCTAATCTTAAACTGGTAAGCGGTTTTACTGCCCTGCAGCACTACAACCAACCCTACGCCTCGGCCACTGCCCGCCCCTACCTGCAACGGCCGGGCAGTTACGATGTGTTTAACTCCTCTTTTCAAATAGATACTTCTGCAAATTGGCAGGTGTACCACAAATCTAAGTTAGTGCCCGGTGTAGAAAAAATACCCTACCAGCAACTGTTCGGGGTGCTTACGCCGCTTATTTCGGAATTAGGAGGCGGAATTGGCAGTTTCGGGGAGCAACCCCACAGAACCGTATTTTTCGGCACCGATTCGCTGGGCATTGCGCCGGTTATTTGCTACGAGTCTGTTTTTGGTCAATACCTCACAGATTATATAAAACAAGGCGCACAACTCATTTTTATTATGACCAACGACGGCTGGTGGGGCAATACCGATGGCTACCGCCAACACCTGCATTACGCCTCTCTCAGGGCTATTGAAACCCGAAGAAGCATTGCAAGGGCAGCCAACACCGGTATTTCGTGCTTTATTGACCAGCGCGGACTCCTCCACACCCCCCTTGCGTGGCAGCAGCGAGGCGCTCAAACGGGTAAAATACGTGCCAATACCACACTTACCATATACACAATTTACGGCGATTTCATTGGCCGAACCTCCCTGTTGCTGGCAGGTATGCTTATTTTGCTTACCTTTGTGAGCCGTTTTACCCCTCATTTTGCCAACAAAATACGGTAAGCACCCACAAAAACTCTGCGCCCAACATTATGACCAATACCCCGTTGAAGTTGCTCTGCCGGCAGGTACAGGAAATTGCCGCCCAAGCCGGTCATTTTATCAGAACCGAAGCCGGTAAAGTTGCCCCTTCCGATATTCAGATGAAACACCACAATAACTTGGTGAGCTATGTAGATACCACCTCTGAAAAAATGCTGGTTGAAGCCCTTGCCAAATTGCTGCCCGAAGCAGGCTTTCTTACCGAAGAAAATACCGTAGCCCAAAACCAAAACGCCACGCTGCAATGGGTAATTGACCCACTCGACGGCACTACCAACTTTTTGTACCAACTGCCTTCTTATGCCGTAAGTGTTGCCCTGTTGCAACATGGCCGGCCGGTGTTGGGCGTAGTATATGAGGTAAACCGAAGCGAGTGCTTTTGGGCGGTAAAAGACCACGGAGCTTTTCTGAACCAAACACCCATTTATACCAGCAAGGTGGGGCAGTTGCCCGATGCACTTATAGGAACCGGCTTCCCGTACTACGATTTTGAACTGATTGATGCCTATACCGATATTTTGAAAACCCTGATGCGCAATACCAAAGGCATACGCCGCTTTGGCGCTGCCGCTGTTGATCTTTGCTATGTAGCCTGCGGCCGCTTTGATGCCTTTTACGAACATAGCCTGCACCCTTGGGATGTAGCCGCCGGCAGTCTTATTGTACAGGAAGCCGGCGGAGTGATTTCCGATTTTTCGGGCGGCAACAATTACCTGTTCGGGCGGCAAATTATTGCTTCGGCTCCGGCTTTGTACCCCCGTTTTCTGCCCTTATTTTCCGATATTGTGTAGTGTTTCTTGCATTTTTCATTTCACCAGCACCAACTTTCATGAAAATGGTAAACACATCAAAAAAAAGCAACCCGTTTTGGTTTATTGCGCTGCTTTGGGTTGCGGTTTGGCTGTTCAGCGCCTGTAATACCAAGCCACAAACTTCTACATCAAACGGCACGCCAAACACCAACCCGCCGCCAGCTGCCGATACCATTACCAACGGCAGTTTGCTAACCCAACAACAGGCAAAAACCATTATTGAACAATATGCGTTGAATGCCCTGCGCGCCCTTACCGCCAACAACACCACGCTGCTTGCCGGCTTGGTACATCCGCAAAAAGGAGTGCGGTTTTCGCCATATGCCTTTGTAAATACCGATACCGATATGGTTTTTTTGCAACAGCATGTAGCAAAACTGGCCAACGAAGTACAAAAATATACTTGGGGAACGTTTGACGGAAGCGGCGAGCCTATCACCCTCACCTACAACGAATACCGAAAAAAATTTGTTACCGATAAAGATTACCTGAACAAAGCCGACTCTGTTGGCTACAACCAAATTATAGGGCGCGGAAATTCTGTAAACAACCGCGAAAAAGTATATAGCAAAGCTATTATTGTTGAATATTACCAAAGCGGCAAAAACCCCGATTTCGGCGGCATGGATTGGGGCAGTCTGGCGCTGGCCTTTGAAAAATACAACGGGCAATGGTTCTTAACCGGCATTATACACAACGGCTGGACCATTTAACCATCTTTGCCGGCACAAAAAAGTGTGTCTGAAAAAAAAATTCGGAGGGCATTAAATTAAAGACGTTATCAGGTGTCAAATCAATACGGCATTGGTGTTTTAATAAAGAACAAATTTAAACTACTCAAAATAAATACCATGAACACAGCAAAAAATTGGATTGGCACATCTTTTTTTGTGCTTTTCGCCCTTTTGATGAGCAACCATGTAATGGCACAACGGGTTAGTATTATTGGCAACGTAAAAGCCTTTGGCATTGACAAAGTTGGCGGCGAAGACAGTACAGAGGTAAATTACAAAGGCGAAACTTCGTTTTCGGTTAACCTGCGCATTTTTGACAACAACCTGTGGGCTTTCAGGTTGGGCGCCGGGTTAGATAAACTCAAATACCAGTTTGGCGACAGTTCTTACACCAACTACGATGTAGTGCGCAAAAGCATTACCGCCTACCTTGGGCTGGAAAAACATTTTGAAGCCGGCCCGTTTACCCCATACTTAGGCGTGTTTGTGCCCATAACCTTTAACGGTGAAGATAGCGTAAAAGACAATTTGACCGGTATTGCCGACCAGATTGACAACGGCGATATAAGCGCCGGATTCAGCCTGTTGGGCGGGTTAAACCTGCGCCTGTTTAAAGTATTGCGCATTGGCGGAGAGGCAAGTTTAGGATTTTCGCAATTTAAAAATGAAGTATTGCGCAACCTTACCACGGACCCCAGCGCCATAAAGCTGAAAAATCTGGAGTTTAACACCGAAATAACTTTCGGTTTTGCATTTTAACCCTGAAAGAGGGAACTGAAAAGGCTTTTTCAGAATTTATTAAACAAGATTTGGAGATTTGGGCGCAAGGTATTATCTTTGCGCCTCCAAATGGCGAGGTAGCTCAGCCGGTTAGAGCGTCGGATTCATAACCCGGAGGTCACGGGTTCAATTCCCGTCCTCGCTACTATGCCGCCGGAAATCCTTTGTATATAAGGGTTTTCGGCGGTTCTTTAAAAAGTCTGCCAAAAATCTGCCTTTTGGCAGGGCATTACAGCAAGGTTGCACTACAATTAAACCTGCTGTAAAATGGAACATACAAAAGAACGTTACACGCCGCCAAAAATAGTGCAAATAAAAAACGGTTTGGCAACCGCGTGGCGCAATACTACCAGTGCGGTACGTTCACTTACCAATAAATTATTTTTAATGTTTGGACTTATAAGCCGTTGCATGTTGCGGTGGGTAATTGATATACCTTGCTGTTTTACGTAGTTAGTAAGGGCTGTTTTGTCGCCATGCAGCGAATGTACATTTAGTATGTTTTGCAGTTGCTTGCTCAATACAATACGTAAAATGTTTTCTTTTTCGCGTGTTTTGCTGCCGGTTACAAGGTCATTAATTACCTCAAACCGGCAAGGTTGAATGTTATTTTTGCTGTTTCCTTTCATTTTTAAATAAAGTTTCGTTAATTTTGTCTATCTTAATGGCGAAAAGTAAAGTAACTTTATTTTATTAAGCAACTTTGTTGAGCAAATAAATTTACATATTTTTATCACTAAACTAAGAGAGTTAAAATGAATCACGGAAATAGGTTGAGAAAATTATTAGTCACTCTTTACATTGAAAAGCAAGAGTTGGCTAAAAGACTAAATGTTTCACCGTCAAACATTAGTCATTATTTAAAGGAGCATACTTTTTCACAAGCAAGAATTGAAAAAGTGTGTACTGCATTAGGAATTACAGCAGAGCAGTTTTTAAATGAAGATGCGCAAATACTCAAAGAGCCAGAGTCGTTTTATTACTCTGAAAATGCCAGAATTGATTTATTAGAACAAATCATAAAGGAAAAAGAGCGTTTAATTCAAATATTATTAAAAAACCAAAAAGATTGACACATGAAAAGAGCTGTTTTTATGTTTTTGTTGCTGTTTGCAGCTTCTTACATGTATGCCCAAGACGGCACCACTTGGGAGGAGTACAACTATATTAAAAAGGGTATAGCTGTACAGGCTGCAAATGGTTTGGATATTGAAAAGAAAGGGTACAAGGTAGAGAGTTACACCAGCTTTAAAGCCGGCCCGTTTTCTGTTACTTTTGATTATTTGCGCCGTACTTCTACCAAAAAAATTGCTGCTACAATTATAGGCGTTAGCGGTAGTACTTACAAAAAACCGGCGCTATTGTGTATGCCAAATTTAACGGCCGCGGGTGATGTTCAAGCGCAATGCTTCAAAGATATTGCGGTTTATTTTAGAGGCAGTGAGGAGTACATGATGGAGGTTTTAATGCGCTTGTACGCTTACAGGACTTACTATGATTAGCCTAATTTGGTGATAATGAGCGTATTATAACGCTGCAACTCTGCCAAAATTCTGGCAAAGTTTTTATTTTTATAATGCTGCATGCCTTTATTTGTAAGGCTTTTTTATAGCGGGGGTTGGTTGGGTGTATTCCCGTCCTCGCTACTATGCCGCCGAAAATCCTTTGTATATAAGGGTTTTCGGCGGTTCTTTAAAAAATCTGCCAAAAATCTGCCTTTTGGCAGGGCATTACAGCAAGGTTGCACTACAATTAAACCTGCTGTAAAATGGAACATACAAAAGAACGTTACACGCCGCCAAAAATAGTGCAAATAAAAAAACGGTTTGGCAACCGCGTGGCGCAATACTACCAGTGCGGTACGTTCATTTACCAATAAATTATTTTTAATGTTTGGGCTTATAAGCCTTTGCATGTTGCGGTGTGTAATAGAAAAACCCTGCTGTTTTACATAGTTTGTAAGCGCGGTTTTGTCGCCATGTAGAGAATGTACATTTAGTATGTTTTGCAGTTGCTTGCTCAATGCAATACGTAAAATGTTTTCTTTTTCGCGTGTTTTGCTGCCGGTTACAATGTCATTAATTACCTCAAACCGGCAAGGTTGAATATTATTTTTGCTGTTTACTTGCATTTTTTAATAAAGTTTCGTTATTTTTGTCTTGTTTAATGTCGCAAGGAATGGCGCAAAGTAAAGGCAAATAAATAAGTTGCGCAGCTTTTCTTACGCAATTTATTACATTTTTATTATCCTAAAATAAACGAGTTAAAATGAACCACGGAAACAGGCTGAAACATTTGTTAGTGATGCTTAATATTAAGCGGCAAGAATTGGCTAAAAGGCTGAATGTTGCACCGTCTAATATTAGCCATTACTTGAAAGAACATACATTTTCAGAATCAAGGCTTGAAAAGGTATGTGAGGCAATAGGGGTAACGCAAGAGGAGTTTTTGAATGAAGATGCGCAAATACACAAAGAGCCAGAGTCTTTTTATTACTCTGAAAATGCCAAAATTGATTTATTAGAACAAATCATAAAGGAAAAAGAGCGTTTAATTCAAATATTACTAAAAAACCAAAAAGATTAACACATGAAAAGAGTTGTTTTTATGTTTTTGTTGCTGTTTGCAGGTTCTTGCATGTATGCGCAAGACGGTACCACGTGGGAAGAGTACAACTATATTAAAAAGGGTATAGCTGTACAGGCTGCAAATGGTTTGGATATTGAAAAGAAAGGGTATAAGGTAGAGAGTTACACCAGCTTTAAAGCGGGGCCGTTTTCTTTTACTTTTGATAATTTGCGCCGTACTACTCAAAACAACCAGCTTGCAGCTACAATAGTAGCCGTTGCCGGTACTACTTACAGAAAACCGGCGCTGTTTTGTTTGCCAAATTTAACGGCGCCTGCCGATGTTCAGGAGCAATGTTTAAAAGATATTACCGGGTATTTTAGAGGGCAAGAACGGTATTTAATTGAAGTGCTTATGCGTATGTATGCTTTTAGAACTTGTAACGAATAGCGCATTATGTTGATAATGAGTGTATTATAACGCTGCAAATCTGCCAAAATTCTGACAAAGTTTTTATTTTTATAATGCTGTATGCCTTTTTTTTTAAGGCTTTTTTGTAGTGGGGGTAGGTTGGGTATATTCCAGTCCTCGCTACAAAACAAAGCCCCGAACCGCAATGGTTTCGGGGCTTTTGCCTTTTAGAGGCGCTTAAAAATCGAGCGGTTTAAAGTTTTTAAAATAGCCGTTCATTTGCACTTTGAGTTTTAGCCGTTCAATTTCAATTACCTTTGGCACAATTTGCCGCAGATGTTCCAGTATAAACTGCTGCCGTTCATATTCGGCAGGCAGTTGCAATAGGGCATATTCCTGTTCCAAATCAAATCCAATATGGTGGGCAATGGTAAAACTGTGGTAATCGGGAAAAGTTTTTTGAATGCGGAGGGTTTCATACAATTGCTCTACCAACTGTTTAACGTTCATTTCGGTTACTACATCGGGTTGGCTGTTGTCTTCGTGCATAATTACCTCGCCGCCGGCGTATAGGCGGTTTGGCATTGTATTAAAAAATTGCTTTACTTCAAAAACCTGCATCCCAAAGGCGGTAATATCCATTTCTCCTTCGGGATAGTAGCGCTCTACCGATGTTACACGCATTTCGGTGCCAAAACTGGCCACTTCGTTGTTAATGTAGGCAGGTATGCCAAAAGTAGTTTCACGGGCAATAGCCTCTGAAATGAGTTGGCGGTAGCGCGGCTCAAAAATATGCAAATTGAGTTTTTCGCCCGGGTACACCACCATGTTGAGTGGAAAGAGCGGTAAGAGTTTGGTTTCCATGCCGAAAATACCGCAATGGTATGGTTAAGTTTTAAGAAAGCAGGCAATATTCAACAACAGGCGCAACCATGTTTTAGTGGCTTGGTTACCCGTCTTTAAACAGTTTTTTTACCACTGTACCGTTGTTGGTTTTGAGTTGCAACAATAACACACCGTTTGGCAATTGGTTCAGAGGCAGCCTGTAGCCTTGTGGCGGCAGTTGTTTTTGGGTAACCAAAATTTGCCCCCAAATGTTCGTAACACTAAGTTCATACACCTGCAAACTGTTGTATTGCAGCCATACTTCGGTAGTGGCGGGGTTGGGGTACAGGGTTATGTTGAGCAGGTTGCCGCCGGTTGGTGTTACAATGCCGGTTGTATCGCAGTTTTCTACCATTACCAAGTAATGATGCACCAAGCCATACCCGCCAATGGGCGAGTACTCACGCAGCACGTACAGTGTGGTGGTATCGGGCGATGCCCAGGAGTAGTTGCAACCTATATCGGAACAACTTAAACCTTCGGCGGGCAGCCATTCATACAGGGTTTCAAATATCCATGGAACGCCAATTTGTACGCTGTCGTTTTTGCAAAGAAGAAGGGTATCGGCAGTGCCGCACTCGCCCAGAGTCCAGGTTGTTACACCGCCGTAGTTAAGGGCTTCGCAAGTGTTGCCGTAGGTTACAAAATTACAGCCGCAAACGGGCATATACACATCGGGGCAGCCTACTGTAAGGTCTATGAGCGAGGTATCTACACAAACGCTGCCGTTGCTGCCGCAGGGCCACACGTTTATGGAGTAATGGTAGTAGTTGTGCTCCATGCCCAGCGTATAAAAAGTGTGCAGCGTGTAGGTGGTGGCAGTAGTTGGAGCAACGGTTATGTTGTAGCAGTTTTCGCAACCGCCGCCGCAGGCATCGGCACAACCGGTTATGTTGGTTGTTGGTGTCCAATCATATAAAACATTGCCCTGCCAGCCTTCCATACCAATATCAATGCTGTCGCCGGCGCAAATATTGTACTCATAGTAGTAATCATTGCCGCAGGGAACAACGTTTATGGTATAGTGGTAGTAGTTGTGTTCCATGTTAAGGGTTAAGAAGGTGTGCAGGGTATAGGTGGTTGTAACTGTGGGAGCAACGGTAATATTATAGCAATTGACACAGTTGGTACCGCACATGGTAGCACAACCGGTTATATCGTTGGTAGGTGTCCAGTCATAGAACATATTACCTTGCAGTATATCCTGCCCAATGCTAATACTTTCACCGGGGCAAATATCAAATTCAAAATAGTAATCGTTGCCGGTGTTGCAAGCGCCCTGAGTCCAGGAAGTTACGCCGCCGTAGTAGTAGGCAAAGCACCAGTTGTCGTAGGTAACATTGTTGCAGCCGCACACAGGGTCGTAAATTTCTATGCAAAAGATACCGGTATCAATTTGGTCGGGGTTAATGCAATCCTGACAGTTTACGGGGCCGTAAAGTTCAATAAAATCTTCGCCGCAGCCGGTCAATACATCGGTAACATGCAGTTCTATATACTCATTGCTAAGGGTAAGGAAGGTTTCTACACCTTCGGGCAAAATAACCCCTCCCATAGTGCTAAAATATGCCTGCCCTGTGCTTCCGGTTACGGTAAGTCCAACGGTATAAGTACCATCGCCGTTGCAATTGGGCGGCGAAGTAATGGCTACATGCGGAACCTCAAAGGTAATAAGCAACTGCGATTGTGGCGTAACGGGAGAAATTACATAACAGCCGCCCGACAGGTTGAGTTGTGCCAGCGAAGTTGCGGTTAAATCGGGGGCATCTGCATTGCTGTAAATAATGGCTCTTGTATAAAAAGTTCCGTCGCCCAGAGGTGTAAAATCTACGGTGGTGTTGGCGCTGAACGGAACGACAATGTTGCCATCGGTATCGGTAACAAAAACGCGCAAAGAATACCCCGACGGGGGCGTTGCCGGCAATACTGTCACATCAAAAACGGGCGGCAGTACGCCCCCGCCCAGGCAAACGGTGTTTTGCGGCAAAGTAACCGCTACTGTTCCGGGGTTGCAATTGCCTGCCGAACCGCTGCATAATGGCGTTGCGCTGCCAATAGTTTCAAAAAATGCCGGACAACCTGCGCCGGTTCCGCCGGCAAATCCGCCGAAGAAGCAAATTTGGTTTCCGGCGCAATCCATTACCGAAATCATGGCATCGGCACACAGGTTATCTTCTGGCAGGTTAAAGAAAACGGTTTCTCCGTTGTATTGGGTTTGGTAAACGGGGCCGCTGCATACATCATCGCAACTCCAGGTAAGCATATTGGCAAGCCAGGGCAGTGTGGTTGCAGGATTTTGGTTCTGACAGGCGTTTATGACCACATCGGGCGAAGCTGCCACTCCATAATCTATAACTGCGGTAAAAAAATCGGACGGGCAGTTGCCGCCTGTAAAACCGCCTGTAGTACAATAAACCTCAGAACAGGTCATAACCGTACCGGGGTAATCGGGGCAAAGGGGTTGTGCCCAAGCTACCACTTGGCCGTTGTAGGTTCCGTAGTGTACCGCATCGAGGCAATCATCGGTAAAAAGTCCGGTGAGTAAAGGTTCATTCACATCAAAACAAGAAGACTGTTGTGCGGCAATAGGTATCCAATTTGCCGAAACAACCAGCAAAAACAATAAATATAGCTTTTTCATAGCAAAAATGTTAGCGGGTTAGAAAATGGGCTTGCAGGTGGCAGTATGAGCAGCAAAAAGCGGGTTTTGGCTTGCATTTCCTGCTTTGCAAACCGAGTACAAATTTACCCATTTTGCGCCAATAACCTGTTTAAAACGAGCGCTTATTTTGGGGTTGAAAGGCAAAAAAAAAGATGGACTGCCCTATAGGAAAGCCATCTTTTTACCGAAAGGTATTATGAAAAAAACTGAACTACAGCCTTTACTACTCAAAAGGAGGAATCGCTAATTCGGGTTTTCCGATTTGTATTATTGCAGTTGCAAAACATCATTCGGATTATTGCATAAAATGGCCTTTGAGCCTCGTACTGCAATGGGCGCCTTTATTAAATCGGGATTTTTCATTAAAATATGCAACCAGCCTTCCGCATCAAAATCGCGCCCTTTAATGTTTTCCTGATAGTACGATTTTGATTTGTTGAGCAGGTCTTTGGGGCGTAAATCGAGCATGGCCAGCAACTGATGCCACATGGTGGCAGTTAACGGCGTTTTATGATACTCAACTTCCTTAACGTTTGCGGCAATGCTTTTAGCCAATGCCAGAACTTTTCGTGCCCGCACCGATTGCGGATTGTAATACAACATGATTTCGGCAGGATGCGTTTTCATAGGCAACGATTTTAAAAAATGAACAATAAAACCTGCTGTAAGCGGCTGTTTTTGCATCGGAAACCAAACGGCTTAAAGGCAATTCCTTCCAACGGGCACTCTATTGCCCTCTACCACTACCCACTTGCAAGAAGCCTTTACCTGCCTGCTTTGCGATGCTTTGGGGCTGTAATTTTACCTTTCTGTTACAATATTAACTATTTTATTGCAAAAACGTAAAAAATAAACACATTTTTTTTATTATAACAATTTGAATGGACATTATGGCAGCCCTCAAAGCCAACAATTGTGCTTCGGAAATATTGCCGCTTTTCTACCCAGCTAAACCGATCTTACAACTTTCTGCCTGCATTTTCCCGTTGGTTTTGTCTTTATTGCTTATATTTACGCCCCAAAACAGTTTACCAATTTTCAGCCTTGCAAATGGACTATAATTTTACCCTCATTGAACAAAAATGGCAGGCCTACTGGCAGGAAAACGGGGTTTACTCCACCCCCAACCAATCTGACAAGCCCAAATACTACGTGCTGGACATGTTCCCCTACCCTTCGGGCGATGGCCTGCATGTAGGACACCCGCTTGGGTATATTGCCTCCGATATTTTTTCGCGCTTTATGCGCATGAAAGGGTATAACGTGCTGCACCCCATGGGATTTGATGCCTTTGGACTGCCCGCCGAACAATATGCCATACAAACCGGCCAACACCCCGAAATTACCACCCACCGCAATATTCAACGCTTTAAAGAACAATTGCAACTGCTGGGGCTTAACTACGACTGGAACCGCCAATTAGCCACCTGCGACCCCAAATTCTACAAGTGGACCCAGTGGATTTTTCTGCAACTGTTTGACTGCTGGTACAATAAAAAAACCGACCGCGCAGAGCGAATCGGCGAATTGATTGAACAATTTGAAAACCACGGAACAGCCCGGATAGAAGCCACCTGCACCGAGGGCACACCCGCCTTTACCGCCGATGAATGGAAAAACATGAGCGGCGAAGAGCGCAGCAAAATACTGATGGACTACCGCCTTTGCTACCAATCTTACGCCATTGTAAACTGGTGCCCCGAATTAGGAACCGTATTGGCCAACGACGAGGTAAAAGACGGCGTTTCGGAACGTGGCGGGCATCCCGTACACCGGATACCCATGCGGCAATGGTTTTTAAGAACCACCGCCTATGCCGAAAGACTGCTGCAAGGCCTGGAAACAATTGACTGGCCCGAATCTACCAAAGAAATGCAGCGCAACTGGATTGGTAAATCGCTGGGCGCCGAAGTTACCTTTAAAGTAGCAAAACCCGATATTGAACTAACCGTTTTTACCACCCGAATAGACACCATTTACGGCGTAACGTTTCTTGCCATTGCACCCGAACACGGCTGGGTAGAACAACTCACCACGCCCGAACAGGAAGCAGCCGTGCAACAATATGTTGCCGCCGCAAAAAACCGCTCGGAACGCGACCGCAATGCCGATACCAAAACCATTTCGGGTGTGTTTACCGGCAGCTATGCCATTAACCCCTTTAACGGCGAAAAAGTGCCCATTTGGGTGGCCGATTACGTGCTGGCCGGCTACGGCACCGGCGTGGTTATGGCCGTACCTTCCTCTGACGACCGCGACTTTAGGTTTGCCAAACATTTTGGGCTGCCGGTAATTTGCGTAATTGAAGGCACCGAAACCATGGAAAACCCCACCGATGTAAAAACCGGCAACATGATTAACTCGGGCATATTAAACGGCCTCAACTGGCAAACCGCCATACAAACCGCCATAGACCATGCGGTAAAAAACAATTTCGGCAAGGCAAAGGTAAACTATAAAATACGCGATGCGGGTTACAGCCGGCAACGCTACTGGGGCGAGCCTTTTCCGGTTATTTACCGCAACGGAACCGCCTACGCCCTGCCCGAAGAAGAACTGCCCGTTATACTGCCGCCGGTGCAAAGCTACCAACCCACCGGAAACGGCAAATCGCCGCTGGCAAACCTGCAAAGCTGGGTAAACACGCCGCAAGGCGAGCGCGAAACCGATACCATGCCCGGTTATGCCGGCAGCAGCTGGTATTACCTGCGCTACATGGACCCCGACAACGACACCGAATTTGTTTCGAAAGAAGCCGAGCAATACTGGCAAAACGTAGATTTTTACATTGGCGGCGCCGAACACGCCACAGGTCACCTCATTTACTCGCGCACTTGGCACAAGTTTTTGTACGACATGGGCTGGGTTTCTACTCAGGAACCGTTTAAAAAACTGCTCAACCAAGGCATGATACAGGGGCGTTCAAATTTTGCCTACCGCATAAAAAACACCAACACCTTTGTGTCTTACGGCCTGAAAGACCAATATGAAACCACCGAATTGCACGTAAACGTGGCATTGGTAGAAAGCGGCGATGTGCTGAACATAGCATCCTTTAAAGAATGGCGCCCCGATTTTGCCGATGCCGAATTTATATTAGAAGACGGCAAATACATTTGCGGCTGGGCAATAGAAAAAATGTCGAAATCGAAGTTTAATGTGGTAAACCCCGATGTGATGGTTGCCAAATACGGCGCCGACTGCCTGCGCATGTACGAAATGTTTTTGGGTCCGCTGACCGATTCAAAACCGTGGAATACCGAAGGCATTGAAGGCGTATCGAGGTTTTTGCGCAAGTTTTGGCGGTTGTTTAAAATTGAAAACAACCAACCCCAGCTAAGCGCCGATGCTCCCACCCCCGAAGAACTGAAAGCGCTGCACAAAGCCATTAAAAAAGTAACTGATGATATTGAACGCCTGTCGCTCAACACAGCGGTAAGCGCCTTTATGGAATGTGTAAACGACTTGTTTACCCTAAAATGTACCAACCGCACCATATTGGAGCAACTTACCATACTTATGGCGCCCTTTGCCCCGCACCTGTGCGATGAGTTGTGGTTTTTGCTGGGCAACACCCAATCTGTACACCTTGAAAGCTATCCGGTTTGCAACCCCGACTATATAAAGGAAGACACCTTTGAATACCCCGTACAGGTAAACGGTAAACTGCGCCACCGCATTACCCTTCCGCTAAGCTATACCGAAGAAGAAGCCAAAACCGCCGTTCTGGCAGACGACAAAGTAACCGATTGGATACCCAACGGGGCGGTAAAAAAGTTTATCTTCCTCAAAGGCCGGATTATTAATGTGGTGGTGTAGCACACAACACAGGTAAGCAGGTAAAACCCGTTAAGCACGCAGTTTTACCTGCCTATGTATTCCATTCCTTCAGGTTTTTTACCAACTGCAAGAGCGCCTGTGGGTTGTTGGGGTTGTAGGTCCAATTGTGGTCGAAACTGTTTACCACTTGCCGGTTGTGGCTTTGCCCAATTACAAGGCTGTGGAATTTGGTCTTGTTTTCTTTGGCGTGTTAGCCTGTCGGTGTAGTTTTCCGGCAGCAGGTAACGGGTTTGTTTCCTATAGGTTTGGTGCTTTGCATAAATCTTAAATATAGAGGGTAAAGCAGATTTGAAAGATGGAAACGAGAAAGTAATTAGGGGGCGTACTAATCAAACTCAATACTGCCAAAACCCAACGTTCTTCCATTTTCCTTAAGTGTTCTCTCTGTATCAAGATTAAACCCTTCTTGGTTAATAGCCTCTATATGAATAGTTATTTTTATGTTTGAACATACTGCATTGAGATGCCTTAAAATCTCCTTCTCAATATCATCCGTGGAACGAAAGAAACGAGTCGCATCCGTTTCAATATGGCTGTAAAACCTAGTTCTTTTAGAAGTCTTCGGATCGGGATCATTTGCCGTAAGATTTTCATCTCCAGAAGCATTATATTGGGTAACTGGATTAGTTATGGCAGAAGCTGATTTTAATTCTGCTTCAGCACGTTCTTTGGAAAATTGGGCTTCTGCAATGTCTGGTTTTACTAATAAACCATAGCCATCTAATGAAACCATCATTGAAGTACCCGCACGCAAACTCCTATATCTTGCGTTTTCTTCGTCAAAGGATTCTGCATAAGCAAAGGAATCTTTCTGCCATGATACTAAACTTAAACCCGATTCAATGGCTTGCTGGAGCAAGTGAGCGGATGATAGCTTTGGCAGATAGAGATACTTGGCAAAATCTTCCCGAAGCTGACGGACAGATACGCTGTCACCACGCCAAAGTGGTATTCTGTCTAAGTTGATACGAAGCTCAGAAGCAGCAAAATCATTATACAATTGGCTTTGAGATATAAGCTTCTTTAGTACTCGACTCAAATATGCTTCCTGATTTGAGCCATTCATCTTTGATTCATCCCATTGAACATCTGAACTGCCTACTTCCTGATAAGGATTTAAAATCCAAACGAAAGTTTCCGGCAGGCGAAGTTTGATGGTGTCTAAGCCCGATTTACGTTTTCCTTCTGCCTGATTGGATTGGTAAGCATCTAAGTTTAAGACAACCTTATCATCCACAATCGACTTCCAAGCCAAGTATGATTTCACAGCTTGTTTTAATTCCTCCAGACGGGTCTTATCCGGTGTAAGAAAAATGAGCGTATTGCGATAAAGCCTTTGCGAAGTTCCTTTTGTGCTGAGTATTTCTTTGGACTTTTGAAATGCAGGACTACTTTCGTCTCTTGGCACATGCGGGTGCTTGATTCCCAATACAACCAATTTCATCTCCAAGTCATCCGGCACATCACTAGAGTTTTGAGGCATGATGTGAATGCGCCTAATTTGATTGCCGGAAGGTTGGAGTTGCTGAGTAAGCAATGTTATAATTTCTTCTTCGACTTTATCTTCCTTAATGTGCGCTGCTCTTTCTTCCGCTGTACGGTTTACGTTGTTTTGTGTACTGTACCAAAAAGTTTTATTGGCTGCATACACATAAGTACCTTTGTCAACCAAATGGCGCAATGCATCTGAAAATGTCGAAATAGTTTCTCCCGGTAAAATGCTTCCCAATTTTATTCGTTGTTCATCTATGCCTTTATTGGCTGCTTCGAAAGTAGGGGCAGTGCTAAAAAACAAAGTCCTAGCTACCCTTCTTGAGCCACTATAACGGCCAATATTAGGCAGTTCGCTATCCAATTGCTTGGGTAAGGAATGAACTCCATCCACGTCTTTTCCTATTACCGCACTCCAAGGCGGAGCTAAGTAGCGCATTAATTCTGACTGAATTTCTGAACTATCTAATGGAATACTGGCGGGCAAAATCAACGGCCCTTGGTCATTATTCTCCCAAAGGAAGTGGATGATTTTAGCCATCAAACGGAGGATACCCCTTGTCTTTTGGAATTGCGGAATACTTGCCCATCTTTCTGCCAAAGCATCAAATAATTCCGGATGAATAGGATAAAAATCTCTTATTCGCTTTTCGTAGCTGCTGTCTTGTGTTTCGTTGGGAAAGTCTGTTTTGTTGTTGCGGTAAAATTCACCAAATGCCCTAGCAGTTGCATCTCTTTCAGCAAATTGTTCTTTTGTGGTAATGGGTGTGAATAATCTTCGGGTAACAATCTCGAAGGATTCTTCGGTGGTGGCAGCAGACCAAGGGGATTCAATACGACCTATGATATTACCTAATTCAGCAGCAGATTGACGGCCTTTCTCTCCACCCATTTCAATATCGGAGGCAGGTAAGCTAACTACAACCAATGCATTGTTGACTGCTTTGGCTGCTTCGCAAAGTGCCTGGGCAAATGACATCTGTGTGCCATAGGTTCCGCCACTGTCGTTACCATCTTCTTTTAACTGACGGGTGTAAGCCACCCATTCGTCAATGAGCACTACACATGGGGCAAACTTTTTCAGTAAGGGCACTAATTGGTCTCCGGGGTTTGCAGCTTTTTCATCTGCCTCCTGAATCATATAGTAACCTTCCTTTCCACCCAACTGCCAGGCAAGTTCTCCCCAAAGTGTATAAATTTTTGTACCATCGGGTTTTACATGTGTAACGCCAGGAGCAATTCTGTTTCCTACCAATATTGCTTTGTTTACTTTAGCAGGAGGTCGCAAATCTCCAACTTCACTAAAGAAACTTTCCAAGTCTCTTACTGAACTGAAATTTGCACCGGAACACAAATGGTATATGGCCAACAAGGAGTGTGTTTTACCACCCCCAAAATTGGTTTGCAGGTTAATTACCGGGTCGCCACCATCACCGTTCAATCGCTTTAAGGTGTTGGTTAAAAGCTTTCTGATACCTTGGGTAAGATAGGTTCTGTTGAAGAAGTCAACAGGCTTGCCGTATTCTCCGGCACTCTCCCCATCCTGATATACTCGCCATAAGTCGGCAGCAAATTCTGCTTGCTGAAATTTGCCCGATGCCACATCAGGGTGAGGGGTGATTACCTGCCGCCAAGGTTTTAGCCCAATTGCAGATGAGTCAATTACCAATTTTGCCTCAATAGCTCTGGTTTTTTTACGGGTATTTTCTTCATAGCGCACCCTAAGTAACTCATTCTTCTGGTTATCTGCTTCTTCTGCTTCGGGTGCCGCTATGGCACTCAGCAACCGCTCTACATCATCCAAAGCACGGAAAGCATCATCTGTGTCAAATACGTTGTTCTTGTTTTGGTGGGCTGCCCGCTTTCTAATTTCCATCAATTCACTCACCATTGCTTTCTCACTAAAACCAAGTGTACGGTTGAATGTGCCATTCCAATTTTTCCACATAATAAGCAGTAATGCCTGCACGTCCCATTCTTCCGGGGTTAGTCCGCGTGCATGGTGTTCTTCATGAAAAGACGATGAAGCAGCTTCTAACCAATAAGTTTTGTGCGCTTCTTTCATTTCCCGAATTACAAACGGCAACAATCCCTTTCTAAGAAGTTCTAAACCTTTGTTTACTCTATCTAAATTGCTCAGTGCCATAATTAAAATTCAAGTTTTCCTTGTGGATTAATTCGGTCTTTAATGTTGTATGATTCAGCAACAATCTGATTCCACGAAAGAACCAAACTGTTGTATGCCTGTGCTTCCTGCGCCCATCCTTTTTTCTCGCTGATGGTGAATAGATGATAAGCAAGTTCTCTCGCTATATCGGCCTTTGGGCCAAGTTTCTTATACAGTTTAGCGGCACCTATTTCACCATGTTCTTGAAGTTGCTTAATAAGGTGTTGCGTGATTTCCCATACTACCACCCTATTGTCAACGGTTGGATCCCAAGTAGGCGCTAATTCACTTCTCGGAATGAGTTGCACTTTACCTGCGCCTGATTTTACAATACCCGAATGCACCAATGCATTTACTGCTGTGTTTTTAGCCAATGCCAATGCATTGGCATCTCCAAATTCTCCGGCTGCAAATTCGTTATGTTCAAACCAAGCCAAAGCCCATCGGGTTTCGGTATCAAAATCACCTTCCTGCTCTGCTAAAATTTCTCCCAATGCTTTGTTGATTAATGATAGTGCAGTACGCACACTCATAGGTGTGCCATCTTGCTCCATGATTTTATTAAAGCGAGAATAAATACCCATACCCGGGCCAATGGTGGCTTGTGCCATATCCACAGGGGCAAGGTTACTTTTTTGCAAAACTTCAATAGCGTTAGGAAGCTCTCTTTTTAATATTTGAAGGTATTCACGTCTGGTTATTGAAGGTGCATTTTCCGGCCTTGGGCGACAAGCCAATACAATGTAGCTGGTGAGTGAGTTTGTACCCATAGCCACCATGCGCCATTTTTGAGAAGCTTTGATTGGCCATGTTGCCATGATTTGAAATCCAGTTGAAACCAAACTTTCTAACAAGGTTTCCCAACCTGTTGTAAGGCTAATGCCATTTGAATTTTCTTCATCAGGTTCACTACTATCTTCGTCTTCATCCTGCTTGAATGCATAATAAACTGTCAAAGGAAATCGAGGGTCTAAGCCTTTTTTCAGATTGCCAAATGCATCCTTAAAACCACCTTCAAAATGATCTTTTGCAGCTTCCTTGCTACCATACCTGAAATCCGAAGCAACTAATTCTTCCATTTTAGGTACTAAAACTGTGCTTAGCAAATCCGGGTAAACGTCTTTTAAACCTTGACGAAGCCATACGTAGAAAAAATCTGACAAATCAGAATAGCCAATATTATCGTAGTAAGGTGGGTCAGTACTGACGAGGAAAGACTTTTCAGAAAAATCATATTTTGATGCGTTGAATTGTTTGGCGTTTTGCTTACTTGATGTGGTAGTCAAAATTACTTCAACACAATCAGCAACATATTCATAGCATGTTTTCCAAGCACCTACAGCTTCTCCCAAAATGTTCGCTTCTCCAAAATCCCATAGCATTGGAACAGCTTGCCTACCAAAAAGATGCATAACTTTTTCATTGCTATTATTCCAAGAACAAATTGTGTTGCTAAAGTCGGCTACTCGATCACAAGCCATTGTAAGCAACGTTCTTATTGCATCAATGTATTTTTCGTTACCACCATGTTCTTTTATGATTTTATCAAGACCCCTAATAAGACTTGAAATTGTTGACAAACCAAGCAATTGGCGATTTGTAAAAAGTTTCCAATGTTCGTCCATGCCATATAGTTGAACACGAAAGCCCAGTGCTTTTTCAGGTAAATTTGTTTCTGGTTTCCAAAGCGGGGAAATTAATTTTATAACTTCTTCATGTTCCTTTATTGGAGAGATATAGGTTTTTCCCTTTGGCTGGTCTATCACCATCGCAATCATTGCATAACCAATTCGACCAGCTTTTCCTTCTGATCTGACATAATCAAGTTTTACAGGTTCATTACAGCAAACACAATTTGCCCCACTTCTGCTTACTGTTCCTTTAATTTCAGGTGTCCCTTGTGAAACATTATAGCCAACAACCTTATTACCGTTACTACTGCGTTCTACGATTGGTTGAGATATAAAGTGCGGTTTCTTTTTGGTGCTAATTACAAATGACCTTACCAGTGGCATATCACAACCACAAGCCGGGTTTGGACATTTCACTGTTCTGGCCCACAACCAAGCAACAACGTTATGTTCTCGATTACCTTGTTTTGCCTTTGGGTAAAATTCACCAATACGTTTTTTTGCTTCTTCGTTAATCCAATTGCCGTAATAACGTAAATCTTCCGCCAAGCCCTTGCCAAGCTTCCATTCCGTAAACTCCGTAAACCCTATTTTAGGCTGTATATCAGGATTGATAGGAACTTGATTGGCAAACTCAGGCAATATCTCAAGTTGGGCTTTGTTTATAAGCACAGCAACAGGGTTCAAATCAGAAGCCTGAACAGGTAAGCCTAATCGCATACCTTCCAAAGGAATTGAACCACCACCGGCAAATGGGTCCAGAACAGTGGGTAGTTTCCCATCGCAATGTTTCAGGATTTCGTGATATGCTTCTTCAAAAACTTCCTGCTTAGTATGAATTTTTTTCTGGCACAGCTTGCGGATGAATTCAAATAATCTTTCCCGCTCTGCAACCTGTGCTTCTTCAGTTGAAAATTTATCAGGATTAGCCGAAGGATCATCTACCAAGGAAGCAAATAATATGGCTCTTGCCGATGGTAAGGGAAGCCTTGCCCACCAATGGTGTATGCCTTTGGGGTGTGCCCCAATACCCGGCATTTTATCATAAGCCGAGGCATCATTGATGATGTCGAGTGGTAAGGCTACTTCTATTAATTTCTTTCTCATGCTGTCTATTCAAGTATAATGGTTCTGCGGTGAACCGTTTTGGTCAATAAGTCTTTGATATTAAAATTGATGGAGGTTACTCCAAAATCAGGTTCAAAGCGGAAGGCATTCTGCACATAATGCACTTCCACCCGCTTGCCATCCACAAAAGCCAAGGCCAGTATAAACTGCTCAGGCAAATTGAGTCCGTAAATGATTTCATTTTTGGTGATGGTTACCGTTGTGGCATCTTTTCTTCTGCCCTTCACTTCAATAAAGCGGAGGCTGCCTGTTTGGCTGCAATGACTTTCAATGTCGTAGCCAATCTTTTCCTTGCTTCGGTCTTTGGCTGCATTGTTCAGTTCCTTTTCTACGGCAAACACGGCATTCATACCTGCTTTTTCTACTGCTGCTTTTTCTTCGGGTGAACCAAAACCCTGGCTTTTGTAATCTTCCTTAACCTGCGTACTGAGCATGAAAGCAGGTATCACCAATACGCCACCAATCACCACAGGTGGTTTGGAAGAAATTTTACTTTCTTCATCCAACTCCTGCATGCGCTTCTGCATCCGGGCTTGCAGTTCATCTGCCCGCTTACGCGCTTCATTGGAATTGAGCTTGGCATTGGGTCTGCCCGATTCTTCCAGAATTCTGAGGTCACGGGCACGATGGTCCCAATGGCGTATTTCGTTGGTCAATCTTTCCTGCACAGCCGTCTTGGTTTTTGCAACTAAATACTGACGGTTCTTTTTTACCCGCTCCAGATGGTCTTTTGCAATGGTGGTAATGGCAAAAGACTTGATTTTGTCTTCCATGTTTTGCTTTAACCAAGGCATTTCATCTGCTTTGGTAAGCATTTCATTTATTTCTTCTTCGGTGGCATGTCGGTAATCCAAATAAGGTGCGTAACCGGCTTGCATGATTTGTCCTTGTCCATTCAGTTCTACAAAATGTACCTCTCTGCTAATGGTTCTTCTGCCACCGGTTTCTAATTGTCGTGCATCCTGCACACTATTCTCCAAGTAAAAAAGCACTCGTGGTTCGCTGTCAGGATTGAGTTCATCAATCAAAATAGATCCTTGTTTGAGCAAGCCCATTTGCGATTCGAGCAACAAATCAATGGTGGCATCTAATAAAGGATGTCCGGGGCAAACAAAGGCAGCCAAAGGCTTGCCTTGCACTGATGCCAATTCTTTATGGAAGGTGATGCGCTCATAGTTTTTAAGAATAGGTTCTCTTGTGCCAATAATCCTATCTCTGTTACGAATTGCTGCGGGCACATGAATTACCTGATACCTTCCTTTTTCTTTTTCGGTAACAGAACCACCAAGTGTTTTGAAAGCAGTCAAAAAGAAGTCGGCAATAAAATGGGGTTGGAGCTTTCTTGCCGCAGCCCTGTCCATTTCTTCCCTGATTTCCTGCATTCCTGACTTGGTCATGGTGATGGCATGAAGCGACCTTTCCTGCAACAGCTTTTCGAGCTTTGCATGGTCTAATGCTTCGTCCAGTACTCTGTCTAAAAATGCTTTTCTTTCCGGGTCACTGCCGTAGCGAATGGCTTCAATCAATAAGTCTCTCAGACTTCTATTTTCAAAAGTCATTTCACCCAACACGTCAAAGACTTGTCCACCCAAGGCTTCCCGTTCAATTTCCAGTTTTTCAAACAAACGATGCCACACTTCACCTTCTCGGGTTTGGTGTGCAATGATGTTCCATAGGCGGCAGACTTCTGTTTGTCCGATACGGTGAATGCGCCCAAACCTTTGTTCAAGACGGTTTGGATTCCAAGGTAAGTCGTAGTTCACCATCAGGTGTGCCCGTTGCAAGTTTATACCTTCACCTGCTGCATCTGTAGCTACAAGAACTGAAACATTTATATCTTGCGTAAACAGTTCCTGCGCTTTTCTTCGGTCTTCCCGGTTCATGCCCCCTTGAATGGTAACGACCGCATCCTGACTGCCCAACAAGGTTCTGATTTTAAGTGCTAAGTAGTTTAATGTATCTCGATGCTCGGTAAAGATTACCAATTTTCTTCTGTTGCGGGCATCATCAAACATCCATTCGTTTTCGGTAAGAATGTTTGAAAGTTCTTCCCATTTCTTGTCGGTGCCTGACCGTTTGACAGTCAAGGCCAGTTCTTCCAACTGCTTAAGCGTATTGATTTCAGCTTCAAGTTCCTGAATGGTTCGTGCTGTAGTAGCACGGTCCACAAATTCATTCTCAATATGTTCCTGCTCTCCGGATTCTATATCATCAACATAATCTTCAATATCTTCATCATCATCAAAATCAGGAAGTTGTTCTGTCCTGAGTTCGACACGATGAAACAATCTTTCTTCATCCAGTCGGGCTTGTAGCCTTTCTTTCCTTCTTCTCAATGATTGATAGATTGCTTCGGGAGAAGATGCTAGTCTTCGTTGAAGAATAGTGAGTGCGAAACCTACCGAACCACGTCTGCCGGATTCTAATTTGTCGGCTCTGTTAAATTGCTCTCTCACATAGTTGGTCACTTCAACGTATAGCCTTTCTTCATCCGGTGTAAGTTGGTATGGCACAGTAATGGCTATTCTTTCAGGAAATAGCGGTTTCCCATCAAATTTTACCAGTTGTTCTTTGAGTAATCTACGCATAATATCAGACACATCCACTGTGTGTACACCATCACGAAATCTTCCTTCAAACCTATCCCCATCAATCAATGCCAGGAATAATTGGAAATCTTCTTCCTTGCCATTGTGTGGTGTTGCGGTCATTAGCAGGAAGTGCCTTGTTTGTCTGGCAAGAAGTTGCCCCAATCTGTAGCGTTTGGTGAATTTGACTTCACCGCCAAAAAATGAAGCCGACATTTTGTGTGCTTCATCTACAATAACCAAATCCCAATCGGTTACTTTAAGTTTTTCCTGTAAATCTTCATCGCGGCTCAGCTTATCGAGACGAGCAATGACAAAATTTTCTTCATTAAACCAATTGCCTGTTTTGGAAGAATTAGTTTTATCGTTGGTCAGGATTTCAAAGGGAAGTTGAAACTTTTGAAAGAGTTCGTCCTGCCACTGTTCAGCCAACACACCCGGACACACAATGAGGCATCTCTTTACATCCCCACGGATGGCAAGTTCTTTAATAAGTAATCCGGCCATAATGGTCTTACCTGCCCCCGGGTCATCAGCCAACACATAACGTAAAGGTTGCCGTGGCAACATGCTATCGTAAACGGCAGTAATCTGGTGAGGCAATGGCTCAATCATAGAAGTATGAATGGCCATCATTGGGTCAAAAATATAAGCCAACTTAATGCGGTATGCTTCCGATACGAGTTTGAACTTTTCGGAAGAAGCATTGAAGCTCCAGGGAGCTGAAGCAGTTACAATATCAAGATTGGGTTCATTGTCCCGATAAAGGATTTCATTATTAGGATTACCAAGACTATCCTTAAAAGTTATTTCAATTACATCCGTACCATGCCAAACAGCATCAATCACTTCAACCATTTGGTTGGGGATTACGCCATTTAGGTAGGTGCCTTTGGTGATATTTTCGAGTTTGGTCATCTTTTATGTTTGTTTTGCAATTTAGTATTTTTTTATTGCATACACTGTAAACATTACCAGTAGCAAAGCCTACTATAATATAAGAACAAAGAAACACACAATATGTGGCGTATCACCTTAAAAAATTTTACCGATCGGCTATTCAAGGTTGCCGTATAAATAAGCAAGTACTCTTTTAATGAAAATTCTTGCAAACTTTTAGGCACCAAATTGTAGGCAATGGTGCGCAATTCGTCTAAAATAGCATCTAATTGATGCCGCTGCTCAGGTATCTGTATTTCATCACGCAGCATGCGCAACTTATTCTGCACACTGTCATGGAGGTTCAGACTTATCCGTTTGCGCTCATATTCCAGTACTTCCAGCATGTTTTCAAGTACCAGTTTAGGGGTATCGGGAGAGGTTGTCATATAGAATTTTAATTCAAATAAATAAAAGAAAAGCATAACAAATAAACCAGTACAAAGTTAGCACATCACCTTTTTATTTCATAATTTTTCTATAAAAAAATACCGCTTCCTATCTTGTAATTTTTTACCCCACGGGCATACTAATAATAAAGGCAATACACAAAAACTATTAGGCTTATGAAAACGGAAGCACAACAAATTATTTCGGGGCATGTTTCGTGGGCGGTGGCAGCAGGGTTGTTGCCGGTTCCGCTGCTCGATTTCGGGTTGGTTACCGCCGTGCAGTTAGATATGGTGCGGCAATTGTGCAACGCTTACGGGGTTTCTTACACTCAGTCCGAAGCCAAAACACGCGTAATTGCCGTTATGGGTGGGTTGGCGCCGCGCTTAATGAGCAGTGTAATTAAGGTGTTGCCCATCATTGGCACGTTGGGCGGGCTGGTGGCTATGCCGGTTTTATCGGGGGCAAGTACGTATGCCGTAGGACAAACGCTGGCAAAACATTTTGAAGAAGGCGGCAACCTCGAAAACTTTGAAATCAGCAAATTTACCGACTTCTACCGCCAAATGCAGGTGAAAGGTAAAGACGTGGCGCAACTTTTTGCCGACCAAATGCGCGCCGGACGCGACCTGGCTGTTTTGGCAGATATTGAACGCCTCCACAACGAAGGCATCATCAGCAACGATGAGTACGATAATATTAAAAAACGCTGGAACGATAAAGCTAAAATAACCATAGTTATTGACTAAAACCTGCCTCTCTCAAATGTACCGATGCATCAGAGATAGACAATTCAGCATTAATTGCTTAATCTTGACGGTCTTTTTATCGCCCTTCTGAAAATCGGCGTTAAGAAAATCGGAACGCAGGGCGACCAGAAAGCGGCGCAACAAACGCCCGACAAAAGTTTATTGCGAAGCCGCAGGTTGTCGGCGTTTGTATTGGCGCTTTCCGCCCGTAATGCAGATTTTTAGCCAGATTTTCAGGCAGGCTTGATTTTTTGCTACTTTTTCATCAAGCTCACGTTTCGCACCTTGAAAATTTGAGGCTGATAATCAGCAACTTACACATAATGTATATATTCTACTAATATTACATTATTATATAATAAATTGTTGGTCAGGTAATTACACATAATTTTCTGCTTGGGTGCGAAAAGTGGGATCAAGGAAAAAGTAGATAAATTAATAATTTGTATGATAGCCACTACATAGTATTGCCAATTGTGAGCTTTCAAACAGGTTAGTAAGGCAATTTTCAGCATAAAAAACCGAATATTAATTGCAACTAAACTAAACTTGACCTCTTTTTCTCCGAAGCATGGCTTTACAATGCTCATAGCAAATAACCCAACAAAGCCAAAGCGTTTTAGGCTAATAAAAAAACTCCCGACATATTAAATGCGGGAGTTTTAAACTTTTAAGAGGTCGGAACCGGAATCGAACCGGTGTACGAGGTTTTGCAGACCTCTGCCTAGCCGCTCGGCCATCCGACCTTTTTTGCGTGGGCAAAGTTACGGTTTATTTTTGTATTTTGCTCATTCATCCAAAGTTTTTTTCACTTCCACAAAAGTGCGCTCCATTGCAAGGTTGCCGGGTATATGCCATTTACTTACGCGCACCCGCACCTCCTGCACCTGCGGAAAACTTTGCTGTAAGGTTTGGGCAATGGCAAAAGCAACCGTTTCGAGCAGTTTAACCGGTTTCTCCATAATTTCTGTGCAAACAGTAAACACCGTTTCATAGTTTACGGTTCCCTCCAGCGCATCGGCAAGGCTGTTTTCGTTAAGCGGCAGTTGCAAATACACATCAATGGTAAAGCGGTTTTCGCAAACCTGTTCGGTAGCATAATAGCCGTGGCGGGCGTAAAATTCCATGCCTTCAATGCCAATTGTAGTGTTGCTCATGTTTAACCTTTCGGGGGTTTAATTGTTTTACCTCAAAAATATGTACCTTTGCGGCACAATAATTGTAAACAAAAATACTCTTTTTATGGCAACCAACGGCATGGATACCGAAATGAGATACACTAAAAGTGTAGGACAGGATAAATATCGCTTTCACGATTACTATTTAGTTGATGAACTGCTATCCGATGAGCATCGGCTCATACGCGATACGGTTCAAACATGGGTGAAAAAGGAAATTTCGCCCATTATTGAAGATTACGCCCAACGCGCCCAATTCCCGAAGCAAATCATAAAGGGTTTGGCCGAAGTTGGCGCTTTCGGGCCCACCATTCCCGTAGAATACGGCGGGCAAGGTTTGGACTATATCGGGTATGGCATCATTATGCAGGAGTTGGAACGCGGCGATTCGGGTGTGCGCTCTACTGCTTCGGTGCAAAGTTCTTTGGTCATGTATCCCATTTTCACTTATGGTTCCGAAGAGCAAAAACGCAAATATTTACCCAAATTGGGTGCCGGCGAAATGATGGGCTGCTTTGGACTTACCGAACCCAACCACGGCTCAAACCCGGGCGGCATGGAAACCCATTTTGAAGATAAAGGTGATCATTACCTGCTGAACGGCGCTAAAATGTGGATTTCCAATGCTCCTTTCGCCGATATTGCCGTAGTTTGGGCAAAAGACGAACAAGGAGTAATACGCGGACTAATAGTAGAGCGCGGCATGGAAGGTTTCAGCACACCCGAAACGCATGGTAAATGGTCGTTGCGGGCATCGGCTACCGGCGAACTGGTGTTTGATAATGTGAAAGTTCCGAAAGAAAACCTGTTGCCTTTAGCCAAAGGGCTTAAAGCGCCGCTCAGTTGCCTGTCGTCGGCAAGGTTTGGCATTGCCTGGGGCGCTATCGGGGCAGCTTTAGATTGTTACGATTCAGCGCTTCGCTATTCTTTAGAGCGCATTCAGTTCGATAAACCTATTGCTGCCTTCCAGCTTACGCAAAAAAAGCTGGCCGAAATGATTACCGAAATAACCAAAGCACAGTTGTTGGCCTGGCGCGTAGGCGTGCTAAAAAATGAAGACCGAGCTACGGCTGCCCAAATATCTATGGCAAAACGCAACAATGTAGAAATGGCTTTGCACATAGCCCGAGAGGCAAGGCAAATACATGGCGGTATGGGCATTACCGGCGAGTACCCCATTATGCGCCACATGATGAACCTCGAATCGGTTATTACCTATGAAGGCACGCACGATATTCACCTGCTTATTACCGGCATGGATGTTACCGGCATTAATGCCTTTAAATAAACCGCTTATACTTTTTTGCCTTGGGCAAAATAACAAAACCCCCGCAAAGAAAAATTCTCTGCGGGGGTTTTTGCTATAAGGTAGAAGCAAATCCTATTGTGGTGTTAACACAATAGTACCCTGGTCTGCATATCCGTTTTCCCAGCTAATGGTAATAACGCCGGTTGCAGCATCAACACTTCCACCGCCGGTTACGGCTGTTCCAAAAGGTTCTACGGTGTTTACAATGGTAAGGGTACCGCATACATCCTGAATGTTACAGGGCGAATCGTTGGTGCTGGAAATGCCATAAACATCATACCACTCAAGGTAAAGACCGCCGCTAAAGTCCGATACCTCATAATTCCCATCGCCAAGGTCGGTAAGGGTAACAGTAGAGGTAAATCCCGTAATGGGGTCGGGGCAGCAACCGTCGGTAGAGGTACCACTTGAAACGGCGTTATAAGTACCGGCCAAGTCTGAAGGGCAGCTTACCGGGGCATCAAAAGTTGAACCCGATTTAAGGGCGCGCCCATCGGCAGTATTGCAAACAAAAATCAGCGAAACCACATCGCCTACAGCCACGTCGCCCAAAGCAACACCGGTACCGTTTAAGGCATCGGCAAGCGTAACGGTTACAGTAGCAGGCAGGCTGTTAATGGTTGCATGAGCTACAGGGTCTGAGCCGTTAATACTTTTTAGAATACTTACCGAAGTAACATCTGCTCCTTTGGTAGCTAAAGAGAAACCAATTTGGGCGGTAGCGGGGTCGTTAAAGTTAAAGAATCCGCTTGTAACATCGCTGATAACCGGAATTGCACCCGGCTCGGTTAATTTGTCAACCAACAAATCCTCTTCGCAACTTTGAAAAACGCTTGCAAGGGTTATGAAGGCAAACAGCAGTAAATAAATGTTTTTTATCTTCATTTTTCTGTTTTTTTACTGAATGAAAAAATGCTAAACGGTACAATAAACGCATTAGTTGGCATCCCACCAAACTTTGTCTGAGAAGATGTTAATACTGGGTACATTTGCGCTGTTCAACTGTTCTTCGCTTTGGGCATAGGGGAAACGCACCGGAATGTTGGGTCCTGCAGCGCCTATAGCAACCGGAAGGTTAGGAATTCCTGTACGGCGAAAATCTACATAACTTTCGGGGTTGGTGTAGAGGGCAATGTACTTTTGCGTTAAAATATTGTTCAGGCTCAGGTCGGCAGTGGCAGCGGCAACAAAATCGGGGTCGTCAACACCTAATTTTGCCAGGTTGGCTGTAACAGCTGCTTCAAAGGCGGTTTGTGCGCGGGCGGTGTTGCCGGTTTGCAGAGCAGCTTCGGCCTCAATGAATTTGGTTTCGGCATAGGTCATAAACAAAACGGGGGCGGTATCGCCGGTAAGAGCAGCGGTGGGGTCAGAAGTTTCGGAAGCGGAAAGCGCTTGTCCGGCATAAGAACCCACATATTCACCGGCGTCATTGGTAGTTGCCAGCACGGGCAGGCGCGGGTCGTTGTTGTTTTTAAGCAGGTCAATGAAAAAGCCTCCCATAGCAAGGTCGCCCTGACGTTGGGTTAAGAACTGGTACCAAGGGTTGGCCTGTGCACCGCCGGTAAAGGCAAATTCCATGTCATCGCCGTTTGCTTCCATAGCGCCGGCATCAATAGCTGCCAGTGCTGCCGAAAAAGCTGAAGCGCCGTTTCGGGCCGACTTATGCAATTCGTAGCGAGCTTTCAGCGCATTTGCGGCTTTGATCCAGCTGGCAGTGCTGCCACCGTAAATAAGGTCGTCACCGGCGGGTTTAAGTGCGCTTGAAGCGGCGCTTAAATCGGTCACTGCCTGGTCGAGCAGGCCAATAATAGCGGCGTAAACTTGCTCCTGACTGTCATATTTCGGGGTAAAGTTGCCGTCAGAGCCGTTAAAGGCTTCTGAAAAAGGAACATCACCAAACATATCGGTGGTATTGCCTAAGCAATAGGCCATTAACACGCGTGCTGTGCCCGAATAATAAGGCGATTCGGCAGATGTTTTGGAAACAATGTCGTTAAGGGTTTGCATGGCGCTGGCATACATACTGCTCCATGCATTGTCCAGGTCAGATTCGCCGATGAGATATTTATCAAAACCGGCCTGTTGACGGTCAATACCTGCATGGTGTTGTGTCCATACACTGCAAAAACGGCCATAATCGCCGCCTAAGATATAGGCAACCTGCAATTCGGCAGCGGGCAGCAACAGGTTAGGCGGAGCATCACTGGGGTTGCTGGGGTCAATGTTCAGGTCGGTATCAATGTAGTTGCAACCCGGCCCTGCAAAAAGGAATAGAGCGATAAGGGATATTACTATTTTTTTCATAAAATTTCGTTTGTTGATTAAATGAGAAACTGTTTAAGCGCTTTTAATCAAAGAGTTTGCTCAGAAGCACCCTTAAACAGGGTTTTACAGGGTAATGCGCAAACCTACACCGATACTTTTGGTATTGGGCATGTTAAAGTAATCTAAACCCTGGGCATTGGTAGCACCGGTAAGGCTGGTTTCGGGGTCAACACCGGTATAGGGGGTAGTTAACCAAAGGTTACGGCCGGTAAGGGTAACATCAATAGCGCCAAAGGGAGATTTTTTGAGCAGGTCGTAGGGCAGGCGGTAGCTAAGGGTAACTTCGCGCAAGCGCACCCAATCGGTATTTTCAATAAAGTCTTCGGTATTGTTGCCTACAAAGCCGTTACCGTTACCATTTGACAACCAGTTTTGGTCATAAGGTACGGCAAGGTCATTGGGTCCCGAGGTTACAGGAATACCGTTTGCATCTAATACGGGCAGGCCGTCGGCACCATAAGTGGCTTTTACGCCATCAAACACTACCACCTGGTCGCGCGCTTCGGTATCTTTATGGGTTCCAAAGTAATAGAGGGCTCCTTTGGTACCATTCCACATAATACCGCCTTTGCGGAAGTCGAAGAGACAGCCAAGCGAAACGCCTTTAAAAGAAAGGGTATTACGCAAGCCCATAGTCCAATCGGGCTGATAAGTACCGAAAGAACGCTCATCGGGGTCGGCCAGGGGATATCCATCAGAACCAATTACGCGGTTTCCTTCGGCATCGTAATAAAAGCCGGTTCCGTACATGCTTCCATAAGGTTCGCCGGCCACGGCGCGGATATTTGCACCTTCAAAGCCGCCCAAGATAATGGTGGGTACACCTTCGGCAAGTTCTTCCACTACGTTGCGGTTTCTGGTAAATACATATTCTACATCCCAGTTAAACCCGCTGCCGGTTCTTACGGGAGTGGCGCTCAGAACAATTTCCCAACCTTTGTTGGTCATACGTCCAGAGTTGGTAACAATGCTGCTGTAGCCCGAAGAACGTGCAACCGGTACAGGGAAGATGAGGTCCACACTTTCGCCGCTGTAGTACGTTGCATCAAAGCCCAAACGTCCGTTAAAGAATTTGGTTTCCAAACCAATTTCAAATTCTGTGCGCGATTCGGGTTTCAGGTTGGGGTCGCCCAGCACATCAGAAGATTCAAAGCCCGACAAGCCGGCATAAGGAAAAGCTACGCCATCTGTCCAGCCATCGCTGGCAATGGAAGAAGTATAGTAGTTAGCCGTTGCATAGAGGAAGGGTGATCCAAGACCCACTTTAGCCCAAGATGCGCGGATTTTACCATAGGGGAAGAATTTGTTGTCAGACAAGCCGGCTAATTCGGTGAAAACAATACCAAGGCTGGCCGAGGGATAGAAGAAAGAGTTGCCTCCTTCGGGCAGGGTGGTAGTCCATTCGTTACGTCCGGTTAAGGTGAGGTAGAAAGCGCGCATAAAGTCGGCTTCAAGGGTGGCATAAACTGCCATATCTCGGCTGCGGCTTATACTTTCGCGGGTGGTAATGGTAGATGCGTTAGAGAGGTGGTAAAAACCGGGTATGGTAAGGTTGTCACCCTGGTTATATAAGCGCTGTCCTCTGGTTGAGCGCATGTTGTGCCCAATTAAACCGCCAATTCGCAAGTCGTCGGTAATTTGTTTGTCGGCGCGCAAAATAAGGTCGGCATTGAATTTTGAGTTAAAATACTGGTCTTCAATAACACGGCCCAAGGCGGCAGTGCGCGAACCAATGGCAAAGAATTGTTTACGGCGGTCGGAATAAAAGTCGTTACCTAATTTATAAGAGAGGTTCAGCCAATCGGTAAAGGTATAGGTAAGTCCGATATTTCCAATTAAACGGTTTACCCGGTCTTTCAGCGGGTTTCGGTTTACCGTCCAGAAGGGGTTATCGTAACCGCCGCCACCACGATAGTTGCGTTGAGCGCCACTGGGAAAAAGATAAGAAGATTCGTCATCAACAGCATCTTCACCTAAACCGTTGGAGTTGTCGAATGAAGGCGGTGTGCGCGTCAAGCCCAACATTACACCCGATGTGTTGCTTCCTTGCTCAATACGGGTACCACCCGAATTAATATAGGTAGCGCCGGCAGAAACTTTAAATTTGGACGAAACCTGCATATCACCATTAATGCCTATATTACCTTTTGCAAACGTGTTGTTGGGTACAATACCGTTTGATTTGTCATAACCCATTGAAAGACGGAAGGTTCCCAAATCATTGCCACCCGATAAGGCGAGTGCATTGGTCCAGTTGCTGCCGTTTTGGAAAAAGTCGTCAATATTATTATAGGCAGTAACCGGTTTGCCGTTGGGGTAAGCACTTTTGGATACAATAGAACCATTTTTATCAAACGGGTTTGGAATTTCGGGGTTATACACCAGGTCAGACAAGAGTGGACCCCATGAACGGCTTTGCCCGGAAGCGGGACCTTGGTACACGCCGTTATTGCCTTGTGCATACAGGGTTTGCAGCGGAATCATTTTGTTGTAGCTGGTAACATCGTAACCGGTGCTAAACTCTACATTCATACCTTTACCGGCTTTTTTAGTGCCGCGTTTGGTGGTAATGATAATTGCGCCATTACCGGCCTGGCTGCCGTACAATGCAGTTGCAGCAGCGCCCTTAAGTACGGTAATGGAGGCAATATCTGACTGCGGAATGTCTATTGCGCGGTTAGAGTGGGCTACACCGGCAACTAAGTTGTTTTGTTCGCCGTTATCGGGGTTGCCGGTATAGTTTTGCGAGTTGTCAATAGGCACGCCGTCTATTACGAAAAGGGGTTGGTTATCACCCTGAATGGTGTTTGTACCCCTTATGCGCACAAATGCCGAAGCACCGGCAGTACCGCTTGAATTGTTTACATATAAACCGGCTACTTTACCGGCAAGGGCGCTAACCACGTTGGTTTCGCGTGCCTGGCCAATTTTGTCGCCGCCTACTTCCTGCACAGAATAACCCAGCGCTTTTTTGTCGCGGGTTACACCTACGGCGGTTACCACCACGTTGTCCAGGTTAAGTACGTCTTCTTCCAGCGCAACATCTAAAATGTTAGATGCGCCGTCCAATGCAATGGTTTGGGTTTTGTAACCTACAAACGAAAAAACAACTGCATTGGCGCTTTTAGGAACGCCCAATGAATACTTTCCGTCTAAGTCGGTTACGGTACCAACCGTTGTACCTTTAGCAGAAACGTTAACACCTACTACCGGTTCTCCACTGGTAGCATCGGTTACCGTTCCTGTAATAGTGCGTTGGGCAAAGGCTTGCCCTGCTGCCACTGTTACAAACAGAAGGAGTAGAAAAATCTTTTTCATACACTAAAATTTTGTTAGTAAATAATGCTTGTTTTATTTTCAATGGAAATTTAGGCAATTGTTGCCAGATTTGGCGTAAAAATAGCTAAAACATTGTGTTTGTGAAATAAGTTGTGTTTTTTTTGCTTATTCTAATTGCCGAAGGTATTGCTGAATGGTGTTTTCAAGCCCCAGATAGAGCGCATCGCAAATTAGGGCATGTCCGATGGATACTTCGAGTAATTGGGGTATTTGTTGTTTAAAGTACCGAAGATTGTGCAGGTTAAGGTCGTGCCCGGCATTTACCCCAAGCCCTGCTGCTGTTGCAGTTATTGCGGCCGGCACATAGGGTGCAACAGCTGCCTGCCGGTTTTGCCCGTATTGCTCGGCATAAGGGCCGGTGTATAACTCTATGCGATGTGCACCGGTAAGGGCAGCCTGCTCAATTAGGCGGGGAATGGTTTCTATAAACAATGATACCCTAATGCCGGCATTTTTAAGTTGCGCTATCACCCGGGTTAATAAAGCCTGATGTTGTATGGTATCCCAACCGCTATTGGAGGTAAGCACACCCGGCGGGTCGGGTACAAGGGTGCATTGGTGGGGTTTAACCGCCAATACCATGGTCATAAACCGATCATCGGGGTAGCCCTCTATGTTAAACTCAGTGGTAACCACTTCTTTCAGCTCATATATATCGCGGTAGCGTATATGTCTCTCATCTGGGCGGGGGTGTACGGTAATGCCCTGCGCACCAAACCTTTCACAATCCTGTGCCACCTGCAGCAAATTGGGAATTGCGCCGCCTCTTGCATTGCGCAACAAGGCTATTTTATTAATATTTACGCTTAATCGGGTGCCTTCCATACTTTTTATACCGTTAACCGGTTGGTCTCGGCTGTAAGGTACAACACCTTTTTGTATTTACCAAATTATCGTTTGCGTTTTATTCTTATCCAAACTTGCTTTAAATATTGCATTTTCAGTAAAAGAGAAAATCAAAAGGGATTCGCTTGCGCAAATCCCTTTTGATTATTAAAAAAATTGTTCACTGTATGCAGAGCGCTGCCCAATTCGCAAAAGTTTTGCATGGGGCAAACTGAATACAATAACGGTAAGCGGCTTAATAGCGGTAATATTCGGGTTTGTATGGGCCTTCTACCGTTACGCCAATGTAGGCTGCCTGGTCGGGTGTAAGTTCGTCTAATTCTACGCCAATTTTTGCCAGGTGCAGGCGTGCCACTTTTTCATCGAGGTGTTTGGGCAGCACATAAACCCTGTTCTCATATTTACCGGCATGGTTCCAGAGTTCCAATTGGGCAAGTACCTGATTGGTAAATGAGTTAGACATTACAAAAGAAGGGTGCCCCATAGCGCAACCGAGGTTTACCAGCCTGCCTTCGGCAAGCACAAGAATATCTTTGCCGTTAATGGTGTATTTGTCAACCTGCGGTTTAATTTCTACTTTGGTATGGCCGAAATGGGTGTTTAGCCAGGCCATGTCAATTTCGTTGTCGAAGTGGCCAATGTTGCACACAATGGTTTTATCTTTCATGAGGCGGAAATGCTCTTCGGTTACAATTTTGTAGCAACCGGTGGCCGTAACCACAATGTCTGCTTTCGGTATGGCATGGAGCATTTTTTTCACTTCGTAACCGTCCATAGCTGCCTGAAGGGCGCAAATGGGGTCAATTTCGGTAACAATTACCCGCGCACCTGCACCGCGGAGTGAGGCAGCCGAGCCTTTTCCAACATCGCCATAACCGGCTACCACGGCTACTTTACCTGCCATCATAATATCGGTAGCGCGCCGTATGGCATCAACCAAAGATTCTTTGCAGCCGTATTTGTTGTCAAATTTCGATTTAGTTACAGAATCGTTTACGTTAATGGCCGGCAGGGGCAAGGTTCCTTTTTCCATACGCTCATACAGGCGGTGTACGCCGGTGGTGGTTTCTTCAGATATGCCCCGGATGCCGCTTACCAGTTCGGGGTATTTATCGAGTACCATATTGGTAAGGTCGCCGCCATCGTCTAAAATCATGTTCAGAGGGCGGTCGTAGCTGCCAAAGAACAAGGTTTGTTCAATACACCAGTCAAATTCTTCGTTGGTCATGCCTTTCCAGGCATATACACCGCCGTGTTTTACCGCAATTGCGGCAGCGGCATGGTCTTGGGTAGAAAAAATATTGCACGACGACCATTTTACCTCCGCGCCCAGTTCTATAAGCGTTTCAATAAGAACGGCAGTTTGTATGGTCATGTGCAGGCAACCAGCTATACGGGCGCCCTTGAAGGGTTTTTGCCCTTTGTATTCTTCCCGAAGCGCCATTAAGCCGGGCATTTCGGCTTCGGCCAACTCTATTTCCTTGCGGCCCCATTCGGCCAGCGAAATATCTTTTACCTTGTATTTCAGGTTTAAATCAACATTCGATGCAACAGTACTCATTTGAAATATGTTAAATTTACAGAAAGGAAAATGCTCAGTTTGAGGGTGCAAAGATACAATTTTGCTTTGTTCTGTGCAACATGGGCAAAGCTCAAATGCATTTGCCCGACAAATAAAACAACACCCCTGCTTATAAATTGTTTGACTTGTTTATGATTTTGCAGGGTAAATAAGCTTAACTGCGCTGTTTTTACCATGAAACAGAGGCAGCTTACTGCCTAAACCTGCCTGTAACAGGGGGCAATGGCGCTTTGCTATTTAAAGTTAAACCCTTCCAGAAAGGAGGTGTTAAAATTACCCTCTCTGAACTGCTGGTTTTTCATGAGTTGCTGGTGAAAGGGTATGGTGGTTTTTACGCCGGTAATAATAAACTCGTCTAAGGCGCGGCTCATTTTGGTAATGGCTTCGTCGCGGGTGGCGGCGTGGCAGATTACCTTTGCCAGCAGCGAGTCGTAATAGGGCGGCACCGTATAACCGGCATAAATATGGGTATCTACCCTTACACCATGTCCTTTGGGGGTGTGCAGTTCGCCAATTTTTCCGGCGCTGGGTCTGAAACCGTTGCGCGGGTCTTCGGCATTAATACGGCATTCAATGGCATGTCCGTGAGGAATGTAGGAGCGCCCCGAAATAGGTACACCGGCAGCAATTTTTATTTGCTCCTTCACCAGGTCAAAATCCATAACCTCTTCGGTTACGGGGTGTTCTACCTGTATGCGGGTGTTCATTTCCATGAAGTAGAAGTTTTTGTATTTATCAACCAAAAACTCTATGGTTCCCAGCCCTTCGTAGTTAATGGCGCCGGCTACTTTTATGGCTGCCTGCCCCATTTTGCTGCGCAGTTCTTCGTCAACAAAGGGCGAAGGCGCTTCTTCCACCAATTTTTGGTGGCGGCGTTGTATGCTGCAATCGCGCTCAGAGAGGTGGCAAACTTTTCCGTATTGGTCGCCGGCAACCTGAATTTCAATGTGGCGGGGTTCTTCAATAAATTTTTCTATATAAATGCCATCGTTGCCAAAAGCTGCCAAGGCTTCCTTTCGGGCAGATTCCCAATGGTTGTCAAATTCTTTTTCAGACCAAACAATGCGCATGCCTTTACCACCGCCGCCGGCTGTGGCTTTCAGTATAACGGGGTATCCAATTTCTTTAGCTATAGATTTCCCCTGTGTTGTTTCTGTTACCAGCCCGTCTGAGCCGGGTATTACGGGTACGCCGGCATTGCGCACAGTGGTTTTTGCCGTAATTTTATCGCCCATTTGCCGTATCATTTCGGCGGTAGGGCCAATAAATTTAATGTTGTAATCGGTACAAACTTCGGCAAAAGAGGCGTTTTCGGCCAAAAAACCGTAGCCGGGGTGTATGCCGTCGGCATTGGTAATTTCAGCAGCAGCCATAATGCTTGCCCGGTTTAGGTACGATTTTGCACTTTGCGGCGGCCCTATGCAAACGGCTTCATCGGCAAAACGGACATGCAGGCTTTCGCGGTCGGCTGTTGAAAACACCGCCACGGTTTTTATGCCCATTTCCTTACAGGTTCTGATAATGCGAAGGGCAATTTCGCCCCTATTTGCTATAAGTATTTTTTTAAACATGAAACAGTATTCAAATTAAGAGCAGTTTACCAATTTAAGCAGAGAGGGGGGAATTCATGATGGCATGGCGGCCGGGTACTTAGCCTAAAAAAATGCCCTGTAGCAGTGATGCTGCATGTTTGCCTCGGATAAAAAAATTGTTGTCTGCATGGGCAGGGCAAGTCCGGCATCGGCGCCTTGCTAAACGGGTTCAACCAGAAACAGCGGTTGGTCGTATTCAACAGGGGCGGCATCTTCTACCAGAATTTTCACAATGCGCCCGCTGAGTTCCGATTCTATTTCGTTAAACAGTTTCATGGCTTCAATAATACACAATACTTTACCGGGGCTGATTTCGTCGCCTATTTTTATATAAGGCGGTTTATCGGGCGAAGAGGAGCGGTAAAAGGTGCCAATCATGGGCGATTTAATGGTAATGGTTTTGCCCGATGTTTCTGTTTCATTTCCCGCGGCGGGTTTGGCAACCCCTGTATTTGCGGCGGGGGCTGCGCTCTGTACTGCAGGCGCCACCGGGGGCGGCATGTGCAGGGCAGGCGGCGGGGCAAAACTAACCGGTTGTGTGGCGGCCTTAGCCAGCAAAGCAGTGTCGAAATAATGTCTGGTACGGATGCTTAGTTTAATGTCTTCCTGTTCCAGTTTAAATTCGCCAATATTGCTATCGCTAAGCAGTTTAATAAGTTCCTGAATTTGCTGAAAATCCATAAGCGGGGAGTTTAACCGTGGTAAAAGGTGGTTTATTGCAATTTTAATTGGAGTTTAGTACGTTACTACTGCTCAATACTGTTTGTTTTGCCGTTACTCCTGCACAGCTACGCATGTACTTTTTAAAAGAAATAAAAGCAGGGCAAACACTATATTGGGCATAAACTGCCGTAAATATACCGTTTGCCCTGTAATTTGGGCACTTTTGGCAAGAATATTTATTCTTTTACCCTTTCTATATACTCGCCGGTGCGGGTATCAATTTTTATTTTGGTGCCTACATCAACAAAACTGGGTACTGTTACAACATAACCATTTTCTAGGGTGGCGGGTTTTCTTACGCTGTTGGCGGTATCGCCGCGCACTGCCGGCTCACTGTAGGTTACTTCCAAAACAACAAAAGGCGGAAGTTCGCAAATTAATGGCAGTTCTTTTTCTGCATGAAAGGTAATTTCTACCGGCATACCTTCTTGCAAAAACTGAGGTGCATTAATCAGCACTTCGGGTAATGTAACTTGGTCAAAAGTTTCGTTGTTCATAAAATGGAACCCGCTGTCGTCCTGATACAAATACTGATAAGGGCGACGCTCTATGCGAATGTCTTTTACCGTATGCCCCGATGGGAAGGTTTTGTCAACAATTTTACCCGATGCCAGGTTGCGCAACTTGGTACGCACAAAAGCGGGCCCTTTGCCCGGTTTTACGTGCAAAAACTCAATAATTTGCCATGGATTATCGTCAATTTCCATGCAAAAACCGTTTTTAAAATCTGCTGTGGTAGCCATTTTTATATAAATTATGAGTTATGAGTTATGAGTTGTGCTTTGTGCCTTCCTAAATAACCTTGCCTGTTTTTGGAAATTAGGAACTAAAATTCAAAGTTAATTGGTTGTTAATTTGTTTATTTTTTTGATGATAGATGGTTAGTTTGGTTAGTTGTGAATTAGGAACGTGTCATAATTCATAATTCATAACTAACAGGGTTAGTAAGCCCATTTTACATATACCGAGCCCCAGGTAAAACCGCCACCAAAAGCGGCCAAAATTATATTATCGCCTTTTTTAAGCCGATTTTCCCATTCCCAAAGGCAAAGGGGAATGGTGGCTGCCGTGGTATTTCCGTACTTATGTATGTTAAGCATTACCTTGCTGTCGTCAACATCCATGCGGCGGGCGGTGGCATCAATAATGCGTTTGTTGGCCTGGTGCGGGACCAGCCAGGCAATATCGGCGCCTTTTAATCCATTGCGCTCCATAATTTCGGCCGACACATCGGCCATGTTGGTAACGGCAAATTTAAACACCGTTTTACCGTCCTGATACACAAAATGCTCGCGGGCATCAATGGTGGCATGGCTGGGCGGTTTTAAAGACCCGCCGGCTTTCTGATGCAGGAATGCACGCCCCGAACCATCGCTGCGCAAAATGTGGTCTAAAATTCCGCAACCGCTATCCGAAGGTTCAAGCAGCACTGCTGCGGCGGCATCGCCAAACAGCACACAGGTAGTACGGTCTTCGTAGTCGGTAATAGCCGACATTTTGTCTGCCCCAACCACGATCACCTTTTTGTATAACCCGGTTTGAACAAATTGTGTACCCGTAACCAATGCATACAAAAACCCCGAACAGGCAGCGGCAATATCAAAACTGGGTATATTGCGTATGCCTGCCTTATCACAGGTAATATTTGCTGTTGACGGAAACACCATATCGGGGGTTACGGTGGCGCAAATAAGGAGGTCAATATCTTTGGCAGCGGTATTTGTTTTTTTCAGCAAATTTTCAACGGCTTTTGCAGCCATATCGGAAGTTGCCTTACCTTCGCCTTTTAAAATGCGCCTTTCCGATATGCCGGTGCGCACCTGTATCCATTCATCGGTAGTGTCCACCATTTTTTGCAGTTCCGCGTTCGTCAGTACATAATCGGGCAGGTAAGCGCCTACGCCGGTAATTGCCGCAACTGTTTTTGACATAACTGCTTGTTTAAAATGGTAGTGGGGAAATTAATAAGAGAGGTAGCCTGTTGTAAAAAGTTTTGAAATGGCAGGGTTGTCGGGTTAAAACGGCAGTTTTGTATGGCTCTAATTTTACAATGTATAAACAGATTTACCCAACTCTTACCGGTCTTGTTCCTGTATTTATTACAATGAAAATGCAAACCTGCTGCACCCGGCAACAAGTTTGCACTTATTATAGTAGAATAACTGATGCCGGTTAAGCAGTAGTTTTGGCAATTGCCAACTGCCCGCGATAAAAACCACACTCGCCGCACACGCGGTGCGACAATACCGGTGCGCCGCAATTGGAGCAATTTACCACATTGGGTACACTTGCCGTATAATGGGTGCGGCGTTTATCTCGTCGGGTTTTGGAGTGTCTGCGCTTAGGGTGTGCCATAGCTCAATTAATTTCTGTTTTACTTTTAAGAATAAATATCGGGTTATGAGCAACCACTGCCAAAGAGGCAACGGTTGATGCTATTTTTTGTCGTTTTCTTTCAGTTTTTTGAGCGCATCCCATCTTGGGTCGGTTGCGGTGTTTTGTGTATCTTCGGATTGGTTGAGTTTTTGCCATTTTTCCAGCACTTCCCGGTCGCAGATTGATTTATCTTTGAGGGTAATGCAGGGTATGCGTTTTCCGGGCACGCTCAACACCACAAACTCATAAATGAGTTGCGCTACATTAATATGCGTATCATCGGGCAATATGAAGATAACATCCAGTTCGCGGTCGCTTTTTTCGGCTGAAGCGCCTACCATTTTCACAAATACCTGGTATTGCTTTTTTATCGGCAAATCTGCCTGCGCCAGACACCTGTCGCACTCAATTTTAATGGTTCCGCTAAGTGCAAAATCAAGTATAAAAAGGGTAGGCTTTTTGGTAAACTGCAATTGTACCTCCACATCACAATCATCTAACGGAGCATACTCAAAAAGGTGAAGAAATGCACTGTTAATGAAATAAGTGAAGGTATAAGTGTGGTTTTGCAGCCCGGTAAACTGTATATCGAACTCTTCGATACGGCTATGATACTCATTGAGGGGTTTCAAGGAACAGTCTTTTAATCGGGTTTTCCAATTAGGGTGCAAATGTACAACTATTTTTTGGCATTTTCTTATTTTCACTTACCAAACGGTAAAATTTTTAGGTTGTTCTCTTACAATTGCGCAATAGCTGCAAAGACAACCCGCAATTTTAACGTTTAAGCGGTAAAAACTTGTTTTATAACAAATTTACCCGCCAAATGTTGCTTAATGAGCGGGTAAAGTTATAGGTTTGCAGTATATTTACCAATCCAAAACACGTGTATATTTTATGTGGACAGAAGAAAACAACGAACTGGTGCGCCATTTTGAATTTGTTGATTTTATAGAAGCGTTTGCCTTTTTAACCAAAGTGGCCATGCTCTCAGAAAAACACAATCACCATGCGCATATTACCAATGTGTATAACCGCGTTACCCTGCGCCTTAGCACCCACGATGCGGGCAATATTATCACCCACAAAGACCGCCGCTTAGCCGCCGATATTGACGATTTGCTGCCTGCTTAAACACAAGCGCCCCCTTTGCTTGTTCATTATATAAATGGTATTTTGTGTTTCGAAAAATTGTACATGTTGTATTAACCCTGCTGTTGCTGGTTTTTCTGATATTTACCTGCAACACTTCTAAACATCCGCCCGATTTTGCCAGTTTTCAAAACCCCGAACTTGGCAAAAACGGCCAAAAGGTGTGGCTTACCCAAAGTAATGCCTTATCGGTGGGCGCTACCCGCCAAATTCTTGACAATGAGGTGTATTACCGCAACCTGTTTGTATTGGCTAATTCCGATACCATTTTGACCGATACTGCCACCCTGTATTTTACCAACTACGGTTTACTGCCTATTGTAAGAGCGCTGGGCAATGGTAAAACCGAAGTGCTGATGGGCTTTGTATCGGATGCAGATTATAATGTTGATATGTTGCAGTGGATTTTTAACCGCCGTCAACTTCTTTTTTCCGATACCCTGCCCCTCTTCGACGGCAACCATACCGATACCGATGATGACGGCATTGTTGAGTTTTCGGGATTTAGGGGCGGAATTTCGCCCTATTGCTTCAACTGCGACTCTGACTACTACCGCCCCAAATTGTTTTATGAACTGGCGCCCGATGGCATGAAACTCGATAGCAGCAGCACCAAAGATTGGGCAATAAAAACCTACGGCGCATTTTACGGCTTTAAAACAGATACTGGCAAAATTGTGCCGCTACTACCCGAAAAAAACAATTTTTAACCCCATCAGTTGGTTAATACGCCGCTTAAAGAATTACCACCATCAATCACTCAACCCTCTTTTTCTGCTAACCGCTTTTCTTTATCCAATCATCTTTATACCAATGCCCTGGAGCAATTACCACCAACACTGTTATTTTTGCGATGGAACAGACGAACCCTCGCTGTATGTAGAGTCTGCCCTTGAAAAAGGTGTCCGTTCATTCGGATTTTCGAGCCATGCGCCTATGGCTTTAGAAGTGCCCTGGAGCATAAAACCGCACCGGTTTACCGAGTACCTGCAAACCATTGCCGATATACGCAACCGATACCGGGGGCAGTTGCCCGTTTTTATCGGGCTTGAAATTGACTACATTCCGGGCGTTACCTCTCCTGCCCGTCCCGAATTTGCACAGTTAGATTACAACATCGGCTCGGTACACTACGGCTACCGCCACCCCAATGAAGGCTGGTACTGGGAAATAGACGGCACACAACAAGCCTACGACCGAGGCATTCTCGAAATTTACGGCGGCGATATTAAAAAAGCAGTTACCAGCTATTTTACCCTGCAACAGGAAATGATACAAGTTGCCCCGCCACAGGTATTGGGGCACATGGATAAGGTAAAAATGAACAACAACAACCGCCATTTTTCCGAAGACGAACCTTGGTACCGTCAACTGGTGTACGATACCCTGGAAGTTGCGGCAGCAGCAGGCATTTTAATAGAGATAAACACCCGCGGCGTATATAAGAAAAAAACGCAGTACCCCTACCCCAGCCCATTTGTGCTGCAACGAATAAAGGAATTGAACATACCCATTGTGCTCAACTCCGATGCGCACCACCCGCGCGAAATTACCGGCTATTTTACCGAAGCCGCCGATATGTTGCAGCAAATAGGCTTTACCGAACTCAACATTTTAACCCCCGACGGCTGGCAACCCCGCCCCTTTACCAAAGAGGGTATTGCGTTTTAAGTAGTTGTTGGTTGTTGCAGGCAGGTGATTTTAAAAATTCATAGCCCGTGGTTTAAACCGCAGGCTATGAATAAGCAATCCGAATTGTAACGGCAAAACAATTTGAAACATGATAAATTAAAATGGATAAATCCATTAAAAAACACCTCTGCAATTCATACCCGCGAATTAATTCACGGGCTATGGGCATCATTCCATTTTTTAAAACTGTTTTACCGGTTTAAAATTACAAAATCATGCCACATTCATTCAATAAAATTTGGATACACGCTATTTGGGCAACAAAAGAAAGAATACCCTTAATTAACAGCACTTTTGAGCAACAAGTATATCACTATATTTCAGAGCAATTAAGTGAACAGGGATGTCCGGTTAGAATTATTAATGGAATGCCAGATCATGTCCATTGTCTTTTTTTGTTGAGTCCGCAAAAATCCATTGCCGAAGTTATCAAACAAATCAAAGGCAGCAGTTCTCATTATATCAATCAGAATAATTTTATGTCTGAAAAATTTGCATGGCAAACGGGCTATGCTGCCTATTCGGTTTCAGAATCGGTAGTTGAAAAAGTGTTTCAGTATATAAAAAACCAAAAACGACACCATCAAAAGAAAAATTTCCAGCAAGAGTATAATGAATTTTTGCGATTATACGGGCTTGAACCGGAATAACATCCTTAAAACCCAATAAATACATAGCCCGCGAATTAATTCGCGGGCTATGGGTATCATTACATTTTTTTCAAAACCGTTTTAACGGTTTAAAAAATAAATAAAACCAGATAAACTGCGCGTAGTTTTATTACTCTGCTACTAATTTACCCGTATAAACCGCATTGCTGCCGGTTAAACGATAAAGATAAATGCCGGCGGGCAGTTGGCTCATGTCTATACGCAGGTTGCCGGTGGTAATGTTGTTGTAGGTTTTTACCACATTGCCGCTTGTATTGGTAATTTGCAGGGTATAGGGCTGCTGCTGCGGGTTGGCAAAGTGCAGGGTGGTAGTTTTGCTGAACGGATTGGGCGATATGGTTACGGCATTACTGCTAACCGCGTTTGCCCCCGAAATGCCGGTAAAGGTATAAGCCGGCAGGCACGGGTTTACCACTTCAAACAGCGTTTCTTCGTAGTTATCGTTTACCATTGCCGTAACGCTCAGGCAAACCTCGTCGGCAGTGGTGGCGCTGTAGAAAATGCGCAGGAAAGGCATAAACTCCAAATAGCGGTCAACTTTCGACTCGGTTACCGAAATGCCCAGTATTTCGCCGGTAGGGTTAAAGCTGATGTCGGCGGTGTAATTTGGGTCTTCCAGAATGGGTGCCACGCCCAACACCTGCAAGCCGCTAATTTGGAGCTGATAGCCCAAAATATACTGCATGGGCGATTTAATATACACATCGGCATAGCTGCCGGCGGGGTTAATGTTGTCTAACGTTAGCGATACCAAACCGTTGGGGTTTATTACCTGCGCCTGCGGAAACCCGCAATGGTTATGCGATGTGCCGCCGCCCGGGTGTGTATGGGTTCCGTTGCCCTGCAAAATACAGGCCAGCAGCAGGTCGGCATCTACTACATTTATCAATCCATCGTTGTTCAGGTCGTTGCAAGAGGTGCCGGTGGTAAGTTCGCCGTTTAAAATGCCGGTCATATAGGTCAGCACATCGTTGGTATGGTAGGTGCCGTCGGCATCTAAATCGCCAATAATTTTTTGACCGTTGCAAATGCCCTCGCAGTCAATAGTAGCCGAGCCGTAAATTTCGCCTAAACAATCGGTATAGGGGTCGCAGTCCTCCACTTGTGTTACGTTAATAAGGTTTCCGTCTGCATCGCGGTTAATGCTGATGCAAACCTGCGCCCAGTTGTTGTACTGATTTAGTTCTATGCGTCCAAGGGCATCGGGGGTTTGGTCCCAGTTTACGCGCACTACTAAGGTATAAGTTCCTGCGGGCATGGTGGTAATATCAATCCACTGGCAGGCCAGTCCGGAGGAGTAAATATCGCCGCAGCCGGCGGTAATGCCCTGGTTGCCGCAGTTAAATTTGGCAACACCGCCGCCGCTGCATTCCAAATCCATTACGCAAAAACCGTTTTTAAAGCCAATGGGTATTTGCTGCCCTAAGCTGTCGTAGAGCAGGTACTCGGCATAGCCTTCGTAGTGCCAGTGGCCGTGGCAGGGGTCCCACTCCCATTGCAGGTTGGCTTCGCTGGGGCTGGCGGGCGGGTAGCCAATGTAGTAATCCTGGTTGCCAATATTTTTTATGTGGGTGGTAAATCGCAGCAAATCGCGCTCGCCGTAGCCATCCATACAGCCTTCGGCAATATAACAGGCATCGGAGTTGTCCATGTGGTCAACATACATGGAACTGGCAATTTCCGATTGCACTACTATAAGGTCGGGTCCGTTGGGGCAGGCGGGGTCGCCCGGGTAGAGGCAGGCATCGGGGTCGGGCAGGGTGGCAACGGGGTCGTAGTTGCAGGCGGTGGGGTCGGTACAGCCGCTTATCGGGCCATCAAAGGTTATGCTCCAGGTAATGGGGTTTGTAGCGCAACTGCCGTCCACATCGCCAATTCGCAGGTAATACACTTCGTTTTTCATAAGGTTTGCCAACAAAGAGGCGTGTGGCTCACAGCCGGAGGTAGAGTAGTAAATGCTGGCTTCCATATTACCGGCCCAATGCAGGTTGTCGCAATAATCATACATCCAGATGCCGGTGGCACAGGGCGCTTCGGTGTTGCAGGTTGAAATGGTAAAATGCCCCGATGTATCGGGAACAAACAAGTACCAGGTATTGGGCGGCGTGGCGGTGTACTCCACATCGGGATAAGCGCTGATGGGGAAATGGCAGGAATAGCCCGGCGGGCAGATGCCAAAATCCATAGAGGCAAAAAACCCGAAATTACCGCCCGATGTTACTTCGGTATCATTAAAATAAACCGTATAACCGCCGCCATCAACGAGGCCGTCGCCGTAGGTATCGTAAATATTAAAGGTAAAACAGGCATTGGCGGTTGGAGTGCAAAAGCTGCCGCCGTCATTGGTGCCACTTAGTACCTGCTCGCCGGCTAAATTAAGAACTTCCCAGCTTGTTTCGGAGGCAGCCCAGCCATCGGGAATTAGCTCTACGCGTACTTCCACCTCTCCGTCGGGGCAGACTTGCTGCGCTTGCAGGGAACTTAAATTCAGCAAACTTGTTATGCAACATGCAAACAAAAAACAAATCGGGCGAGAAAAAAGCGGTAGAAAGTGTTTCATAAAAGGTTATATTGCAATTTAAAAATAAGACGGGTCCCCCCCTTAAAGCGTACGGCCCACAAATTTACTCAATTTGCCCTTTAATTCAGACCAAAAACAACAATATTTGCACAATAGCGACATTTTGACAAATTTTGCACGGGTTTGCGTGTTATATACGGCCATAAAACCTGTTTATTGGTCATAGGAATGAGATATGGTTAAACTATCGGTTATAATTGTAAACTACAACGTTAAATACTTTGTTGAGCAGGCGTTGCTGTCGGTTCGCAAGGCATCGGAAGGGCTGCCGGTAGAGGTTATTGTGGTGGATAATAACTCGGTTGACGGCTCGGCAGAACTCATCGGGCAAAAATTTCCCGAAGTGCTGCTGCTTGCCAATACCCGAAACGTGGGTTTTTCGGCTGCCAACAACCAAGGCATTCAAATGGCAACAGGCGAATATATTTTGCTGCTCAACCCCGATACGGTGGTAGAAGAAGACACTTTCCGAAAAACCATCGGGTTTATGGATGAACACCCCGAAGCCGGCGCGCTGGGGGTAAAAATGTATGACGGAAAAGGCGTTTTTCTGCCCGAATCGAAACGCGGACTGCCCACACCTGCCACAGCTTTTTATAAAATGACCGGACTTTCGGCCTTGTTCCCGCACTCCAAAACGTTTAACCACTACTACCTTGGGCACCTGAGCAACGACGAAATACACGAAATAGAAGTACTTTCGGGCGCTTTTATGCTCCTTCGCAAAAAAGTGCTCGATGAAATTGGCCTGCTCGACGAAACGTTTTTTATGTACGGCGAAGATATTGACCTCTCTTACCGCATTATAAAAGCCGGCTATAAAAACTACTACTACCCGCACACACGCATCATACACTACAAAGGCGAAAGCACCAAAAAAGGCAGCCTTAATTATGTGCGCATGTTTTACAACGCTATGATAATTTTTGCCCGAAAGCATTTTACCACCGAAAAAGCGCGGGTGTATGTGGCGGGCATACAGGCTGCCATTTATGTACGGGCGATTTTGGCAATTTTAGAGCGGTTTGTGCTGCAGGCGCTGCTGCCCTTGAGCGATGCCGCAATCATTTACGGCGGCATGTACCTTATTAAGGATTTTTGGCAGCACAACGTAAAAGCCGACCAAGGCACCACCTACGCCCCCGAATACATGCTCATAAACGTGCCGCTGTATATTGCCATATGGCTGCTTACGGTTTTTTTGAGCGGCGGGTACGATGCACCCCTGCGCCTGAGCCGCATGGTGCGCGGATTGGTGGCGGGCACGGTGCTCATATCGGCCGTGTATGGTTTTTTACCCGAAACCATGCGGTTTTCGCGCGGTATGATATTGCTGGGCATGGCCTGGGCCGTGTTTGCCCTTAGCGGCTGGCGCTTGTTGCTGCATTTTTTGCAGTATAAAAACCTGAACTTAGATGCCGCCGCCGCCAAACGCGCCGTAATTGTGGGCAGCCTGCCCGAATGTACACGGGTGCGCGCCATGCTGTACGATGCAGGGGTAAACATAGATATTACCGGCTATGTACTGCCCGAAGCGCCAACCGAACCCCAAACCGCCGCCGCCGTACATGTGCTGGGTTATACCCCGCAATTGCAAGAAATAGTGGCTATTTATAAGGTGAACGAAATTATTTTTTGCGCCAAAGACCTGCCCTCGCAGCAGATTTTGCAGTTTATGATAGACATTGGTCAACTGCCCGATTATAAAATTGTGCCGCCCGAAAGCCTGAGCATTATTGGCAGCAACTCTAAAAATACCGCCGGCGACCTATATACCATAGACATAACCCTAAACCTGAACCAACCGCGCTACCGCCGCAACAAACGCCTGCTTGACCTCTGCCTTTGCTTTTGCCTGCTGCCGGCCGCCCCGCTTGCCCTGCTGCTGATACCCAACCGCCGGCAACTGCTTGCCAACTGGTTTGGCGTACTGCGCGGCGCCAAAACATGGGTGGGTTATGTGCCCGAACCCGATGCCGCCACTGCCGCCGCCGCCCAAACCACGCTGCCCAAACTGCAACCGGGCGTTCTTTCGCCCTTAGACGAACTACCGCCCAAACCCTACGATGCCCAAACGCGGCAACGCCTAAACCTGCTCTACGCCAAAAACTACCACCCCTACGCCGATTTAGACATTGTTTGGCAAGGCTGGCAAAGGTTGGGGGGGTAAGACGTAGGAGAGTAGAGCTACTTACACAGAGGCGCGACCTCGTGTGAGCCGTCTTTGCAGCGCTTGCGCGAGGCTTTGCCTCGTGAGTTGGGTAACCCGATAAGGCTTAGCCTTTGTAAATCTGCAACGCAGGGTTAAGCAAGCTGCAACCTAAACATAATTTTTGCAACCTCTTTTAGCGCTTAAAAAGGCACAGCCTTGGCATATTACTTGCGCACGAGGCACAGCCTCGCGCGAGCGGGGGCGTACTTTCGCCCTTAGACGAACTACCGCCCAAACCCTACGATTCCCAAACGCGGCAACGCCTAAACCTGCTCTACGCCAAAAACTACCACCCCTACGCCGATTTAGACATTGTTTGGAAGGCCTGGCGAAGGCTGGGGGGGGGTGAGGTAATGTTGGTTAGAATAGCGGTTCTTAAGGTCCTATATTTTCTTCAAATAAATTTGCGAAGTTTCCTAAAAGTTGATTGTGGATTTTATGGTGTAATCCTTTACAACCATATAGGGTTTTAACTTTAGCAAGTTGTTTGTAACCAATATAGGGATAAATTTTTAAATTAGATTCGGATAAATTAGCATGTGATAGATCGCAATTTGACAGGTTAGCATTTTCTAAATTGGCATGTGATAAATTAGCATGTGATAGATTAGAATTTGACAGGTTAGCATATACTAAATTAGCATGTGATAGATTAGCATGTGATAGATCGCAATTTGACAGGTTAGCATATGCTAAATTAGCATGTGATAGATTAGCACATGATAGATTGCAATATATTAAATTACTTCTACATAAAATGGCATTATTTAAGTCAGCGCCCGATAAATTTGATTCTCTAAAAGTTGCATCTTCTAACTTAGCGCCGTTTAATGTGGTGTTAGATAAATTAAGTCCTATTAAATTAGCATGATTAAAATTGGCACAAGTCAAATCAACTCCACTTAAATTAACATTTAATAAATAAGCACCGGCTAAATTGACTTCAATTAAAATAACTGAATGAATATCAATATTGAAGTCTTTTAAAATAACATGTGACAAATTAGCACCAGCTAAATTAGTACCAGTTAAATTAGCACCAGTTAAATTAGCACCAGTTAAATCAACGCCTATTAAATTAGCGCCCGTTAAATCAACGCCCGTAAAATTAACGCCCGTAAAATTAATGCTGCGTAAATTTTGATAAGAAAAAGGTACAATGCAGTCATGTGTTTGAGCAAAATTCAGAATCGGAAAAAGCAATCTTTCTCTGCTTTCTAATTTTCCTAAATAATCTCTCTTCTCTACCAAATGTGTTAAAATCCACCAAAAGCCATAACAAGTTTGTATTGCCATATTAATAGGGTACCCGTAGGGTTTGATGCTGCTACTGCTGTATTCATACAAAAAATCGTGTTGCAACAGCAGGGGCAAAAAATGTTCCATACGGTCAGCCAATTTCGTTCTTGCTTCCTGCGGCTGTAGGGCAATAATTTGCCGCAAAGCTGCTGCAATTTCTTTGGTAAGCGCCCGCATTCCAAATAAGTTATGAAATATTTTAAGCACTTCATCGGGCATATTAATTTCATACCCGATTTCATACCCGCCCTGTTTCTTGGTTTTGGTCAGTCCTACCAACACTTCTGTCCACATTTTTTCTGCGGTCAGGTATTCCTGTAGTGATTTGTGCAGAAACTCAATGCCGTAGTTGCTGAGATCATCGGGTGTTTTTTCTTCGGCGCTCAGTTTTTCGGTTTCCTGCATATAGGCAGCCATCATCAAACCTTTTAAGGCGCTACCCTGCTGTAACTGTAGATTAACGGCGTTTTGTAGCAATTTTTTCTCTGTAATAAGGGCTTCCAATTCGGTTTTGTGTAAATACTCCCTGCCCGATAGAAAAATGGCCATGGCAACTTCCTGCAACAGGCGGCGCATATCTTTTTGATTTAGGCCTTTCAGCGCTTCTATTTGCCTTTCTTTTGCCCATTTGCGCTCAATGAGTTGGGTAAACAGGTTGTCATATACTTTGGCGCGGTTGGCGTATTGGGCAATATCTTCGTCTTTGCCTGTAAAAGTACTTGCCAGCATGTGCAGCAAAATGGGTTGGTCTATTAATTCACTGATGTGCTTATATTCATAATTTTTGTTAAACCGCTCCAACAAATCCAATGTTAATTCACATTCGGGGTGGAACTTTTGGTATTTTTGCAGCCAATCTTGCTGCTGTTGCAACGTAAGCAGGCTGATATTCAGAACGAGGCAGTCGTTCTTCAATTTTTCTATATCTACATGGTAGCGCGAGGTAATGAGTATCTTCATTTCCATGTTTTCGGCACTGCGCAGCAAATTGCGGCAAAACTGGTCTATGCTGTTGTAGGTAAGTCGCTCGGTTATCATCAGTTCGTCTAACCCGTCTAATACCAACAGGCTTTTGTTAAACAAATTGCGGTCAACTTCGGGTACAATGCTTTTCAGGTGGTCAAATAAAATAGGCAACGGGTTGGCGATCAATCGCTCCACATCGGTCAGGTTTCTGAATTGAATGCGGAATATCGGTTTCTCCAACAATTGCTCGCTATATTTACTGAAATAATCATGAAGCAGCCTCTTACACAAAGATGTTTTACCCTGCCCGGGGTTACCCAACAGGAGAATAACGTTTCCGTTTATAACATTAATATTTGTATTAATTTGCCTGTTCTGCACCCACTCATTAATGAATAAATGCAAGGTTTCTTTTTGTTCTGTAAAAAGTTTATGAAAATATTGTTCTTTTTCATCTTTTTTCCAACACTCTTTATACACCCCAAACATCGGCTCAATATACACATCTGCTAATGTCATTTTGTCTTCCTGCATAATGGTTTTACCGGCATAATCCGCAGCTAATTTCTCGGTATAAGCTTGCAACTGCACATAGGTTTTGCGCTCGGCAAAGTAGTCTTCCACCCTTCTCAAATCATCAACTGCAACCATATTTTTAGAACTGCTGCCTACCCTGCACCAAAGCTCGTTTTGTTTCAATTTACCAAAATCCTTCACCACCCTTGCCGGTTTATCGGTTAGCGGCAGGGGTATTGTTATGGCGGCAAAGTGTTTACCGTCATCATCAAAATACGCCAAAGAAAAAACAGGGCACGGGCTGGCCTTGTCTTTTACCATTTCCTGTATAGTTGCTTCGTCATACGGGGCTTTATCCTTCATTCCAACCGGCGGCAAAACCGGCACACCGTTTTTATCTTCCACACCAATAATAATATAGGCATTTGCGGTTCTGGGGGTGTTGTAAAAAGAAAGTATATCTTTAACCAACTCACTTTTAGCCATATCATTGGCCAAACTGTAAAACTCCCGTTTAAAATCAAGCGTTTCGCTTTCGGTTTGGCTGAGCAGTTTTTCAAAAAGGGCGGCATCCATAGGTATGTATATTTGTGCTGCAAGATAAGAAATTTTTGGGTAGTGTTGCCCGTATTGGTAGCGCCGTCATTGGCAATAATAACTACGGTATAGCAATAACCGAAATTCACCTTACGGTGATTTGTCGTGGTGCTCGTTTACCACAACCCCACCCAAAACACCCTACAAATCACAATCTCTGCCCCCCTCGTTCAGCCTTTTACCCCACTCGTTGCCCTGCCAACCCGCTCGCTGAGCCTGTAAACCCGCTCGTTGAGCCTGTCGAAACGAGCATTCCTTCAACGGCCTGCAAACCCCTTTTGTTTCGACAAGCTCAACAAACACGGCAGGAGCAACAAACCAAACCATTTCGGTAGCGCATTTACCGACAGGTGTATATTTTTATACGGTTCAATCGGGCGGCGGCGCGGTGTTGGCAAGGGGTAAGGTGGCGGTGGTCAGGTAAATGTTGCAAAACATGATAGGTTTTTGAAAACCTATCATGTTTAATTCCTGAAAATCAGAAGATTGCGAATTTTAAATACCCTTACTTTGGCGGAGTCAGGAGTGATAGTTTCCCATAATCTCACCCAAAAAATCACCGCCTTCACATTGCAAAATCTTAAAAAATTTCCTAAAGGGGTTTTGAGGCGCCAAAATTGCCCTCATGGAAAGGGCTGATGGGGTTCTTAGCCTTCCTCATTAAGTACATTGCTAACGGCGACAATGGCAACCGCAGCAAAGAACAGCCTTGTACAGTCAGTGGCTACGGCAGGTTGGCTGCAGCAGCATTAACCGGCATTCAATACCTGCTGCCAACACCCGCACAGTACCGGCAAAGCCGTGCGGAAATTTTTTATGGATATTTTTTTCAACAAAAAACAAAGCGGAGTAAAATTTGTGGTAAAGGTTTACTAATTTTGCGCTCCAAATAAGCACCGATGAGTTCGCAAATAATGCTTTTTGGCGGCAGAACGTCAAAAACGTTGGCTGAAGAGATAGCAAGACACTACGATTTACCGTTAATTAACGTTCAACTTCAGCAATTCAGTGATGGGGAACTGCAACCGGTAATTCAGGATTCGGTTCGTGGGGAGTATGTTTTTTTCATACAATCAACCAACCCGCCATCGGATAATTTAATGGAGTTGCTCTTGCTTATTGATGCAGCAAGGCGTGCATCGGCAGAATACGTTACGGCGGTTATTCCATATTTTGGGTATGCCCGCCAGGATAGGAAAGACAAGCCCCGTGTGCCCATAGCAGCCAAGTTGCTTGCCAATATTTTAACCACCGCAGGAGCTAACCGGGTTATGACCATGGACCTCCATGCGCCTCAAATACAGGGGTTCTTTGACATACCGGTTGACCATTTGGACAGTTCGGCCGTTTTTGTGCCTTATATAAAGGAGTTGGGCAATGCCGCAGATTTGCTGTTTGCCTCGCCCGATGTAGGCGGCACCAAACGTGCAAGGTTCTATGCCAAGCATTTTAAAACCGATATGGTAATTTGCGACAAATACCGCGAAAAAGCCAATGAAATTGCCGGCATGACGGTTATTGGCAACGTAGAAGGGCGTGACGTGGTATTGGTTGACGATATAGTAGATACAGCAGGTACTTTGTGTAATGCAGCCGAAGCCCTGCTGGAAAAAGGCGCTAAAAGCGTAAGGGCAATTTGTACGCACCCCGTTTTATCGGGTGCCGCCTATGAAAGAATTGAAAAATCGGTGCTTACCGAGTTGGTAGTTTGCAACACCCTGCCACTTAAACAGGCATCAAAAAAAATAAGGGTATTGTCTGTTGCGCCCTTGTTTGCAACAGCCATTAAACGCATATTTGAACACCGGTCCATCAGTTCGTTGTTCAGCTAACGAAGTAAAACCGGCAAACCGAATTGCAACAAAAGATACCTAACCACACCTGAAATAAAACGACATTAAAAATAAACAAAAAGAGTTGATATAGCATGAAAACGCTGACCATTAAAGGAGAGTTGAGAGCTGCAACCGGTAGCAGAAGCGCAAAAGATTTGCGCAACAAAAATTTTGTTCCCTGCGTAATGTACGGCGGTGAGCAAAACATACATTTTGGCGCTCATGAACGCGACTTTGCCCCCATACTGCACAGCCCCGACCTCATTGTTGCCGAAATTGATATTGACGGTAAAATTTACCGCACCATACTGAAAGATGCGCAGTTTGACCCCATCAAAGACCAGGTACTTCATATTGATTTTCAGGAATTGGCGCCGGGTCACAAAGTAGTAACAGAGCTTCCTATACGCCTTACCGGTATGGCCGCAGGGGTAAAAGCAGGCGGACGCTTGCTGCAAAAAGTGCGCAAGGTGAAAGTTAAAGCGCTGCCCGAAAATCTGGTATCGGAAATTGTAGTGGGTGTAGAAGCATTGGAAGTGGGTAAATCTATCCGTATCAGGGATATTGACCTGCCGGGTGTTGAGTTTCTCAGTTCTCCTGCATTGCCTATTGCTACTGTAGAAATTACCCGCGCCATACGTTCTGCACAAGCTGCAGCTGCCGCAGGTAAAAAATAGTTTTACCCCTTACCGCAGCGAAATAACCGTTGTGCTGTTTTTTGTGTGCTGTGCTATATGCAAACAACGCGTAAACCCCGAATTTCGGGAGAAGAAAAACACGCAAAGGGTTACTTTGCAAAATATTGCAATTTCCAGAATATTGCTGCTCCCCTCTTCTCTTAACATTGCCCACTGCAAGTCTAAAGAAGAAGGGAGCGGCTTATGTTATGGTTTTAGTACAGTAATTAGCAGGCAGAAACGGGTAAAGAACTTTTGAATAATGCAGAAAGTTGTTACTTTGCGGTTTTACCCCCTTTCTTGTACTTATTAGTATGGCTACTGCATATCCGCTTTGTTTACTGCACCGTTTTCTGAGCAATAAAAATACGCCAACCACCTTGAATTTTCTGATTGCCGGACTGGGTAATGTGGGTGTGCAGTACGAACACACTCGCCACAACATAGGTTTTGATGTGCTGGACTTTCTTGCCAAACAGCACAACGCTGCTTTTGCCTCCGACCGGCTGGCTTCAAAAGCACAAATACGCATTAAAGGCCGCACCTTGCACCTTATAAAACCCGGCACCTATATGAATCTTAGCGGAAAAGCCGTTCGGTACTGGATGCAGGCTACAAAAACCACCGAACAGCAATTGCTGGTGGTTTTAGATGATATAGCCCTGCCGTTTGGCAAACTGCGCCTGCGGGGTAAAGGCAGCGACGGTGGCCACAACGGATTGAAAAGCATTGACGAACTTTTGGGCAACAATAACTATGCTCGTCTTCGTTTTGGAATTGGCAGCAATTATGCAAAAGGTAAACAGGCCGACTTTGTTCTAAGCCCCTGGAATGACGAGGAAAAAACTGCCCTGCCTCAATATCTTGAAAAAGCGGCCGATGCCATTGTTTGCTTTGCTTTAGAAGGGCTGGAACGCGCAATGAACAAGTTTAACTAACTTTACCGCATTCCAATCACCTGCCGCAATGTTTCAGAAATAGTTTAACAAGATCGCAGGGTTGGTTTTACATGAATTTCTCTAATAGTGTAGCTTTTTTTGAAAATCTACCCAATCTGCTACCCCGACTCGCGTTAAAAAAACAACAAAATCATGGCATTTATAGCAATTTACATCACCAACAGCAGTGCCGAGGAAGCACATAAAGTTGCCGCCCACCTGTTGCAAAAAAAGTTGGTGGCTTGCGCCAACATATTTCCGGTGAGCAGTTCCTACTATTGGCAGGGCGCGCTGCAAAATGAACAAGAATTTGTGGCATTGGTTAAAACCCGGCCTGCTTTATGGGAAGCGGTAAAACAGGAGGTGGCGGCTGTACACAGCTACCAAACGCCGTGTATAATGCGTTTTGAGGTAAGCGCAAATGAAGACTATGAGGCCTGGATTGAGCAGGAAACATGCGGCAGTTAGCCGAGGCTTTGTACGATAAAGCATACTGCCGCCCCAAAAGAGGGGCAACAAGTTTATTCGAGGTGAATACGGTTAACCAGGTTTTCGATGAGGTACTCTTCCATATCGGTATGCAGGAGTTCTTCTTTTTCCTGCAGGTCATGGAAAATCCACATCATTACAATGCTAAGTAGCAAAGCAACCAAGGTAGTATCGAATGCAAGGTACATGGAGTTGGTAATATTTGCCAAACCTTCGGGGGTATCGGCCATGTAGGCATAACCCAAAGCTTGTGCGATACCCAAAATGGTTCCGATAAAACCGAGTGAAGGAATGGCCCACCCAATGTACCTGATAATGGATTGCTTGCTTTCGGCACGAGAATAATTTATTTTTACCTGCGAAGATACCACACTCAACACATCGGAAACCGATTTGTCTGCCCTGAATTTGGTGGCTGCCTTTTTAATGATGTCAACAATAAGGTATTTGTGCTCCTTTTCAAAATCAATCATTTTAATTTTGAGTTCGTTTACATCATCGGGCGACAAAACCCATTGCTCCTGCTCGGGCAGCAGGTTCAATTTAAGGCTTCCCCGTTCATATTTAACAATGTTCAGGAGGTTCTGCATTTCAAAAATGCCGCAGAAAAAGGCAATAAAGGTGAGATATTGCACGAGGCCGCCGGGAATATCGCCGCCAAAAATCTGGAAAATTCTTTTTGCGGTAGGCTGGTCAATGAGGTTAAACCCTGCCACAAGCACTATTTCGAGGAGGGTGGCAACTACAAATGCGAGGAGGAGATTTTTTAAGCGCTGGTTCATTGTATTAATGTTGCAGATTTTTCGGTGTTACTTGACTGTTTTGCGGCAAGGTATTCGGGCAACAGGCTGAATTGTTTATGTTTACCTGTTTGGCATATTACAACGCGGCATACCTTGCGTACTGCTTACATGGTTGTTTTTGTGTAGTTTGTAAGTTGAACCGTTTTGTTTTTGATAAGGCATTATAGCTAAGCGGTTGAGCAAATACATTCCGAAACGGCAGGCAAGATAACACTAAAATTGCCAACCCATAATATGGTTTCGGGTTTATTTTTTACGAATGGCTACGGTATCGGTAAATTCGGTATTTTGTACACTATGGGCGGCCGAGTATCGGTCGTCGGTTTGGTCAATGTTTTTAAACACTAATTTGGTAGTTCCAACCTGTATGGTATCACCGTCTTTCAGAAAAACAGGTTTGCCTTTTGGCAGTCTTTCGGAAATGGCGTTAATATAGGTTCCGTTGGTACTGGGATGGCCGCCGCGCAGGCTTCCGTCGTCATTCAGTTCAAAATGAAAGCGGTGCAGAAAATCTTTGTTAATGTTTATGATGGCATGAACACGGCTAACATACTCGTCGTCTTCTATCCTAATATCAACATGATGCGGCCCGTCGGGACGGCCAATTACGTTTCGTCCTTCAAAAAGCTCATAGGTTACGGGCAGTTTTCCCTCTGTATGCACCACCAACCAACCGGCTACAATTTTACCGCTTTTTTCGGGGTTGCGGTTTTCTTTAATAATAACTTGTCCGGTAGCGCTTTTTTCAATTTTTTCATCGGGTTTAAGCTTTTCGAGGATAGTTTTAATATCTACCTGCTCTTGCTGAACTCTGAAAATATCGTTTACCGAACGGTTTGGGGCTTCTTCAACCTGTTTAATTTTTTCGATAATAACCTCCTCCTGGGGTTCTTCGGGTTGCTCATGGTACTTATTGAGGGGGTAGTTGCAGAATTTGCACCTGTATTTGGGAGCCACTACGGGAGTTGTTTTTTTGCAGTTATAGCACTGTACTTTTGCCATTTATAGTTATTTATTGCTTTTGGAAAAAAACAAGCGGGTTAAAACCGGAATTACTTTGGTTAAAAGTGTTGCAAAACTAAGCATCTCTGTCATAAAAACAAACAATGTTGCAGAAATTACCTGCATATTGAAACTTTTGAGATACAACTAATGTTTAGAACTTATGTAAAACGCAACAGTATGCGCTTTTTATTATGTTGTTGGTGTGGTTTGTTGTTACTTTTTATTGCAAGCTGTGGCAATGAAGAGTTGGAACAATACCATAAAATTGAGCAACTTAGCTACAGGATAGACTCTGTTGGTTACCCTGATTACGAACAACCCATTGCACTGCGCAGAGAGTCTATGGAGGCTATTAAGTCTTTTTTAGCTGCTTTTCCAAACAGCATACACGGCGACACCCTGAAGCAATTGCATGGCAATTACCAAACCGAAGCGGAACGTTTGCTGGCAGAGTACGAAGATTTTAAGCAACTGAAACAACTGATTTTAGCAGAACAAAGCAGCAAACAAACCGTTGAAACGGCAATGGAACAGCTTACCGGTTTTGTAGAAAAGTATCCCCGATGCCCCATGCAAAACGATCTTCGGGATATGAACCTGTATTTGCAGTTTTTGAACGGTGTAAAATTTTCTATGCCCGAACAGTTAAATACACTATATGATGTAAACAGTTTTATTGACCAATGCCAATTGCTGCTAGGCAAAATAATTAACTCCGAATTTGCTGCCCCGGTATCGCAAACGCTCAATGCTCTGGAAACCCGGCGGACTCAAATTTGCGAATCGGAAATAGCAGCGCAGGAAGCCCGAATGCTGAGCGAAATGGAAACCTATGCCAATGGTTTTTTCAAACAGCAGTGCAAATGCCTCCAGTTGCCAAATTTCGTAAAAAGGCTTGGTGGGTTTGAAAACTACCGGTCGGAGGTAAAAGATACTTCGCGAAGCGCAAATGCCGAAACCATAAATGTGGAACAGGTATTTGAATACCGTGCGCCGCATGGAATACTTTGCCGGCAAACTTATTTATACAAGGTTTTGGTAAAAGGGGTTGTTCAAAAAAGTTGTACTAAAGGTATCAGTTACGCTATTGAGCCGGCCTTGCTCAATGAGCCGGTTCCGGTGGAGTAGCGCCATAATTAGTTTAAGAATGCAGGCGGCATTGTTTCCACATCGGTTTTAGCCAGCGGAAGTTCAACAAAAAAGGTGGTACCCTCATTCACTTTGCTGGTAAACCATATTTTACCGTTTATGGCATGAACAATGTTTTGTGTCATGGCCAACCCCAGCCCCATTCCCGAGCTTCGGGTGGTAAAGTTGGGGGCAAAAACCTTCTGTACCAATTCTTCGGGTATGCCTATGCCGTTATCGGTTATGGCAATAACCACGTTGTCTGCGGTTTGTCTGGTTGTTACCCACACTTGTCCTTCGCGGTCATTGGGTATGGCCTGAATGGCATTTTTAATGATGTTGTTAAACACGCGCAGCAGCTGGCTTCTGTCGGCAAATACCTTGCAATCTTCATGGGGCGCGGGGTATTGAATATGAATACTGTCATCATATAGCGTAACCACATTGCCAAGCACTTCTTTAATATTTACCAATTCATTGTTGGGTTTGGGCATTTTGGCAAAAGTAGAAAACTCGGTTGCTATATCAGAGAGTATGTCTATTTGCTCTATCAACGATTTGGCAATCCTTTCGGTCATTTCCTTTATTTTGGGGTGGTTATCGCGCGAGGCCCTCAATAAATGCTGTATGTTTAGTTTCATGGGCGTAAGCGGATTTTTAATTTCGTGTGCCACTTGTCTTGCCATTTCTTTCCAGGCAGTTTGCCGTTCGGATTCTGCCAGTTTTTTCACGCTTTTATCCAGTTCAATTATGGTTTTGTTGTACTGTGCCACCAATGTTCCCATTTCGTCATTATGAGGATAGTACAACTGTTCATTGGTTTGCCCCAGTTTTATATCTTTCAGTTTATTACTCATAAGGCGCAAGGGGTTGGTAAGTTTCCTTGCAATAAAAAAGGCCAGCAGGGTTGCGCTAATAAAAAGAATGAGATACACATTGAGCAGATACCCTATAAAGGCCAGCAGTTCGCGTCTGAACACTTTTTGCCGGGCAAAGTACGGCAGGTTCAGGTAGGCATTAACCGCATTGCCCACTTCGCTTTTTACCGGTATATATGCCGAAAGGTAGTTAAGTGAGCCAATTTGTTCGTATTGAATAAACTGGTTGTTTTTTTCTTTTGCCATTTGGTTCCAGGCAAACGGGTTCATGCGGTTTGACAACAAACCTCGGGTAAAAATATCGGGCTGCGAAGAAGCGATCAATTGCCCGGCATTGTCATATAAGTTCATGTCAATATCATAAATGCGCGAGGCCACCCGCAGCATGTCGGCCATGTCGTCGGTGTTATTCAGTATGTCGTTCCGGTCAATTTTAGGTGTTTCGGCTACGGTGCCGGGGCTATTGTTATCTAACTGCATTTGAATACTGCGCCTATGCACCGTTGCCTCTATCAAGTTTTCAATGGTGGCAAGGGCTTCTTTTTGTTTTTGCATAAGTTGTGAGCGGTGGTTTTCGGTAGAGCGCTCGTAAAATGAGCGAATGGTTGCAAAACCTACCAATAAAAAAGTAAGTAACATCAGCGTTAACATGGCGAAACTAATGCGCCTTTGCAGGCTACCATATATAATTTCATTATATATATATTTTCCGTTTCCTATATTAAAGATGGCATTAAAAAGTATTATTAATATAAAATATATAAAAGCCACCAGAACAAACAAAACAAACAGCGACAAAACCGGCAGGAAAAGAGCAAGCGGCTTTGAAACCACCACAATCTTTGTAGGGGAGGGCATATCTTCCCTGTCAGATTTGTCGGTTAGCGTATCGGAGTTAGCGGGGCGTTGGTAAACAAGGTGAGAGTAGCCCTTGTCGGTAACATATGTGGCAACCGCCCCCGGGTCGGGTTTAAAAACAGCGGGCTGCTGCAAGGGATAAGAAAAGTTGCCACGGTTAATTTCCATTGCATTGTTTTGGTAGATGGCATAACTGTAATCTTCCGTTCCTTTGGCCTCTCTGAAACGGTCTTCAATTATCAGTTCGGGATAAACGCTTTCGGCTCTTCCGGTTTTAGGTTCCAATTCTATAATTAAATACCCGATGGGCGCACGCACCGAATCTTCGAGCTGAAAAACCGGCAGTTTTGAAAGGTAGTTGTACCCGTTCATGTCATTGGGTATGAGGTACAAAAAGTTATTGGTTGTATTAATACTGTTGGCTCCAATACGCCGGTTGTATTCTTTAAGATAAACCAACCTGTTTTTCTCATCAAGACAATAGCCGTCAACGTTAAAGGGGAGTATATTTTTAACGTTGTATTTACCCGAAAAATCGCGCAGGTATATTTTTTCAATACGCTTAAGCAGTTCGTCTGAGGGTAGCAAAGGTTTGCTTGTGTAATATTTCCTTACTATTTCATCTTCCAGCATAATTTTTGTGGCTATGTCGTTAAACTTTGCCTCCAAGGCATTATCTTCCTGTATAGCTTTTTTTTCGGCAAACTGCTCTCGCACACGTTTCTCATAAACATAAGACTGATAACTGAGCATAAGTGTAGCCAAAGCCGAAAAAACCAAAATCCAGGCAACGCCTTTTAAGTTAAAAAAAGTACGGTTGGCCGGTATTTGTAAAAATGGCATTAGCAGCAACCACAGCGCCATGGCGGTAAGCATAATCAGGTGCATGAGGCCTGCAAGATGTAAAGCCTGTAACACGGCATAACCTACAAACCAAAAAACTACCCCGCCTGCCCTGTAAAGAAAGGAAACCGGAATTTTTGAAAAATATAATCCCAGCAATTGCAGCACGTAAAACAAAGAGGTAAACAGAAAAATAATAACAAGAAGCGCCGCGAGCGTATTTAAATCAAAGGCAGAAAAAGCGGAAAGGTCGAAAGAAACATTAAAATTTGAAACCATTAAGTAAAGCACCCGGATAAATGCCATTGCAACACTGCCGGCCAGCAATAAACCGCCGATAAATTTTACCAGCTTTGCAGTTTTGCCATTTCCGGAGGCATTGTTGTAACTTACCGGGGTATCGGGCGTTTTGATGTTTCGGTACACAAAACTCAAAAACCAAGCTATAAGAGCCATATTTACCAGCAAATCTCCCAAAGACGGAAATAAAGGCGTTCCGTTTGGCAATTCGGCAAACAGGTGGGCATTTTCCAGTGTATGCGGAATACCTGTAAGTGTGCAGATAACCCGAAGCAGAAAAAGAGTAATGCCTAAAAACACAGCCGCATCAGATAACCCTCTGCCAACATATAAATACTGGGCAATGCGGTAGAGCATGAGCAATACCAAAAACAATGCCACAACCTGCAAGATTACTACTGCCCAGTTAACTCCATTTGCTGCCGCCGGCTTATGGTAAGACAAATACAAAGTAGAATGTGCAGTTGTATTGCCGGCTCGTACAGCATTTTCGGTTTTGGTAAGGCTGAAGGCAATATTACCGGGCGCCTTTAGCAACGGGTTTACCCCGTTGGTGAGGTATTGGTTTTCTATTTCGTACCGGTATTCTACCGGAAACAGCGCCACAGCAGTAAGTCCGTTTAAGGATGCCTGACCGGATGTTTGATACTGCCTTATAATTAACTGGTAAATGGCATTCTGGAACTTTTCGTAATGCACACCCGGGCGGTAATCTTCATACCAATAGGGTTTTTCGGGCACTACTTCGTTATTGTTCCAATACACCAGCAGACCATTCTGATACAGTAAAATGCTGTAGGGTTTGTGGGTTAGAAGGTCAAGGTCTTCAATGGTATAAGAGCCGGTTGCCAGCCGGCGCAAAAGGTTGTTGTCTTCCAGCAATCGGTAAAAATCTTTTTCCTGCTTGTCTAACCGACTTGTAACATTGCCGGCTATTACCGCCAGATTTTCGGAACGCTGCCCCGCCAGCAAAATGAGCAGAGATACAAGAAAGAGCAGTATAACGGCGCCTGCCAACAGCCACCATTTTTTGTTTACCCCTATAAATTGCACCCCATTTTCCATAGTTATTCCTCTAAGGCTTTCTTACATCTGAGTTATACCGTAAACGGACAAAAATTGTAACCGAAAACCATAAACCAGCTACTCTTTATTCTGTTGCTTCCAAACCAATACCATATTTGCCTGTAACCATGTATGAAACAGCGTTTTGATGACAAGTTACAACAAAATACAACACCTTAACCTTGCTATATGTAAAAGAATATGTACAGTTGTTGAAACGCTTAATTATAACAGTTTGGTATAAGTTAAAGCATTCGTTTTTTTATAAAACCCGAAGCCCGAAAAAGCCGTTGAACAGCAACTGCCATGATGCAACCGGTACCCGATTGCAACCCTCTCAGCAAAAAAACCGAAGGCAGCAGAAAAACAAAAAACCGGCAGCGTTAATTAGTTTTTTCGGAAAGAAATCAACGGTATTTCGGTATGAAAGGCCGTTTCGCGGGTATAACTCACCGAAAATAGTTTTGCAATAAAGCCTTTTCGGTGAGTAAGCATGGCCACCACATCGGTATTATGCTTGTGTATATGCTCCAGCATACCGTCTAAAAGGTCTTCCTGGTTTATTAATTCGGTGTAAACGGGCAAATCGGTCATGCCTTTTACGGCTTCTGCCAGGGTTTGCAAATTAGCGGCATTGTTTTCGTCTTTTGAGAAGTCAACATGAACGAGGTGAATTTCGGATTTAAACGGTCGGGCAAAGGCAATAACCCGTTCCAGCACGGTTAAATCGTAATCATCAAAGTTGGTAAAGTAAGCTATTTTCCGAATTCCATTAAAGGTGGCATTTTCGGGTATCACCAACACAGGGCTGGTAGCTTCAGCAATAATTTTTGCGGCATTGCTACCCAAAAACACCTCGCGCAAACCACTTGCCCCTTTTGTTCCCAAAACCACCAGCGAAGCACCGCATTCCTCTGCCACATTGCAAACTTCTTCAACAATTTCACCGCTTCTTACTATCAGGTCGCAGGGCTGGCCTTCCAAACCGGCTTCGGCGGCTTTGCTGCGCATTCTTTCCAGTTCTTTTTGTCTTAGTAATTCCTGATCTTGCATTTCTGTTTCAATAATCGACTCGGCTACTGAGCGGGGAGCACGGGGGTCTATTATTGGGAGTTCATAAGTATGAACCGCTGTAATATCAAACTTTGCCTGTGCAGCCAATTGAATGGCAAACACATAAGCGTTAAAGGCATTATCGGAGTAATCGGTAGGAACAATAATGTGTTTCATGGCAGGATATAGTTGTAAGGCATGTTCAATGTTTTATCGGGCAATATTAGGCAAAAACGGTAAATTTTTGCAGGTGTCAACCGTATTTTTTTAACGGGGGAACATATTTATTGGTTTCCCCTTTTTTTAAACAAAAATTTTGGAGCAATAGTGCAAACTACAAGAACAGCCATTAAGCGGGTTATTTGTGTAAAAAAGCATTTTTACTGCATATATAATCAGGCATTTCGGGTAAGCAACAAACGAGGCTGTCCCTAAAAGGAACCTCCTCGTTTGTTGTGTTCGGGCATCATTATTTACTCATAAATTTCGTACACATTGCCTTTATAGTAAAACTGCACATTGCGCCCCAACGACAGGAAGTCCGATACATCGGGGTGGTTTTTCAGCAGTTCGAAATATTCTTCAGAGGCAAACTGCACGCGGTTGGTTTTTGCCGATGTTTGGTTATACACTTCCGAATCTATCCAGTTGCTGGCACCGGTTTGGTAAACGGCGCGGCCTTGTATGTTGCGGTATTGATTGGCAACCATGTTGTTTCCGGTTCCGTCATCGGCGCTGCTCATGCGGTCTTGCCCCTGCCGGGTTTGGTCTATGTTTTCGGCTTTCGACAAACCCTGCACTTCGGTACTGGAGCGCACACTGCCTGCACCTTCGCGTTGTTTCATGTTGTTGTAGTCGGTACTGCCCATGTCGTTTCGTTCAAATGGCATAGGCCGCGGTATAGGCCTTGGCGGGTCGGTTGGGTGAGGCGGGCGCACCCATTGGTCTTCGTCTTCCATAATTAGGTAACTGGTGTAGGGGGTTACAATGCCATATTTTTTTGCCAACTCCACCACTTGGGTTACCAGTTCTTTGTCTTCGCCGTGCAGCCTTATTTGGTCTAAGTAGTAGCCAATGGCACGGGCAGCCCAAAGCGGCGGAATAAACTCGTTTTTGGTGTCGTTGTCGGCAAAAGTAAGGTCGTAGGTATAGCGTTTTTGCACACCGTTTACCTTGCCCTCCAAAATTACCGATGCTTTTGGATTGCCGTAGGTTTTGTACCGCCCCATAACCGTAAGCGCCGAGCCGCGAAACAGGTCGCCCAAATCTTGCGGATATACCTCATATACCGAAACACTGCGGCCGAACGATAATTTTACATCGGTTAGCGCCGGTGAATTGATTTTGGTGTAGAAGTTGGAAATTTTAACCTCAATATCTTCTGATGGCAGAATGTAGCTTCTGAAAGCGCGGGTAGCTTCGGTTATTTTATCGAGCAAATGTGTGTTCAGGTCTTCTCCTATACCGAAGGTAAAAATGCGTATGTTGTTGGTATTGCTTTGTTTAACCTTTTTCAGCAGTGCATCTTCTTCGGTAATGCCAACGGTGGGTTTGCCATCGGTAATAAATACCACAAAATAGGGGCGGTCGGGGCGGGTTTTGGCACTCAGGGCTTTTTCCAGCGCTTCGTCAATGTTGGTTCCGCCAATAGGTTTCAGGTCTTCAATAAAACTAAGGGCTTCCTGCACGTTGGGTTTGGAGGCCGTTTCCAGGTCATCGAACAAGGTGCGTGCTTCGGTAGAAAAGCGCACCAGGTTAAAACGATCGGCCGAATTGAGGTTGTTTACGCAAAATGCAAGGGCTTCTTTGGCTTTATCGAGTTTTTCGCCGGCCATGCTGCCCGAAACGTCTAATACAAAGGTAATATCTTTGGCTACAACCGGCGCATTCTCTTCTTCAATGCCCGGGCTGATGGAGAGGAGGAAAAACCCGTCTTCGCGGTTGCCCTTATAGGAAAGTCCCGAAACGCCGATTTCGGTTTTACCCGTTCCGAAATACAGTTTAAAATCGGAATTGGGTTTTACGTCTTTGGCTTCGTAGCCAATGCGGGCTTCATGGTCGCCTTTTCGCACAATTTCGGCTTCGTGCGTGGGGCAGTAAACCGTTTTCAGGTTTTCAGTGCTTTGCAGGTCAATATCCAAGCTAAGGTTGTGTATCGGTTTGGCTGCGTGTTTGTCGGTATTGAGCGGATACACATATTCGGTGGTACCGTCTTCGCGGGTAAGAATTTCGCTGTACGAAATTTTAATCCGCAAATCGGCGCGCGGTTCTATGGGAAACACGCGCACTTTAAACAAATCACTTTTGCTGTATTCCAGCAGGGCGGGGTCGCGCATTTGCCGCACAATATCTTCATAAATTTGCCGTGCTTTTTTGGCATCCAGCAGTTCGGCGGTTACCTCTTTTCCGTTAATGAACATGGAAAAATTGGCAATTACGCCGGCGGTAGGAACCGGAAACAGGAAATACCCTTCCAACCGCGTACCCGATGGGTTGTAAAACACCTGGTCAATGGCGGTAAGGGCGGTTTGCCCGTCAATTTTTACCTCGGCCTTTTCCGATTTCACCTCCAGTTGAAAAGGGGTAAAATCGGGTGGCGGCGGTATGGGGCGGCGCGGCGGCCAAATTTCGGGTTCTGCCAAAACGAGCGGATGCCAGTTGCTGCCTTCGGGGGCAACCACCATTAGCCCGCCGGCATGGGTATAAACCGCCGGCAGCAGGCAAAATAGCAGTACTAAAATTAAGTTTTTCATGACTTGGTATTTATTTTTTTTCAAACAAATAGCCTTTGCTTTCGGCTTGGGTGCGTATGGTGTTAATAATGGCTGCATCAAGGGTATTGGTTGGGCTTTCCTGCGCCATTTTGCGCTGTTCATTGGCAATATAGTCAAGACGTTCGGCATTGAGTTTGCTAATTTGATCTTGTAAACTTTTGCGCTCGGCAGCCTTTTTTTCAAGGTAGGCTTTGCGCTCATCGGGTTTCAGGTTTTGCATTTCTTCGGGTAAATCGTCTTTATCCATTTTTGCCAAATCAACAGCTTTTTCGTCAACGGCATCCACCAAATCCCACGAGGCATTTTTATAGTTGTAAGATGCTTTGGTGGCGGCGCGCTGTGCGGCATTGGCCGTGCCGTATTGGCTGGCGTTTTTGTCTTGCTCCATTTGCATTTCCTTGCGCATTTTACCGCTGCTGCCGTAACCTATATAAGTATCGTTCAGTTGCTCGTTCAGGCGGTTAATTTCGGCATCTTGCGGCGCATCAATATGGGCAACGGTTTGGTTTTGGTCTATGTTCATATATTTGCCGTCGGCACAATCGGCGCCGTCTTTCCATTTGGTGTTAATGCCTTCTTCCATAGGTCCGCAAAATATGGTGTTAATAATAATGCCTTTTGAAGCGGCTTTTTTACAGGCATCTTTGTAATTTACCGTGCCTTGTGTGTATTCTTCGTTTCCGGCAATGAAAATTACTTTTAATACATCATTGCTTGCTGCCCATGTAAGGTCATCGGCCGATTTGGAAATAACCTGCCCGCAATACTCGCTGCCGCCGTAGGTTTTTAACCCGAAAAGTTTTTCCGAAATCAGGTCCAGGTCGGTAGTCAGTTCCGATACCATGCGAATGTAGCCGCCTTCCGGGGGTAAGCCGTCGTTGCCATACTCATACAGGGCAATTTCAATATCGGGAATATTGCCGTTTTTGTCGCGGGCAAGGGCAAGTTCGCCCACCATTTTCCACAGTTGCGATTTTGCCTGGTCAATCAGCCCGTCCATGCTGTTGCTGGTATCGAGCAAAATGGCCACCTGTACGCTGTTGGAGTTATTGCCGGCAGTTTTTGCATTGGCGTTTGGGTTGCTTGTGGTCAAATACGTAGCTGAAGTATCGGAATTCAGTGATTTGGCGCTGCCTTGCATTTCTTTATTGCTGCAGGAGTTTCCCGCGCCAAGCATAAACAGTAACACAGTTAATAAGATGGTTTTCATGGTTCGTTGATTTTTGAAGTGAAAGAAATACTATAAACATGTTTAAAATCTAAAAGGAGAAAATCATACGTTGAGAACAAGGAGAAAACACAAATACGAAAACACAACGCACGAAGTAAAAATAACCGAACAGTAAATTAAATTCCGAAGCAAACCGGAAATTCTCCAGAGCAAGCCGGGTTTGGCATCCAAAACGCTGGTTCCGAAACGGGTTATTCTTTGTGGTATTGCAAGGTGTTTTGAATCAGCAGTCCGTTTGTATCAATGCCGGTAAACGTAACCCGAAGGCTGTTGGCAGCCTCTAAGCTGTAGGTAATGGTATTGGGGTAAGTGGTGGCGGCAATACTTTCAAAAATGAGTATGTAGGCAGTAGAATTTTCGGTAAGCCGGTAGGTTTCGGGCGCTCTTGTTTGGGGGTTATTTATGGTATAAACCAGTCTGTAACCCAATGTTTTGAGGGTGGCGGTTTCAGAAAAAATGGTATTGTTGTTTACCGTACTGCTAATAACAGCGGTGCCGTTGGGCTGCCATTTTTCGGTAACGGTGGCATTGCTTGCCGTGCTTACCCACGTTCCCCAAAGCCATGCAAGGCTGTTGAGGGTAATTGGGGCAGGGGCTTCTTCTTTGCTACCCGCTGCCGGGGCTGCCAATTTTGCATTTTGTTTCTTTTTGGAGGCAGGGGCTGTTTCTGCCGCTTTATCTCGTTCTGCATCTGCCGGAGTTATGTACGGTTTACCCGAATTATTGGTTACCGGCGGCTCATAGATGCCGGTGGCATTGTAGCCTTTGGGCAGGTTTTGCACTGCATTTTGCCCCAATGCCGATGCAATGCCTAAATAGTAGCGCGAATAAACAGGGTCTGCCAACGGTGGGGTTGCAGAAGGTACCGAAATTACAGATTGACTCAGATTTTCTTGCCTTTGGCTGTAAGCGCCCGATTCATCTGCATTTTCTTTTGCCAACGCTCTGCCGGGTTGAGGAGGCGATTGCGATGCTGCAACATCGGGTTCTGCATAAGATATGTTTGGGGGTGGTTGGTAAGCGCGCTGTTTTGTTTCGGAAAAACCGGGTTTTACAGTGGTTACTTTCTTTTCGGCCAAAACATCATCGTACTCGCCTTCTGTTGTGGCAACACTTTTCGGCATAGGGGCAGCAGGCATAACCTGTCGGTTACTGTTACTGCTTTTGGTTTCCGTATCGGCACGGCTGTATGAAATAGCTGTAGATTCGGGCGGTGCGCTTGTTGTTTGTTCGGCAGATTCGAGCCTATTCTCATTTACCACCTGTTCCGAAACCATTTTTACCGCCATTTGATCGTCTTTTTTTTGGCTCACACCCAACAGGTACAACACCACCGGCGACAACACCACCAATATCAGCGCCGCAGCAGCGGCATAACGCCAAAAACCGCTAAGCCTGAACTGTTTTTGAGGCAACTTTTCGCCCGCTTCCCCTAACGGAGCAACGGGTTGTTCGGCAAGGCGTTGCTCAAGCCGCGCCCAAAGCTGTTCGCCGGGCATTTGGTCAAACTGCCGTTCGTTGTCTTTAAAAAGTTGGTCTATATCTTCCAGTTTCATTGCCTGTATTTGTTTTACTATTGGCAGCGGACTAACCGCCGTAAGGTACAAAATAACTTGCCGGTACTTGCTTTTGTGTTCAATTACCAGAGTTATGGTATGTTTGTGTTTACCCATAGCTGTAAGCATGGCGTCTGCCGGGGCTGCGTGGTGTAAACCTGCAACCGCAACGCCTTGCTTTAGGGCATTTTATGCCACTCTGCTAAGGAGTTTTTGTAACATGCGACGCGCTTTTAAAAGTTGTGATTTACTGGTGTTGATGCTTATTTGCAACATGTCTGCTATTTCCTCGTGTCCGTATCCTTCTATGGCGTAGAGGTTAAACACCGTGCGGTAGCCGGGCGGAAGGTGGTGCAGCAGTTGCAGTATTTCTGCTTCGTTTAGTTTGTCATCGGTTTGTTCGTTGGCATGAGCCTGATAGGTGGGGTCAAGTTCATCCCATGTAAGATTTTTTTTGGCGTTTTGCTGCCGTATAAAAGCAAGGGCTTCGTTTACCATAATTCTTCTTATCCAACCCTCCAAACTGCCTTTGCCTTCAAAACCGTGTAAATGCGCAAACACTTTGTAAAAACCGGTTACCAATACATCTTCTGCATCGGTTTGATTTTGCACATACCTTCGGCAAACCCCAAACATGGCTGGCGCAAACCGTTCATATAACAGGCGTTGTGCGTTCCTGTTTCCGGCAATACATTGGTTTATGAGTTGTTCCTCGGTCACGCAGAGTGTGTTTTACGCTTAGTTTAACGTGTAAATGGGTTGTGTAGTACGCTTATTGTTGGTGTTTTAAGTCTTTTGCCGGGTTTCAATGGTAAAGATGTTGTTTTGTGGCGGGCGGGTGTCCGGCGGTGTATTTTTTTTCTGAAAAACAGGAAAATAACCAACCGCCCTGCCTGTGCCGGTTTGGTAGCTGCGTTACCCGAAAGCACAGCCGGTTTCGTGCATCAGCGCCCATGCTTGTTAGTCTGCCATATTTGGCGGTGGCAGCAGGGCTGTCAGTTTGGGCGGTGCGGTGTGGCGGTAGGCGCATTGCAGGGCATCTGCCAGCAAATCGGGTTGTACGGTTTGCAGTTCTACAAAAGTCCAGCCTTGTTTACCCCATTTGTTGGGTACGGGGTAAACGGCGGTTTTATCAAAGGCGGTAAACACGCTTTGGTCTGTTTCCGAAAGTTTGAGGCAGGCACGGTTTCTACCCTCATCTAAGGTGGCAAAAATTTTCTTTGCCACTCTAAAAGAAGCGGTTTCGAAATGCGGCTGCTCTGTTACCTGCGGAAACGAGAGCGCCATTTGCCTGAATTGCACTATGCTAACCATATTGCCCGATTTGTGTGTAATTTGCAAACGGTTTTATTTTGATTGCGCGAGGAGGTGCCTTGTGAGTTGGGAAATTTGGTTCTTTAAGGCTTAGGCTTGCGCGGGCTGGTTACCCCTAAATCCCCTAAAGGGGACTTTTTCATTATATGTGGGTTGGAGCACTTAGTTTTTTTGCATAAGCAGGTTTTTTGCTGTTTGGGTTATTGTAGCCATGACTAAAT
>NBMY01000084.1 GCA_002212985.1 Sphingobacteriales bacterium TSM_CSS
CCCTTAAAAACAAAGCATTATACGGACTATTCCGTAAAAAATTTGAAAGTTAGGGGTTAATTCGACATCGGATGTTTCAAAAACATCCGATGTCTTGTTTGTGCCCTTCTGAAAATCGGCGTTAAGAAAATTGGAACGGAGGGCTAAAAAGTCCCCCATTTGGGGGATTTAGGGGGTCGGCGCAGCAAACGCCATTAACTATGTTGTTTATTAAACGCTGCCGGTGCCTGCGTTTGCATTGGCGCATGCCCCCGAGAAATCGGGGCAGGCTCCCAGAAGTGCAGATTTTTAGTCGCTTTTCAGGAAGGCTTGACTTTTTGTTACTTTTGGGTCAAGCACACTTTCCGCACCTTGAAAATTTGAGGCTGATAATCAGCAACTTACACATAATTTATCTATTCTATCAATATTATATTATTATATAATAAATTGTTAGTCAAGTAATTACACATAATTTTCTGCTTGGGTGCGAAAAGTGGGGTCAAGCCAAAAGTAAACATTTTTTATGTTGGGACAAGGCAACCGGTACCGCAATCATCTGGTGATGATTATTTTTCACTTCAAGATTACACCAAAACAAGGTTGTGCCGTGCAAATAATATTTCGGGGCAATAAAAACCGAATTTTTACGTTACACAAAAAAATCTGTGCATGAAAAAACGCTTACACTTTCACCTTTTTTGTACCACTGTTTTGTTAATTGCTGCCTTTAATGCCCTGCAGGCACAAAACCCCCGTCAGGAAAGCACTGCCGATGTGTTTCGCCGGTACGAGTTGGAGGTTTGGCAGAAATTAGACTCCATAAAAACAACCGCCCGCGAGGGAGTGGCCGATTTACGGCGCAACCTGCAAGATATGGAAGTGGAAGTTGCCGATGGCGGAAAAATGGTGGTAAAAGGCGATACGGTAGATGTGGCTACCCCGATGAAGGGAATTATTGATGGTGTGGAAGAAATTGGTAAAGCCTTTGGTTTGCCCGATGCTTCTTTAGACCCCTTGCGCGAATCTGCCGATGATATGCCGTACTACCTGAAAGCCGGCCTCGATTTTTTAAAGGGTATTGATTTGGGCTGGGGCAATGAGGATAACACCCAACAAAATACGGGTACCCAAAACCGGCAAAAGCAATAAGCCCGCACCTCATGCCATACCGCCGCCTGCCGCACCGCCAACAGATAATTGCAGCATGCTGCCCAATTTTTTGCCCGTTTTTTACCTTTGTACCATCAATAAACAACCTGCATACATCTATGAAACCGGCCACCCTTGATTTTTTGCGCCTGCTAAAGGAAAATAACAACCGCGAGTGGTTTCAGGCAAATAAAAGCCTGTACGAAGCTGCAAAAGCCGATGTAACCGCTTTGGTAGCATCGGTTATAGAAAAAGTGGCTGCTTTTGACGACAGCATCGGGCATTTACAGGCTAAAGACTGCTTGTTTCGCATTTACCGCGATGTGCGTTTTTCGCCCGATAAATCGCCCTACAAAACCAACATGGGCGCTTATTTTACCGGCGGCGGAAAGCACTCCCTGCAATGCGGTTACTACTTGCACATAGAACCCGGAAACCAATGTTTTGCCGGCGGCGGATGCTACTTGCCGCCCGCTCCGCAGCTTAAAATGATACGGCAGGAAATTGACTACCATACGCCCGAATTTCTGGCTATCTTACAAAACCCCGATTTCGCCGCCACCTTCGGGCAATTGGAAGATATGAAACTGAAAACCGCCCCGAAAGGTTATGCCAAAGACCACCCGCATGTACACCTGCTGCAATATACCAGCTATGTAGCTTCGCATAATTTTACCGATGTCCAAATGTGCGAACATGACATTGCCCAAAAATTGGCTAACACCTTTAAAACCCTTAAACCGCTGAACGATTTTTTAAACCGCGCCATGGGTTTTTAACATGTTATTAAAACTACGTGAGTGCCTTAACAAGAAAAACCCCCCTTCACCTCAAGGCGCAGGGGGGTAAATTCCATGTTTCAGCAACCGAATGTTGCGGGCTGAACAACAACCGGTTAATGCATTACCAGCAGTCGTATTTGTTGCCTGTCACCATTTTCGGTCTGTAAAACGGCATAGTAAGTGCCGGGTGGCAACAAGGCTGTGTTAAAAGGCAGTTCGTAAACCGTGTTTTCCTCCGTCATTCCTTCAAACAACACTGTTACAGCTCTACCCATAACATCATATACAGCTAGTACTGTTTTTTGGGCGTTGTAGCCGGTAAAGGTAACCATGGTTTCTCCGTTGGTGGGGTTGGGGTAAGCGCTCAAATCAACAGCGGTAGTTATCTCGCCCGTTTTACAGGTTGTAACTGTTACCGATTTACTTGCCGATTTGGTACAACCTGCTGCATTGGTAACTGTAACTACATACGAGCCAGACATAGTAGATGAAGCGGGGCCACGGCTCATGGTAGCGCCTGTAGCCGTATAACCCAAAGGTCCAGACCAGGAATAAGCGGTGCCTCCGGTTGCAGTGGCAGTAAGCACAATGTTTGAGCCGGAGCAAACCAAGCTGTTGCCTGTAATTGTTGGTGTAGGAGGCAATGCATTAACCGTAACAAATATGCTGTAAGTGCCGGGGTTACTGCCACCGGTTATAATTACACTATATGTACCGGTAAATGATGTACTGGTGGGAGTTATAGACCACGTGGGAACGGTGCTATTAGCGCGCTTTAAACCAAGTGGTCCAATAAATGCATAAGTGCCGCCGCCCGATGCAGTAAGTGTAAATGGTTGCCCAACACAAACACTGGTAGGGCCGGTAATAGGGGGTGTTGTTATGGTTATTGATTTGCTTGCGCTTGCCGTACAGCCGTTAATGCTTGTTACGGTTACCGTATAAGTACCCGATGCGGTAAATGTATTTACTGCCTGATTGGGGGTGCTTCCACCGCTCCATACATAGGTGTTGCCGCCGGAAGCTGTAAGAGTTATACTACCGGTGCCGGAGGATGGGCCGGTAATGGTTGCGGTTGGTGCCGCATTAACGGTCACTATTTGGCTTGCCGTAGCAGTACAGCCGTTGGCGCCGGTTACGGTTACGGTGTAGGTGCCCGATGCGGTAAACGTGTTTGCTGCCTGATTGGGGGTACTGCCGCCACTCCATACAAAAGATGTGCCGCCCGATGCGGTAAGGCTCAAGCTTCCGCAGGCTGTGGCAGTGCCGGTAATGGTTGCGGTTGGTGCCGGATTAACGGTCACTATCTGGCTTGCGGTAGCAGTACAGCCGTTGGCGCCGGTTACGGTTACGGTGTAGGTGCCCGATGCGGTAAACGTGTTTGCTGCCTGATTGGGGGTACTGCCGCCACTCCATACAAAAGATGTGCCGCCCGATGCGGTAAGGCTCAAGCTTCCGCAGGCTGTGGCAGTGCCGGTAATGGTTGCGGTTGGTGCCGGATTAACGGTCACTATCTGGCTTGCGGTAGCAGTACAGCCGTTGGCGCCGGTTACGGTTACGGTGTAGGTGCCCGATGCGGTAAACGTGTTTGCTGCCTGATTGGGGGTACTGCCGCCACTCCATACAAAAGATGTGCCGCCCGATGCGGTAAGGCTCAAGCTTCCGCAGGCTGTGGCAGTGCCGGTAATGGTTGCGGTTGGCAGCGGATTAACGGTCACTATCCGGCTTGTCGTAGCAAATGCCGAAGGTTCATCAACCTGTACGGGTACGGGTGTACTGGAATCATCATACGTACCGTCGCCAAGATACCCATCCCCATTACCCCCGAAACCGAAAAGGTTTCCATCCTGATTAAGGGCAAAAGAGAAGTATTCATCTACCGTAGCATACACCTTTGACCAATTGGTTGCTGTACCGCTTTGAACGGGTACATTGCTGTCATCCTCTGTGCCATTGCCTAAGTTGCCATCGCCATTGTATCCCCAGCCCCAAAGGGTGCCGTCTGTTTTTACCCCCAAAGAGTATTCATAACCCGCTGCTACACATGCCCAGCCGTTGCTTATGAGTACCGGTATATTGCTGTCACTTGTGCTGCCATTGCCCAATTGACCATCACCGTTCTCGCCCCAGGCCCACAAGGTGCCGTCTGTTTTGATGGCCAATGAAGCCCTGTAGCCGGCATCGGCTTTTTGCCAGTCGGTGTCAGTGCCCACTTGTACAGGGACATTGGAATTATTATTGTTGCCCGTACCCAACTGACCGCTGTTATTATATCCCCAGGCCCACAAGGTGCCGTCTGTTTTAATGGCCAGTGCATGACCAAGGTAGGTAAACGTGGAGACACTGGCCCAGTTGGTTTCTGTGCCAATTTGTACCGGGGTTAAAGCAGCAGGATTACTCCCTGGACCAGGCACCCCGCCGTTGGCGCCCCAGGCCCAGAGGCTGCCATCGGTTTTGATGCCGAAACTTCGGCCATCGCCGGCTTCCACATAGGCCCAATCGGTGGCCGCGCCTACTTGTACGGGGATGTTTTGGTTCGTGGTGTTGCCAATCCCCAATTGTCCTGCACCATTATTGCCCCATGCCCAAAGCGTACCGTCGGTCTTGACCCCGAGGGAGTGATACGCTCCTGCGGAGACATCAGCCCAATCCGTGTCTGTACCCACTTGTAACGGCACATTGGAATCGTCGTCCCCGCTGTTGCCAATTGACCCATAATATTCGTATCCCCAGCCCCAAAGGGTGCCGTCGGCTTTGATGCCCAGGGTATGGTAATATCCTGCTGACACTTTTTTCCAGGGTAGGCCGGTGTAATATTCGTACGTAACGGTGCCCCCTGTGCCGGCGGCGGCAGGGTCGAAGGTGGCAGTTCCGTTTCCATTGTCGGTGATGCCGGGGCCGGAGAAGGTGCCGTCGGGGGCGTGGTTGCCCGTCAGGGTGGCGGGCTCATCGCCGGAACAATATACAGGATCAAGACCATCAAATGCCAGACAAATATCTACGGTGACCTGTGATGAGGCAAAGGCAGATACCACCTTGCCAAACTGGTTTTTACTGACCACGGTAGCATTGCCCAATTGGGCAGCTGAGTTCGCTCCCGTTGTGAAAAGGAATCCCCCGCTATTGACGGCAAGGGTATGCGCGGAACCTATCCCGATAGCCGTCCAATCGGTAGCGGTACCGATTTGTGCGGGTGTGTTGGTGTCGGTGTTGTTGCCGTTGCCCAATTGTCCAATTCCGTTTGTGCCCCAGCCCCACAAGGCGCCGTTTGACTTAAGGGCGAGACAGGCATCGGAAGCGACCATGGTCTCCCAATCGGTATCCGAACCCACCTGAGTAGGCGTATTGGTGGAAGTATTATTGCCAATGCCCAATTGCCCATTTGAGTTTCTCCCCCAGGACCAAAGTGTACCGTTGGTCTTGATGGCATAGCTTTGAGCTGAACCGGCAAAGATTTTGTCCCAGTCCGTGTCAGTACCGATTTGTGCGGGTGTGTTAGCCGAATTGCCAGTCTGTCCGAAATTATTGTAGCCCCAGGCCCAGAGTGTGCCGTTTGTCTTAATGGCCAGCGTATGGCCGAAGCCGGCAGCGATGGCTGCCCAATCGGTATCCGTACCTGCTTGCACAGGGACTCCGCTGTTAATGTTGGTGCCATTGCCCAATTGCCCAAAAAAATTGCTGCCCCATGCCCAAAGGGTTCCATTCGATTTCAGTGCAATGGTAAAGTATCCTTTTGAACGGATGCTTACCCAGTCATTGTCCGTGCCGATCTGAACCGGAATGTTGCTGTTGGTGAAGGTTCCGTTGCCCAATTGCCCAGAACTACCCAAGCCCCATGCCCAAAGGGTACCGTTTGTCTTGATGGCTACCGTATGGTAGATACCGGAAGCGATAGCCGCCCAGTCATTGTCCGTCCCAATCTGCACGGGTATCTGTTCACGGGTATTGGTACCATTGCCAAGCTGTCCGTAAGTATTGTCGCCCCAGGCCCAGAGTGTGCCGTCCCTTTTCAGGGCTACGCTATGGTCCTGGCCGGCAGTTGCGGCCATCCATTCCGGGCAGTCTATGGCTGTGGAGAGATACCGGACAGTCCCGCTGCCAATGGCATCGGCAGGCGTGAACGTGGCCGTACCGTCGCCATGGTTGGTGATGCCGGGTCCGTCGAAGTAGGCATCGCTGCCGGGCAGGTTGCCTGTAAGGGTGACGGGGGCATCCAGGTCGCAGTAGGTAGCACCGAGGCCGCTGAACATGGGTAAGTCCGCAGAAACACAGGGTGTCACCGTCATCGTAATCGCATCGCTCGTCGCCGTGGCCGGGCTGGCGCAGGGGTCGCTGCTGGTCATCACCACCGTTATCACGTCGCCGTTGGCGAGGGCATTGTCCATGTAGGTGGGGCTGTTGGCGCCCACGTTCACGTTGTTTTTCTTCCACTGGTAGGTGGGTGTGGTGCCGCCGTTGGTGGGCGTGGCGGTGAAGGTGACGGGGGGGCCGGCGGTGATGTTGTTGCCGGGGTTGGCGGAGATGGAGACGGAGGGGGTTACCAACGCAGAGACCACAACATTAGCTGAGGCTGTGCCCGTACAACCATTGAGGTCGGTGGCGGTCACGGTGTACGTTCCGGATTGGTTAACGGTGATGGATTGGGTAGTCTCGTTGGTTGACCAGAGGTAAGGCGCCTGTTGTCCGCCCTCAGACTCGTAAACGGTAAGTACATCTTCACCGCAATTATGTTGCTCACCAATATAAAAAAACGATTGAAAATATTCGCCGAAATTTTTAACTCCGTTCATGTCTATAGTGCAACCGCTGCCAACATTCGTAGCTACCACAGTATATTGCCCGCTGGTGAAAGTACCAAAGGAAAGGGCACTTCCGGTACCTGGTACGGCACTCCCAACATTCACCGAGAAGTTTTGCAGTTGATAGTTGACGCCCAATTCGGAGTCGGAAAGACCTACTTCTGAGCCTCCCACACCCGGGCAGTACCATTCACCGCCGGTTACGTCAAAAACGGTGGGCAAGATGCAAGAGCTGGTCACCGTCATGGTAATTGAATTACTCGTTGCCGTAGCCGGGCTGGCACAGGGGTCGCTGCTGGTCATCACCACCGTGATGACGTCGCCGTTGGCGAGGGTATTGTCCATGTAGGTGGGGCTGTTGGCGCCCACGTTGGTGTTGTTTTTCTTCCACTGGTAGGCAGGCGTGGCGCCGCCATTGGTGGGCGTGGCGGTGAAGGTGACGCTTGTGCCGGCGGTGATGTTGTTGCCGGGGTTGGCGGTGATGCTCACAGAGGCAGCGAGCGGACCTGGGCTGGTCATGACCCGGTTCGTGCCATTTGATGACACTGCCACGAAAAGACCGTTGCCGTATGTTACGGAATTCCAAGAATTTGCCGCTGCCGCCGTGCGGGCCGTCCAGGTAATGCCGTCAGGGCTGGTCATGACCTGGTTCGTGCCATAACCCGCCACCGCCACAAAAAGACCGTTGCCGTACGTTACGGAAAACCACCCCTCAGCCGGCGCCGTTCGGGGCGTCCAGGTAATGCCGTCCGGACTGGTCATGACCCGGTTCGTGCCAGTAGCTGCCACCGCTACGAAAAGACCGTTGCCATACGTAACGGAAAGCCACTGGGTTGCTTGTGCTGCCGTACGGGCCGTCCAGGTAATGCCGTCCGGACTGGTCATGACCGGGTTCGTGCCCATTCCAAGCCCCACGGCCACGAAAAGACCGTTGCCGTACGCAACGGAATACCAAGAACTTGCTGCTGCCGCCGTGCGGGGTGTCCAGGTAATGCCGTCAGGGCTGGTCATGACCCGGTTCGTGCCATTATCAGACACCGCCACGAAAAGACCGTTGCCGTATGTTACGGAATTCCAAGAATTTGCCTCTGCCGCCGTGCGGGCCGTCCAGGTTGCGCCTTGGGGGCAAGGCGGCGGCACTGATGTGGCAAACAGGAAGTTGGTGAATTGTAACAGCAACAGTATAAGGGCTATACTTTTAGCTGTTTGTTTTAGTGTTAATTTTAACATGGTTGAAAAAAATTTAGATTACTAATTAAAGATGAAGTCTTACACAATGAGTTTTGAGAAAATAGTCAAGTATTTCGGGCAAAAGTACAGGCATTGTGCTTTTGTAAAGGGGGGTATTTGTACAATATTGGGGGGGTAATTGTACCAAAAACTGTTTTCAGGCAGTTTTTGCCGTTTTTTCAGTTGGTTTGGAGGAATTCTGAAGCGTTTTTTTAATAAGCGCTGTAAAGTTTTTACATCGCTCCGCCCGACAGCTTGAACAATCCAAGTTGCTTTTTCGACCTGATGTTCATGCAGCAACCGATAAGTTTCTTGCAGCCGCGCATGATATAGCGCCCGGGCAGGGGTAGTGTTTTACCTTTTTTATAAAAGAGGATACGGCTCATAGCAACGTGTGTTGCCAGGGTATTAACATTGGTTTCCTTGTTATAAAGGCAGGTTTGTATAAATGCCGGAGCCTGATTAGCCATGCTTTGTTGCTAGGCGAAAGGGCTTGGGGGCATAAACCGGGTGGTAGAATTTGCCAAACGCACCCATAAGGCATAATTAGGGCTGCCCACCGTTCGTTGGCGGAACGGTTTGTACTATTAAAGCGGGGTAAATGTACCCATATGGGCTTTAAGCACCCCTGCTGAAACTTATACCGCTTAGATTGGGATTATTTTCTAATCAATTGCTGTGGCAATATGCCAAAACGCTCTTTAAACAGAACGGCAAAATGTTTGGTATCATTAAGCCCTACCATCAACACTACTTCCTGTATCCGCAAACCGGGTTGTTCGGCAAGCAGTTGGTAGGCTTTGTCCAAACGGGCATTGCGCAGCAGTCGGGCGGGAGTTTCGCCGGTAAGGGCTTTAACCTTAGCATAAAACTGGGTGCGGCTCATGAAGAGGGTAGGCAGCAAATTGTCCACTATAAAATGCTCGTCGGGCAATTTTTCCTGTATAGCGTTGCGGAGGGTTTGCAACCATTGCCGGTCAATATCGGAAAGGAGTTTTTCAGCCTCTTCTTCCTCGGCTTGATGGGGTAGTGTTTGTGTAGCGTTGGGCAAGGTTGCCTGCGCAAATTTTTCTTGCAGCAGTCGGCGCATATGGAGGAGTTGGGCAAGCCGTACCAGTAATTCTTCGGTACTAAACGGTTTGGGCAGGTAGGCATCTGCACCTCGGCGGTAGCCTTCTATTTTACTCTCTGTTCTGCCCTTGGCGGTAAGGATTACAATGGGAATATGCGAGGTAACGGCATCAGATTTCAGGAGTTGGGTCATTTGGTATCCGTCCATTTCGGGCATCATTACATCGGTAATAATGAGGTCTGGCATTATTTGGCGGGCAAGTTCAAGTCCTTGTTTGCCGTTTGGGGCTTCGGCAATGGCATAGCCGTGCTGGGTAAGTACCATGGTAAGGTATTGGCGCATTTCGGCATTGTCTTCTACCAGCAGCACGGTGTTGGCGTTTTCTTTGTTGGGTTGCGTGGTTATGCCTTCAATTGGTTGGGTTTCGGCTTCCAATATTTCTTTAAAAGCGAGTTTGCCGGCGGCGGATAAAGTGTTAGCAGCCACAGCACCCTGGGGGTAAAGCGGAAAAGTAAGGGTAAATTCAGTTCCTTTGCCGGGTTCGCTGTTTACCGATATTTGTGCGTTTAGCAGTTGGCAAAGTTCTTTAACCAGCGCCAGTCCTATGCCGGTACCTTCGCCGCGGCGGGTAAGCGAGTTATCGGTTTGGTAAAACCGGTCAAAAATATGCGGCAGATTCTCGGGTGCCATGCCAATGCCGGAGTCTTCTACGGTGAGAGTCCAGAAATTGGGATCGGTTTGCCCGATGCGTAGCGTTATTTTGCCACCGTTTGGGGTAAATTTATGGGCATTAGAGAGGAGGTTATAGGTGATTTTCTCCAACATTTGGCGGTCGGTAACACCTTGCAGCTCGGTAAGTTTGGTTTGCCAAACAAGGGTTTGGTTTTTTTTGTGTACAAGAGGCAAAAAGTAGTCGTAAATTTCGCGCAGTATCAGCAGCAGGTCGCCCTCCACCCAGTTGGTTTGGAGTTTACCGTCTTCCAATTTAGAAAGGTCTAAAAGTTGATTTACCAGCGCCAACAGTCGGGTAGCGTTGTTAAGAATAATGCGATGTTGGGTCGAAAAATCAGTTGCTTTGGGGTTTTGGAGCAGTTGTTTTACGGGTTCCAGAATAAGGGTAAGCGGGGTGCGGAATTCGTGGGTGATATTGGTAAAAAATCGGGTTTTGAGTTCGTCTAAGGCTTGCAGGTTTTGGGCTTCCTTTTGTTTAAACAAAAGTTGGTTTTGGAGTTTAAGCCTGTTTGCCTGAAACCTGAAAGCGCCTGCTATGGCGGCAAGCAATAGAAGTGCGTAGGTGATGTAGGCAACCCGGCTGCGCCACCAAGGGGGTGTAATAACAACCTGCAATGTTGCGGGGTGGGGGTTGCGCAAGCCGCTTTGGTTTACATTGGCAACCTGAAGGGTATAATGCCCGGGAGCAAGGTTTGGGTAGCTCAACTCGGCGTTGTGGTTGGCAAAAACCCAGTCTTTGTCTATGCCGTCTAATTTATAGTAGTAGGTGCTGTTGTTTTTTTGAGCATAATTAAGGGTGGCATAGCTAATGGTAAGGAAGTTTTGGTAATATTTAAGGTAAATGGTTTCAGAAAACTCTAACGGCAACTGCAAAATGCCGAGGCTGTCGCGCAGGTCGGTAAATTGGTTGTTAATTTTAAGTTCGGTAAAAAAAACGGGGGCTAAGTTGGCATCGGGTAGTATAGATTCGGGTTTAAAGGCGGTTAGTCCGTTTATTCCGCCAAAATACATTGTGCCTTGTTCATCTTTAAAAAAAGACTGGTTGTTGAACTCATTGTCTTGCAGCCCGTCTTCGGCGGTAAAATTCCGGAAATGGTTGGTTTGCGGGGTAAAACAGGATAAGCCGAAATTGGTGCTGAGCCATAGCCTGCCGAGCGAGTCGGCTAAAATGCCATAAACTACGTTATCGGGCAGCCCGTTGTTTTTGGTGAAGTGTATGCAGTTGCCGGTGGTTTTATCCATTTTGTTGAGGCCGTTTCCGTTGGTAGCCACCCACAGGAAACGTTCGGGTTGGGCGGGGTCATCTAAAACCGCCATAATGGCATTGCTGCTGAGCGAGTAGGGGTTATTGGGGTCGGTTTTCCAGCGTTTAAATGTTGGCTGTTGTTGGAGTGGCGCTGCCATTTGCAAAAGCCCCTGTTGGGTAGCAATCCAAAAATTGTCATCGGCGCTTTGGTACATCTGTTTAATAGTCAAATTGCTGTTGTCCGTTTGCAAAACATGCTGGTAGGAGTAGGTAAGCAGCGTATCGGCATTGGGCAAAAGGCAGGCAAAGATGCCCATACTGCCGGCAAGCCAAACGCGGCGTTGCCGGTCTTCAAAAAGCGGGTCGGCAAAATAAGATTCGGGCAGTATATACATTTGTTCTGTACCATTAGGCAAGCGACAATACAATAAGTGGTTTTTGAGGTGTGTTGTTTCAATAGAGCGCACTATAATTGCTCCGCCCGATGCAGCAAGCATAGAAACTGCCGGATATTGCTTGTTTTGAAAGGTTATAGTTGTGGTTTCTAAGGTATTTGGCGGTTGAAAGCGGTAGGCTGTACTGCCTTTCTGAATATAGAGGTTTTGGCTGTTGGGTATGTGTCGTATGCTGTTTATGGAATGACCGGCAAGGTAATGGGTAAAGTACTTGGGTTTAGGCACTAGTTGCACTAATCCGTGACCAACGGTTCCGAGCCATATAGTGCCTTGTTTATCGGGCAAAAGCGATTTAAATTCTACCCATGCTTTTTCATCTTTAAACAAAGGTTCTGCCACAGGCGGTTTACCGTGGTTTACATCAGACGGAATAATTCGGTACAGGTGCCTGCCGTTGTTGTACATTGCCAACATCCAGAGGTTGCCCTCTTTATCGGCATAAAAGTGGCGGCTGCTTATATGGTATCGGTTGCAGAGTATGTTTAAATCGGGCAGGTTTAGCTGCTGTTGCACTTTGCCATTTTTGAGCAGCTGCAAAGATTGGTTAAACAGCCCCCAGTAACCTTGTCTGAAACTGTCATACACCAGTTCGGAACCTGCCGATTCGGGGTTTTGGTTTTGCAAACCCGGCAAAACTTGTTGCCACGTATTTTGAGCAGGGTTAAACTTAAAACAGGTATTATTGGTGAGCTGAATACCTGTTTGCTTGTTGTAAAGATTAGTAATGAAAAGGTTGTAAATATCAATTGAAGGTAAACCGTTGTTGATATCAAATACCCGATAACTGATGCGTTGCACACTGAGTGGATTTTCCGGAAAATCATTGGGTACGGTTACTGCCGCAACCATAGTATTGCCTTCCAGCCAAATATTGCCGTTTGCCGATTGATGCACAGGCGCTGCGTTTTGTTCTTTTTTGGTAACTATTTAGGTGCCGTTTTTGATAATTTTGCATTTAAATGAACATTTCGATGCTTTCTGTTTAAAAAAACAGTATTTTTGTTGAAAGATTCGCAACAGAAAAACGAAAATGTGCTTGGTTTTTAATAATTTCGACAACAAAAAATTTTACAAAGCGTTGATTATCAATCAATTAAGAGTACCTAAATAGTTACCTTTTTTGTTAAACACATTATAGGCAGTGCCAAGGTGGTAAAAACGCCCTGTTTTGGGAATGTAACAGTCTAACCCTTCCTGATAACCCACCCAAATGCGCCCTTCTGAATCTTGCAGCAAACCGGTTACCAAATTGCCCGAAGGCGAGTAGGGGTCGTTGGGGTTATGGGTAAAAACCTTAAACCGGTTGCCGTCGTACCTGTTTAATCCGCTCAGGGTACCTATCCAGATAAACCCGTCGGAATCCTGTATCATGGAGGTAACCATGCCCTGCGACAAGCCCTGAGCTACCCCTATTTTGTAAATATCAAAATCTTGCGCACTAATCCAGATAATATGGAAGAGGGTTATTAATAAAAATAATACCTTTTTCATTCACCTTGTGTCTTGTACCAAGCAACAAACAAACAAATCGGGGCATAGGTTTATGGACGTTGTTTAGGCAATGCAACTGTGTTTTACTATAACTACTTGAGGATAATCTGTTCCGGTAATACTCGAGGGCTTAATTTATTAATTTATATCACATTATTGGTTTTTAATTACCACACCTCCCATTATGCCGCCACCTTCGGGCAATTGGAAGATATGAAACTGAAAACCGCCCCGAAAGGTTATGCCAAAGACCACCCGCATCTACACCTGCTGCAATATACCGGCTATGTAGCTTCGCATAATTTTACCGATGCCCAAATGTGCGAAAATGACCTTGCCCAAAAATTGGTCAACACCTTTAAAACCCTTAAACCGCTGAATGATTTTTTAAACCGCGCCATGGGTTACTGAAAATTGCTGGTTTTTAGGAAAGCTTGTGAGTTAACGCGGTTAGCGGCGGCTGATGCTGCTCTTTAAAAATTTCGAAACAGGCATGGGTGAAAACACCGCTTTTTTTTATGCTATCCGTAATTACGGTGGTGTATGTTTGATAGCAATTGAGCGCCTCGTTCATTTTTTCGTTATCTGCTGCCGATAGGGGAGTTATGCAGTCAATTTCATCGGGTTTTGAGCCTTGAAGCCTATGTATGCCCTGGTTGGCATTGGCTGTTTCTTCCGAAAGGGTAAAAAAAGCCAGCCGTTTAAGGTAATTACAGCCGCGGTCTTGCATGGTTACAAATACGCGCTTAACCACTGCATGGGTTACCAAATGGTCATGAAACCCGCTTATGCCATGCACAGGGTAGGTAACTACTATGTGGGGCTGTATAAGTGCCATATGCTGTTCTACTGCTTGTTCAATGAGGCGTGGGTCTAATTCTTTCAGTCCGCTGTCGGGCAGGTCAAGAACGGTCAGGTTGGCAAGTTGCAGCACTTGGGCAACTTGCTGCATTTCGGCATAGCGCACATTGCCCATTTGTTCAATGGAATATTGGTATTGAAACCGCACTTTGGTAGCGCCGCCTTTGGTAAGGGTGAGCAAATATACCTCGTTTCCTTGTTGAATTTGGTTCCAAATGGCGGCTGCGGGCCCGAAAGATTCGTCATCGGGGTGGGGGAAGATGTAGAGTATTTTCATGGTGGGCGGCGGTTATGGGTAAAAAACAAAACCTGCCGGTACGCAGGGCACAAACGGCAGGTTTTGCAGGAAATGGTGCAGTAATTTATTAATCTTCTGCTGCGGTTTCTGTATTTTCGGCGGCAGGAGCGCCTTCGGTTTCGGCTTCCTGAATGGCAATTTCTCTTACTTCGGCTTCTTTGGCATTGCTGCCATTGCCGGAGTTTGCCGCTTCTTTTTGTACTGCGGACAACATTTTCAGTTTGGTTCTCAAATCGGAAACTTCGTTTTTCAGTTTCCCGATTTTTTCTTTTACCTCTTTAATGAGCGGGTTATCGCTTTTAATATTGGTAAAGAACCCAAGGTTGTTTTCGTATTGTGCAATGTCTGCCTGCAGTTCTTCAATACGGTTTTTAATGGCTTGTTGTTCGGTTTTTACCGCCTGCGAACCATTTTCGGAATGGATAATATTTTCCACCCGGCTCTTAAACTTCATGGCTATGCGTTGTTCACGGTCGAGTTTCAGCTTTTCGTATTTGGCATCAAGGGCGGTGGTGAATGCTTTTTGCAGGCGTTCTTTATCTTTAATAGGTACAAAGCCAATCTCTTTCCATTCTTTGCTGAAATCTTGCAACTTCTGGAAATTTTCATCGCGGTCGGGACCAAATTCAAAGGCTTCTACGCGGGCAATAAGTTCTTCTTTTTTAGCTAAGTTTTCCTGTTCAGATTGTCCGCGGCTGCTAAAGTGTTCTTTTTTGGCATCAAAAAATTTGTCGCAGGCGGTTCTAAACCGGTCCCACAATTTTCTTTCTTCGCCGGGTTTTGCCGGCCCAATGGCTTTCCATTCTTTTTGCAGTTTTACCAACAGGTCACTTGTGCGTTTCCAATCGGTATCGTATTGCAGTTCTTCTGCTTTTTCGCAAAGGGCCATTTTGTGCAGCTTGTTTTTTTCGCGTTCCTGATCAAGTGATTTGAAGAAGGTTTGTTTAATGTTGAAAAACCTGTCGCAGGTTTCGCGGAAAGACTGCCAGATTTCTTCATTTCTTTCCGATGGGCCGATTTTTTTCCATTCTTCCTGTATGGACATAATTTCATCGGTTTTTTCCTGCAGGTTTTTCAGGGTGCCCAGGTCTTCTTCCAAAATGGCGGCTACTTTGTCAATGAGCGTTTGTTTAACTTGCAGGTTTTCCTGCAAATGTTGTTTGCGTTCGCCATAGTGCCCTCTTATTTTTGCATAAATATCATCAATAAGGGTGCGGAAACGTTGGTTTATTTCTTCTTTTTGGTCGGCGGTAACGGGTCCGATTTCTTTCCAGTTGTGTTGCAGTTCTTTTACATGCGCCTCAATTTCCTGTATGGCATCCAACTCAAGGAGTTGCTGCATTTTTTCGAGGATGATATTTTTCTTTTCCAGGTTAATTTTAGAGTCCAGTTCGCGCATTTCCTTCATCAGGTTTACGTTGTGGTAAAACAGGTCAACCTGATAGCTGTGGTTCAGTTGCATTTCTTTGTAGCGCTCATCGGCAATATTACCTAATTTTTTCCATTCTTCCTGCAGGGCATTAAACTGCTTAAAGGTTTCGCCAATACCATCGGTGCCAACAGAGTGAGCAAGGGCGGTAATTTTTTCCAACACTTTTTGTTTTTCTGTGAGCAGGCGTTCTGCTTCTGCCGCTTTTTGCTTTTCAAACTCGTGCAATACTTCATCGGCTTTTTTGAGCAGTTCCTCAAAGCGGTCATCGAGCGTGTCGTGCGGCGGGGTAAATTTGGGTTTTTCGGGTACTTCGGTTTTTACCTCGGTATCGGTATTTTCATTTTGGGCTTCAATTCCGCTTAATTTCTCTTTCCATTCGTTTTCAAACGCTTCGCGAAGCTGGGTAATTAATTCGCGGCGGGCGTTGTTAAAATCGGTTTTAATTCCTCTAAGTTGGTTGCGAAGAGTTTGTGCGTTGTTTTCTTCAAGCAGTTGTTCAAGACGTGCAATTGCAGTTTCTTTCATGATGCAGAACTTTAAAATGGTGTTAAAGTGGTGAGAGCTATGCCGGCGCAAAAAGCGCAAACGTAAAATGAGGTGCAAATATACGCAGTTGGGCGTAATTTTTTAATTGATTTGAACGATTAATTAGCTGTTTTTAACCAAAAAAACAGTCATCTTGAAGCAGATAAAACAGAATGCTCAATTTTGGCATGTTTTAGGGGTGTGTTCGGGGCGGTAAACGGGTAATTGCGGGTATGCCGCAACATTGACGGACGTGGTTACCAACAAAACTAACATGCCACCCACCTCTTAGATTTTTTTGGAGCAAAACTTGCAAGGTAAAAAACGGCGGGATTACTCCCAGACAGGCATTATTTTATTACAATGCGTTTGCCTGCTATTTTTTGGCCGCTTTGCACCGTTATGCAATATAAGCCTGCCGGGTAGGCGCTGACATCGAGCATTACATGGCCCGAAAAAGGTATTTGCAGCAGGGTTTGCCCCACCATGTTCAGCAGGGTTACGGTGGCATCTTGAGGTGCACCGTTGGCACACTGTATGGTAATGGTTTCGCTGGCAGGGTTGGGAAACATTTTATAGTAGTTGTCAAAAGATGCTTCGTTAATAAAAGTGCAATCTTCAATAACCACTGCCAGGCTGGCTGTACCCACACAACTGCCGGTTTGCGCCATCACTTTTGCAACTGTACCGCACACCATAAGGGTTAGTATTACTTGCAGCAAATAAAGAGAATATTTTTTCATAATTACTTATTTTCAGGTTAACAAGGTGTGGTAGAGCGGCGTTTAAAGCAAAGTTATATGGGTGCAGTAAAAAACGATTGGGTTAATACCTGATGGCGGGCATACCAATGGCGCTTGAGTTGGGGCGGTACAGGTTAAAATCGGCCGTGGTTACGTTGGCATCAAGGTTAAAATCGTTGTCAACATAACTGTTGGGCGGAGGCAGGGGCAGTTGTGCATAACCGTTATAGTCCACTACCGAAATAATACCGTTGGCGCTGTAATCTCCGGCCAGCAGGGCGTAGTAGCCGCTGCCCATGTTGGCCACCTGGGGTGCGCCGCCCATTACGTTGTTAAAGTTGGTAAAATTGTATGCACCGGCATTGGGCAGGGTAACTGTTGTGCGACTGATAATTGCCATGTGGTTGCGGTGGCGCACTACTAAATAATAGGCAGAGTTGGCTACCACACTTTGAAAATACACACCGCCTACTGTGGGGTTGCTTATATAGCTTACATCTACAATGCTGCCATTGTTTAACAGCAGGGCCGCTTTGGTTTCAAGCAAACTGGTATCGGCGGCGTTATAAACTTCCAGCAATACCCAGTCTATCATATTGGCTGGGCGGCTGGCAATACTTTCGCTGCCGCCGTATCCCCATGGGGCGCTTTGGTAGGGCTGCGTTAGTGGAATTTGGTTGAAAAAACCCGATGAAACCTGCATTTGCCCGCCGGTGGAGTAGGCGCCTTGTAATAAAGCAGTGGCTTTTACCAATTCACCCGTTACACAGGTGTTTATGGTTACATTGAGGGTAGCAGTACCAACACAACTTGCCTGTGCCAGTGCCGTACTATTTGAAACCATTGCCATTAAACAGATAAAAACCAGGAGGGTCGATAGTTTTTTCATAGCGCTACTGTTCTAAAAATTGTCAATTAATTGTTCTGTTGCATTGTTGCGGGATAGAAACCTAAAATTACACGTTTTTTTTGACATCTGCTAAACAACGGATATTCCGCATTGAAGGTAATTGTATCAAAAAAACGACTGTACTCTGCAAAAGTACGCTTTCCCTTTAATGCAAGGTTACATTAAAACCCCAAAATTAAATAATCTGGCATAATTTTACTGCTGCGAACAGGAAAAAAGGGGCAAGTTTTTTAAAAACGCGCAATTTTAACCGTTCCGTCTATAAAATTGGTTTGTAAAGTAGGCTTTTTTACTTAAAAAACAGCCCGGTTTTTACAGGAAATGGTAATTTTGTTCCGTATATTACACAAAAATTGTTTTAACAGTATGCGCTACACCCAACACACCCTCGATGCACTGGAAAATTTGCTGAAAGAGGGCGGTTATCGCCTGCGCACGGGCAAGGGCAGTTTTAATTCGGGGTATTGTGTATTGCACGATAAAAAAGTGGTGGTGCTCAATAAATACCATTCTCTGGAAGCCCGCATTAATTCGCTTATCGAAATAATTCGCCAACTGCCTTTTGATACTGCACATCTTCCCGAAGATTTGCTGGAATGGTATCATAAAATATTGCCCCCCAAAACGGTAAATCCTGTACCACTCCCCGAAACACCGGTATAGCCGGCCAGCTAAAAAACGCCCGAACTATGGATATTCAAGTGCTGTACCTGCAACAAAAACCCGAAGCCGCCGCCATAATTGCCCGATGGTTTAAAGAAGAATGGCCCGATTTTTTTGCTGCGGTCAGCGAGCAAACCATAGCGGCCGATTTTTTGCAAAGAACCAACACCAACACCATTCCTATGGCTTTGCTGTCGCTCAACAACAACAGCCAAATAACCGGAACGGTTAGCATTACACACAGTTCCATCACCACTCGACCGCAGCTTGGACCTTGGTTGAGCGGTTTATACGTACAGCCCCAATTCAGGCATTGCAGCATAGCCACCCAATTAATAAAAACAGTTGAAACACTGGCGCCACAATTAGGCTGCAATTTTTTGTATGCCGGCACCAGCGTGGTGCAGTTGCTGTTTAAACAGCTAAACTGGGAAGAAATTGAAGTAACGCCATACCACGGACAACAACTATCTATATTCCGAAAAAAAATTACTCCATAAATTTGTCTTGCCTCACCCGAACCGGAACTATTTTCGGGCTTTAAACGTTTTACTCATATCTATTGTAAACTAAAAATTACCCCATATAATGAGAACTTCCAATCCTGCATTATCCGACAAAGTGTTTCAAAATTTGCCGGCTCCCGCCTCCTACGGGCAAAATGCCGATGTAATGACCATAAACGGCACCGTCAACAAAAGTCTTATGTTATTGGCCTTGCTGGTGCTTTCGGCTGCTTTTTCGTGGAGTATGCCAGTGCCGCTGTTTTTAATTGGCGGCGCCATTGGCGGCTTTGTAGTAGCCATGGTTACCATATTTAAAAAAGAATGGGCGCCCTACACAGCGCCGCTTTACGCCTTGTTAGAGGGTTTATGCCTTGGCGCTATTTCTGCCCTGTTTGAGGCCGAAATGGCCGGCATCGTATTTCAGGCAATTTTGCTGACCCTGGGGGTGTTTGCCACTATGCTGTTTGTGTATAAATCGGGCTACATTCAAGTAACCGATAACTTTCGCATGGGGTTGGTTGCGGCTACCGGCGGCATTGCCCTCATTTACCTTGCCACCATTGTGCTGGGTTTCTTTGGCATTCATATTCCTTATATACACGAGTCGGGGCTTATTGGCATAGGTTTTAGCCTGTTTGTAGTGGTAATTGCCGCTCTTAATCTGGTACTCGATTTCGATTTTATTGAGCAGGGCGCTTCCCGCAACCTGCCCGGTTATATGGAGTGGTACGCCTCCTTCGGGTTGTTGGTAACGCTGGTTTGGCTCTACCTCGAAATTTTGCGCCTGCTTGCCAAGCTAAACCGCCGTTAGAAAACCGTTGCTCGTAATTTCGGGTAAATTCTATACTTTTGCGCAGCGATGTTGCACCCTGTTTATTCAAGGCAACATCGCTGTACTTTTTTTACCCGAAAACTCATTTCACCCTATGGATAGTACCCATATTTTACTCATTGACTGCCCCGACGAAAAAGGGCTTGTTTTCCGAATTACCCAATCTTTATACCAACAGCAGCTCAATATTCTTAAAAACGATGAATATGTTGATCGCGATACCAACCATTTTTTTATGCGCACCGAGTTTGAGGGCAACCTTAACCCCGATAACCTCACTGCACACCTTACCCAACAACTGCCAAAAGGGGTAAACATACGGCTAAACCCCAAAAAGAAAAAAGATATTGTACTGCTGGTAACCAAAGAACACCATTGCCTTGGCGATTTGCTCATACGCTACGCCTATGACGAACTCAATGCCAACATATTGGCCGTAATGAGCAACCACAATATGCTGCAATCACTGGTAGCAAAATTCGGGGTGCCGTTTCACTACATCAGCCATGAGCATAAAACCCGCGAAGAACACGAGCAAACCGTATTGAAAGCCCTCCAAATTTACAACCCCGAATATTTGGTACTGGCAAAGTACATGCGCATACTTACCCCGCAGTTTGTGCAACACTATCCCAACCGCATCATTAACATACATCACTCGTTTTTACCCGCCTTTATAGGGGCAAACCCCTACCGGCAGGCCTATGAGCGCGGGGTAAAAATTATAGGCGCAACCGCCCACTTTGTTAACAACAACTTAGACGAAGGACCCATTATTGATCAAAACGTTATACGCGTTGACCACCGTTTCAGCGCCGACGCCATGGCAAAAGCCGGCCGCGAAGTAGAAAAAGATGTTTTGGCACAGGCCCTCAAATGGGTGTTTCAGGACCGCGTGTTTATACACGGCAACAAAACGGTTATATTTTAACGCAACCCCGAAAAAAATACCGGCTCCTTTATGGTGTAAACTCGTAACAGCCCATATCCCAGGCGCCGTCGTTGCGCGGGTTGCCCAATAAATCGGTATTGGGGGTAATAATGGTAAAACCAAGGTCTAACTGGTAATCAGACAAGCCGGCATTAATACAGGGCGAGTCGTCGTTCAGGCGGAAATCGCGCTCAAAGGAACTTACAAACAGCGTATCCTGAAATGCCGGGTTTAGCAGGCAGGCGGTAAATATCGGGTTATCGGCGGTGCGTTCGGTTTTTAGCAGGCAATGGTTAAAGGTGGTTACAAAATTGGGGTCGCCGCCTTCCAGTCCGTCATCCAGCAATACTTCTTCCTCTTCTGAGCCGTAAATAATACAGTTGGTAAAACCGGTTTGCGTATAGGGGAAAATATTTACCACATCGCCGGCCGGGTAATAGTTGCCAATGCGCACAATGGGGTCGCGGTGGTTAATAATGGCATTGCTGTAATTGGCAAACGTACATTGCACAAAGGTGTATTGCCCGCCGTACTCCAATTGCAGGTTGTGCCGCCCGCAGTTGTAAATTAAGCAATTATACCCTACAATGCCGGTAGAAAGCCCAATAATGCCCGAATCGAACACATCTCTGATAATGCTGTTGCCAACAATAAGGTTGGGCCGGTTATTTACCGTTACCGAGTCAACACGTATGCCAAAGAGCGAGTTTTTAATAACCGCGCCCTTAATTTCATTGTCAAAACTGGCGCTCAGCAGGTAAATGCCGCCCCATTGGCCGGGTATGCCGTCGTAGTAATCTTCCAGGCGGGTGCCGGTAAACACCACGTTTTGGGTGGTATCGGTACCGCCGTTTACCTGCAACGAGCCTTTTACGTACAAAATAGCGCCGTTGTGCATAAAAATCTGGCAGCCGGGGTCAATGCTCAGGCGCTTAAGCGTGTCAACAATGATGCCGTCAAAAATTACATAGGGTTTGTCGTTGGTCCAGGTAGTATCTCCGGTAGTGCCTACCAAATAGCCGTTTGGGGTTCCGGGCCCGAAAAAGTGGGCATTTTGCCCCCAAGCTACCAAAACTACCTTTTGCAGGTTGCCGTTGGTTTCAAAAAATATAGAGTCTTCCACCACAAAGGGAGTGTTTATGTCGTTGGGGTCTATGGTTACTTCTACAAAAACATACAGGCTGTCATTTGCCCACACTTCCACATCATTAATTTCGGTACCCGAAATGCCATCTACATTTATTCTGAAAGGGGAGTTGCTGCCGCCAGCCAGTTTTACCGATGAAATATTGAGTCGTTTATTATGGCGGTTGTACAATAAAAAACTTTTGGTAGTAGAGCCCAGGGTAGTAAAAACAGTATCAAAACCCAGCGTATCGGTAGAAAACTCCGGCCGGTCGGCCGGGTTGGTGGTTATTTCATCTTCGCGGCAGAAAGAGAATAGTAAAACAGTAAGAATTAAGAAGAAGGTTAAAGAAATAGGAGCAATTTTATGATTTTGCATGTACCGATGAGTTTAATTTATACCAATGCGGCGGCGACAACAAAACCGCCTCTGTTGGTTGGGCTGTTTTTATTACACCGATGAGGTTAATGCTACATTGACCGTATAATAGCCATATAGGTTGTACGTTGCCGGCTTTGGCAGCACAAAAATACACAAACCGAAGCACAACATAGCCATATATGGCAACTATTCACCGCAAACAAACAACAAAACCCCGCAAGTTTGCACCTGCGGGGTTTTGCGGTTTAAATGCTAAACCGTATTAGCGGCGGGTTTTGATTATTGCCCTACCACTAATTTGTAGTTTTGCACTTCGCCATTGGCAGTGGTGAGGCGGGCAAAGTAAACGCCGGCCGGCAATCCACTGGCGTTAAATGGCAGGGTAACGGTTTCACCTCCGTTAACATGGCCTTTAAACAACTGCCCAACCTGCTGACCGCTAATGCTGTGCAGGGTAACGGTAGCATCGGTAGATTCGGCTACGCTAAAAGCAACATTGGTTTTATCCATAACCGGGTTGGGGTAAGCCATAATGCTGGCGCTTTCGTCGGTTTTACCACGTCCGCGGTTTTGTTTGGGAACCCAGAACCAGCCAAATGCGCTTTGACCATCGGCAGAGGTAATTGAAATCACATACCAGCCTACTATTAAGCCCGAAAGGTCTTCCGATGTAGAAGTAAAGCCAGACGGGCCTTGCCATGCAAAAGCATAAGGCGTATCGCCGCCGGCTACTGTAATATTAATAGAACCGGTGCTGCTTCCGTTATCGGCGGTAACAACTGCATTGATAATAGACAAGTCGTCTATGCTGGTTTCCAGGTTGGTAACAACCGTGCGGCAGCCCGTGGCATCGGTAATGGTAACGTAGAATACAGATTCGTCGGTGTACAGTACGTTAACGGTTCCCGGTGCAGGCACGCCATAAGTTACATACCCGTCAATATCCCATTGGTAAGACAGCGGGGTAACAAATGAACTTAACACATTTATTGTGCCATAGTTAAAGAAGGCCGATGCGCCGGTACCTGCTTCATAGATGAGGGTAAAGTCTGCTTCTAATTCACAAACCTGGCAAACGGGTTTTACCACATCAAAGGTATAAACGCAGCCACCGCTCGATAATACATCTACCGATACTGTTTGTCCGCCATCACCCGGGTCTTCAGAGGAAAGTTCGGTTAAGAAGCCGGTGCCGGGGCAAGCCGGTGCAGCATAGCCGTAGTTGCAGAAGTTGTCGAGGGCAACAATGGTTGGCGCTTCGGGTGCGGGGTAGAAGGTAAGGTTAATTTGTCCGGCGGGTTGCATATCGCCGCTAAGGCAGGTACCCATAGCATACAGCGTAACGTTAATGGGGGTGCAACCGCCCAACTCAAAGTTAAGAGGAGCGTTTTCATCAACCATGTTGCTGTAACTGTCATCGTAGTACCAGCTTACAGCGCCTAAGCCGGCAACGCCGCCTGTTTCCAAATTGGCTTCAAATGAGGCAAAATCGGCGGGCAGGCCTTCGCAGGCAGAACCGGTAATGGTAGTGGGTATGTAGCAGGCATCGCACATGGGTTTCACCACATCATACGTTACCGAGCAGCCGCCGTTGGTAGAAGTTACCGATACGGTAGTGCCGGTGGGCGGGTTGCCTACGGTTTCGTTGGGCGGTGTGGCCGGTGAGAACGAGGTGGCCGGGCAGGTAGCAGGTAAATAAGCATAGCTGCACACCGGGCCGCTGTTAATAAGCACAATTTGCGGCGCTTCGGGGGTGGGGTAAACAATGGCGGTCATAAAACCGGCATCAAAGAACTCGCCGGTGCTGCAGGTGCCCCTTGCATAAAGAATACGCGGTTGCGGGTTGCAGCCGGTGCCCACATAATCCAATGTAAGGTTGGGTGCAGCAGGTTGTGTCCATGCGGCATTGAGGAACCATTTAATGGTAAATGCAGAGCCATCGGCCGGGTTGCCCTGCAGGTCTTGGTACTGAATGCTGGCAGCAGCGCCGGCAAAGTCGGGGGTTTCGCCACTGCAAAGGAAATCGGTATAGGCGGCAGGCACCGAAATAACCTGTTTGCACACGCAGCGAACATCGGCATTCCAGCCCAAATCGGTAAAAACATTATCCGATTCGAAGAAGAAAGTTAAACAGCCGCTGGGGTTGGTGGCTTCAAAGGTGGTGCCTTCCCATGCAGTACCGGTAACAGGCCCTGCAAGCGGGGTGCCGGTGGGTCCAAAGGCATCCCAAACGGTCATAAAATCAAAGCCCGATTCGATGCTGAATTCGTTGAAAGTAACTTTGGCAATATCATCAAATGGCGTATCGCCGCAAATGATGTAATATTTTCTTTCAACATCCTGGTATGGTCCGGCGGCTCCGCCGCTATCGGTAAAGGTAGCATTGCAGCTGGCAATGGTGGGTTGGGTTTCTTCAATGCAAAGGTCAAAACCTTCCTGTTCAAAGGGATCGAATAAATCCCATGCACGCACAATATAGGTTTGTCCCGGGTTGCCCTGGAACAGCATCTGGTCTGCCTGATTATCCCAGATAATAGCGCATTGTTCGGGTGTAAATCCTGCACAGTTGCCCGAATAAATTTCAATGCCTAAGGGAGCAATAGGTGTGCCGCCAATAAAGGCAAAGAAGGTAATGTTGTCGCCGGTAAGGGTTACCCAACCGCTGGGGGGCATCACAAAATTAAACCAAACATCGCCGCTGGTGTAGTAAGAGGCACCAAATTCATTGTCGGTACAAGACGGGCCGGGGTCGGGCGAGTCGGTAGCGCCTACGGTACCGTAAGTGCCGCAGGAGGGTACTGCCAATGAAATGCCGGTTACACATTCGTCGTTGGTGGCCGGGGGCGGCAGGGCTACACAAGAGGCCGAAAGGGTAAATGCACCGGTGTTAGTGCCAAAACCGGCCACCATGATGTAATAAGTTGTTCCGGCAAGGGCGGCAAACTGAACGGTGGAAGGTCCAATACCGCCGCAACCATCATCATCGCCAATTACACAGGTAAAGGCGCCGCAGGAGCCGGTATAAACAAACAGTTTAGAATCGTAAGAGGTGCCGGTACACATGCTAAGGGTAACGATACTGCCATCGCCGGCAAGGGTGTACCAAACACTGCCGGCCGTACTGGCGGTAGTGGTGCAGGTGGGGCCGTTGCCCACGTTAGAGGTTCCTACTGTGGTACCCGTTACGGTTTGCCCGCAGGTGAGGGGGTATGCGTTTATACAGTCATCGTTAGATAAGAGGCAGCTTACACTGCGGGTTCTGCTTGCTGTAGATGCGCCGCAGGCATTGCTTAGGTGGGTGTAGAAGCGAGCGGTTCCGGTATAGGTAGCAGTCCATGAAACAGGAGTAGTAGCGGCTGCATAAACGGTGGTTCCGGTAGCATCAGAAATGGTAATAAAGTCGGTGGCTACAGAGCTTGTAAAGGTGTAGGGCACACCGGTAGTTACAGCTACTACAGAGTATTCACTTGCATAACCAATAGTAGTAATTACCTCGGGCGAACCTGTGCAGGCGGGGGTAAATGTGCCGGTAGGCCACTGTCCGTAAGTTGCGGCGGTACAGCCTACGGGCGGGGTATAGCAGAAGGAGGAGGAGGTAAAGGTTAAGCCGCCGGCTAAACTACCGCTTACCAGTGTGGTTCCGCCGCTGCTAACGTTGTAGGTGGCGCAGTTGTCGTTATAAGTGCCTTGTGTTTCAATGTAGAAAGTAAAAGGCCCGTTGTTGGGCGCAGTACCGGAGGCTACATAGGTAAAGGTGCCTGCAGTAAGTACCGGACAGGTGCCCGTGAACACCGCCGTATTGGCAGCATTTCTGATTTCAAAACAGACTTCATCGAGGAAAGTTGCACATGCCCCGATGGTGACGGTGTACGTGCCCGCACACTGTGCATTTGCCTCTTTTGCGCTAAAACCCAACAGGGCTGTAGTAAAAAGAAAAAGTGTAAACAAACGTTTCATACAAGCATGATTTAGTTTTTTAAAAATGATATTTAGTCAATATTTAGTGTAATAACTTGTTATAAGCTCATTTGCAAAGTTATGCAACACGGGCATTTTTTTCTGCTTTTACAATTTTTTATTTTGTTTGCTACTGAAACAGGTTTATTGGTTTTGTTTTTGTTTTTGCAGATATTGTTTTTGTTTGGCAAACTCAATGCTGTCTATGAGTTCTGCCTTTTTTCTGAGGGTTTTGTTTTCGGTAACCAGGGCTATATAAATGTCGGGGTTCATGCTTACTTCTGTTAGCAGCGCATCGGCATGCAAACCGGCAAATTGCGGGTAGCGTTTCCAGAAGATTTGGTACATAGTGTCTATGTTGGTGCCATTGGCTATATAATCCGGTACCTTATAGTTTGCCGGTATTTCTTCGGCAATAACTGCCCGTACAAAGGCCTTTAGGTCATCGGTTGTCATGTTCAGAATGGTTTCAACCGGGTATTTTTGGTTGTTTACCACCACATAATCAGGTCTTTGCTGCTTTGTATTTACTACATTGCTTTCTTTTTGCTTGCATTGTAAACCAGCAAAGCACCATGCTGCAATTGCTGCAAGCAACAACAACTTAGCGGGTTGGGTTATACCTATATTTTTTGGGTTATACATGTAACCGGATACTTTACTGCAAGATTAGCTAATTTTTACCAAACTATTACTTTTTTTGGGGTAAATTTTATGTTTTTTTAAAAAATCAGGCGGCTTGCCGGCAAATATACACAAATGCCGGGGGCATGTTAAGCAGGGTAAAATGCAGTTTTACGCTGGAAAACAGTTTTTCAAACTTTTTAAGCTGAAGCGGTGAGTAGGAGAGATGCACAAAAATGCCGCCCGATTTTAGCGTTTTGGTAACTTCTTTTTCTATGTTTCGGGCAATTTCTTTGGGCAGCACTACCAGCGGTACAGAAGAAACAATGAAATCGGCTTTTTCAAAGCCGTATAGGTTAAGGTATTCGCCTATTTTTTCGGCGGAGTCGCATATAAGGTGCAGGCGTTTGTCGTTTACTTCTTTTTTGATGATTTCGCAGAATTTGTCGTTTATTTCAAAGGAAATAAGAACGGCATCGGGGTGCATTTTTTCAAGCAGGGCTTTGGTTATGCAGCCATCGCCGGCACCTAATTCTACAATGCACCGCGCTTTGTTAAAATCTATGGGTGCAACAATGTTTTTTACCAAAAATTTGGAACTAAAGGTAATGGTACCTACGGTTTTAAGATTTTTGAAAGCCTCGGTGAGCAAGGTGATTTGTTTCATGTGCATGAATTTTGCGGGAGTTCTTAAAAAATGTAAACAGTGGTTGGTTGGTAGCGGGTGAGTAGTTTTTATTTGCAGCCGTTAGCAATAACCGGCAAAGCGGGTTATTGAGCGGGGTAAAACAAAGAACAAATAACAGTTTTATGAAGATAATAAATAAAACTGCTTTAAACAGGCAAACAGGTTGCTAAGGTAGCGTTTTATTTTGTTAATCCATAGCATTTGGTTTTTTTACTGCTAAATGGGCAGTAGCATAAAAGCAAAACCCGCAACCTTGTAAAAAAGGTTGCGGGTTTAAACGGGTAAAAGGCTGAACCAACAGCGTATTACTTGTTCAGGATGTTTTCAATTTGCGTATCGGTTCCGGTAGAAGTGGCAGGTTTTTCTGAAGGGAGGAAAGCGTTAGACAGCAGGCTGAGCACAATAAGGGCTGCGGCCAACGTCCAGGTGGCTTTTTCCAGAAAATCGGTGGTTTGTTTAACCCCGCCCATAAGATTGGACGAACCGCCGCCAAACCCTACTCCCAATCCGCCGCCTTTGGGGTTTTGTACCAATACTACCAGCATAATGAGCAGGCAGATGAGAATGATTAAGATGGTGATAAATGCGTACATGGTTATGTGAGTTTATTTTTTAGTTCTTCAATTTTGGCTGCAAAGTACGCATTTTTTTCCGGATATTTCAAACATAATCGCTCATAAATAGCAATTGCTTTCAGATAATTTTCTTGTCGCACAAAAATACGGGCAATTGTTTCGGTAATATAGCTGTCGTCAAAGTCAAAAACGGGTATTTCGTACTGCGGTTTTGGGTTGGTATCGGGTGGTGGTGGAAGGGTAGCTTCGGTAAGCGGAGGTTGTTCTTCTGTTGTGGCTTCAGGAGTTGGGGTTACCTCGCGTTCGGCCGGTTGGGTTAGTTCTGTTAGCTCTGTTTGCTGGTTTTCCAGCCATTGGTCAAAGCGGGGTTGTTTTTGTTGTCGGTATGCCTCCAGGCGTTTTTTCAGGTTGCTGATGAGGTCGGTGTCAGACTGTACGCTGTTTTCTATGTTTTGTTGCAGGTTTGGCAGGGCGCCTTCCTCTGTTAAGGCGTTAATATCCTGTTCTATAAGTTGGAGCGCTTCGTTTTCTATATTGGCGGTATCATCGTTGTTATCGGTGATGTTGGTTTGCTGCGAGGTGCTTTTGCGGGTTTCGGTTTCTGTTTCGGGCAGGTTAAGCGTATGTTGCAGTTCGCGTTCTACCTGTTTTCGGGCTTCTTCTTCAATGGCAATGGTATCGAGGGTAATTTCTTCGGTTTCCAGATCGGCATAGTCTTCGTTGTGTCCTTTTATTTTATCGAGCCAATCGTCTGTTGCGGGTATTACGGTAGTGGCATCATTATCGTCGTCAACATTGTCGGTAAGGGGCAGGAGAGGGCGGTTTTTTTTGTTGGTCAGGTTTAGGTTTACCACCTCTTCGGTGTTGTTGGTTTCGGGTAGTGCGGGTGTGGGTGGCAGATTTTCTTCGGTTGTCAGGGATCGGTTTTCTTCGGCGGCGGCGGCGGTGCCGGCTTGTTGTTGCCGGGTGTCTGCAAGGAGTTTATGCAGGCGCTCGCGGTTGCCGGCATGGGTGGCGCAGGTTGATAATACCTGTTGCTGTTGATTTACGGCATCGGGGTTTAGGGTGGCAAATTGCGCCATTAGCAGGTAGCCGGTTTGAAAATAAGGGAAGTCGGTCAGCAGGTCGCGCAATTCTTTAAGGCTGACATCGGTAATTTGCTGTGTTTTTTCAATGGCTTGTAGCAGTTTTCTTTTTTCCATGGCGGTACTGTTTTTTGGGTGATGCAATAGCAATGCCCCCGAAAGATAGCGTTAGTTGCTGAATTTATACTAAATTTTGTAGTTTTTTTTCAAAAAAATTAGTTTTTTTTGTTTTTACCGAGGCATTTATTGGCAAAGCAAGTGGTTTTAGTCCGTATTTACCCCAAAAATCCGGATAAATTTATACAAAATTGCTTAACAAATTGCTACCAGTTGGCAAAGGCTTTATTAAAAACATCGTCTACCAGCCGGGTGGTAATAAGGTCAATCAGTTCGGTTTCGGCATCAGACAGGTTGGCGTTGCGGTCAAAGTTTTCAAATTGCTGAAAAGTTTGCGACCAGTTTTCATCTGTAACGCTGTTGGTGTATTCTACCCGTATTACAATGGTAAGGCGGTTAAGGGCTGCCTGATCGCCTGCGCCAGATGCGGCAGGTTCTATAAAATAGTTGAGTATGGCGCCGGTAAATTCTGCATCGCCCCCGCCGGGTACCAGAGTAAGGCGGGTTTCGGAGGCAAACTTGTTTTTCATTTTTTCGGTTAGGGTTTGACTAAGGGCGGGCGCCACATTGCTCGACAGGTTTGGGAAATTATCTACACTTACTGTTTTGACCCCGGGCGCTATAGTAATGCCTTTAAAGGTATAGCAGTTGGTTTGCAACAGCAGGGTACAAATTACAAACAGGGTGGTAAATGGGGCGGTGTTCATTGGTAAAGGGTAGGGGGTAGAAGGTAGGGGCTAGAGGGTATGTACTTGCCTGAAATGCAGTTATCCGGGTTGGGCATTATGTAACCCATAATTTAAGAGCAACTTAAATCTTTATTCCTTTATATTGTACTCCTTTATTTTCCGATAGAGGGTTCTTTCCGAAATGCCCAATTCAAAAGCGGCATCTTTTCGTTTGTTTTTATGTTTTTTAAGGGCGCGCTGTATCAGTTCTCGTTCGTTGTCGGTAAGCGAGAGAGATTCATCCACAATAACTGCCTGGGGGAAGTCGTCGGGCGAAAAGTTGTCTTTGTTTCGGTTTACCACAATAGGGGTAATGCCGCCCGAAGTGTTATCTGTAATGCCGGTTTTGCCAAACGGGGGCAGGTTTCGGGCATCGGTGCCAATGTTGTAGTTTTTGGTAGTGGCGGTATTAGCTGCGGGGGGCATTAGCGGGCCGGGGTAGGCGCCTGTGTTGGGGGGGAGTACACCGCCTGCCAGTTGCAGCAGCAGTTGTTTTACCTCGCTCATTTCCTGCCGCAGGTCGAACAGTATTTTGTAGAGAATTTCGCGTTCCGAAAAGTTAAAATCGCCTTTTTGTTTGCCCGAAAAACCGGTTAGTACCGGAAAACGGGTTTCATAGCTGTCGGCATTGGTTAAAAACGGGCGAAGTTCATCGGCGGGCAGCGGGCGCTTTACCGATAGCACCGATGCTTGTTCGGCTACGTTTTTCAACTCGCGTATATTGCCCGGCCAGGGGTAGGCCATGAGCAGTTCCTGCGCATCGGGTTCAAGGTTAATGGGGCTGGTTCGGTAGCGTTCGGCAAAATCGGCGCTAAATTTTCTGAACAGCAGCACTATATCCTCGCGGCGTTCGCGCAAGGGGGGTATGTATATAGGTACGGTGTTGAGCCGGTAGTAGAGGTCTTCTCTAAACTTACCGGTTTTTACCGCCTCCAGCAGGTTTACGTTAGTGGCAGCAATTACGCGCACATCGGTTTTTTGCACTTTGGAAGAGCCTACGCGAATAAACTCGCCGCTTTCCAGTACCCGAAGCAGGCGTGATTGGGTTCCAAGGGGCATTTCGCCAATTTCATCGAGGAAAATAGTGCCGCCGTTGACCACTTCAAAATACCCTTTCCGGCTATCGGTAGCGCCGGTAAACGAGCCTTTTTCGTGCCCGAACAGTTCAGAGTCAATGGTTCCTTCGGGAATGGCGCCACAGTTTACGGCAATAAGGCTGTTGTGTTTGCGGGGACTTAGGGCGTGTATAATTTGCGAAAAAATTTCTTTACCTACGCCGCTTTCGCCCAATATGAGCACGGTAAGGTCGGTAGGCGCCACGCGGCTGGCCACGCTTAGGGCGTTGTTGAGGCTGGGCGAGTTGCCTATAATGCCGAAACGTTGTTTAATGGCTTGTGTATCCATGGCAGAAGGAAGGTTATAGGGTATTGTTGTAAAGCGGTTTAAGGGTAGGTGTACCCCAGCGCCTTGCCTTTAAGCGAGGCCGAGGTGCAACTTTCTATAAGCACCTCTACATAGTCGCCGGGTTGGTATTGCCCGCGCGGAAACACCACCATTTTGTTTTGGTCGGTACGGCCGCACAGGTCTTTATCGGAGCGTTTGGAGTTTTTTTCTACCAGTACGGTAAACACCTTTCCCACATCGGCTTGGTTGCGCAGCAGCGAGTGTTGGTTTTGCAGGGCAATTATTTGTTGCAGGCGGCGGTTTTTAATTTCATCGGGCACGTCGTCGGGGTAGCGGCGGGCGGCAAGGGTTCCGGGCCTTTCGGAGTAGGCAAACATGTACGCCATATCATAATGTACATATTCCATCATGCTCAGCGTTTCGGCGTGGTCGTCATCGGTTTCGGTGCAGAAGCCGGCAATAATATCGGTAGAAATGCCGCAGCCGGGCAATATTTGCCGTATGGCTTCAATGCGCCCTATATACCATTGGCGGTCGTAGGTGCGGTTCATTTGTTGCAAAACGCGGCTGCTGCCCGATTGTACGGGCAGGTGAATGTATTTGCAAATGTTGCGGTACTTTGCCATGGTGTGCAGCACGTCGTTGGTCATGTCTTTTGGGTGCGAGGTAGAGAAGCGCACACGAAGCAGGGGCGATATTTGCGCCACCATTTCCAGCAGTTGGGCAAAGGTGGTGGTTTGTTCTGTTTCGGGGTGTTGCCATTTATAGGAGTCAACGTTTTGCCCAAGCAGGGTTACTTCGCGGTAGCCGCGGTCAAAAAGGTTTTGTGCTTCGGCTACTATGGAATAGGCGCTGCGGCTTCTTTCGCGCCCGCGGGTAAAGGGTACCACGCAAAAGGAACACATATTGTCGCAGCCGCGCATAATGGAAACAAAGGCCGATACGCCGTTGCTGTCGAGGCGAACGGGGTTTACATCGGCATAGGTTTCTTCGCGCGAGAGCAGCACGTTTACGGCTTTTTGTCCGCCTTCGGCTTCGGCAATAAGGGCGGGCAGGCTTCGGTAAGAATCGGGGCCAATTACAATATCAACAATTTGCTCTTGTTCCAGCAGGCTCTTTTTAAGCCTTTCGGCCATGCAACCCAAAATACCTATAAGCGTTTGCGGCTTTTTCCGTTTCATTTGGGTAAGGGTTTTAAGGCGGCTGCGCACCCGCTCTTCGGCTTTTTCGCGTATAGAGCAGGTGTTTAAGAGAATGAGGTCGGCGTTTTCATAATTGTTGGTAAGGCTGTACCCTTCGGTTGCCAAAATGGAGGCTACAATTTCGCTGTCGTTAAAATTCATCTGGCAGCCGTAGCTTTCAATATAAAAATGCCTGCCGTTTACAATTGTGGCGGTTTCAAGGGGCAGTTCGGCAAGCGCTTCGCCCTGCCGGCTTTCTTCCAGCGGTTTGTTTATCAATTCGCTCAGGTTAATATCGGTATGGGTATGCTGTTGCATGGTACTATATGGCTTGTTTTAAACTGCAAATATACGCTTTTTGCAGTAATGGGTGACAATTTGTCAGTTTATTTTTTCAGGCCTTGCAATTTGCTGTTGGCGTAAGGGGCAGTTTTTTTAGAGGTAAATTAGGAATGTGCATATTTAGTTCCGCACAAAGGGCTATTGAGTAAAAATTGTCTTATTTTTGCCAATGCCGCCAATGCCTTTCAAAACAGGCATAGAGGTATTTAATGGTTGTTTTGTTGCATTTATTAAACAAACATAATATGTTGCTTCGCCGATTTTTTTTGTTGCTGTTTACTGCCGGTTTGTTGTTTTTTGGAGTATTTGCCCGTGCACAAAAGGTACCGCCACTGCCCAAAATGTATGGTAAAAAAGCGGTTCAGAAATACGCCAAAACCATTACCGCAAACGATTTGCAGGAAGATTTAAACGTGTTGGCATCGGCAACTTACGGCGGGCGCGGCAACGGGCAGGAAGGTTTGGAGCTGGCCGCTACTTACTTAGCCGATGAGTTTGCCCAAATAGGCATTCCGCCGTATAAAGGCAGTTATTTTTGGACTTACCCGCTGGTGCAGCAAGCCTGGAACAACCCGCAAATTGAAATAAACGGCAAGGCATATACCTTTATGGAAGATTTTTACTGCTTTGCCCGAAGCAATTCTGCTGTAAATTTTACCACATCTGAAGTCATGTTTTTGGGGTATGGCATTGCCGATGCCCGCTATTCTGATTACAAAACTCCCGATGGCAACCCGATAGACGTAAGTGGTAAAGTGCTGGTAATTTTGAGCGGAGAGCCTAAACTTCCCGATGGAAACTTTGCCATTACCGGCGGTCCCACACCCTCTGACTGGACCACCAACTGGCGCAAAAAACTGGAAACTGCCACCCAAAAAGGCGCAAAAGCCCTGCTCATTGTGGTAAAAGATGTTGAAAAAGGCATTTCGCAGTACGGACATTACATAACCGGCAGTTCTTTTGAACTGAAAGATTTAACAACACAACCCGATAACAACAGCAATCAGAGAGTTAGCTCGGTGTATATAAGCACCGCAATGGCCGAAGAACTACTGCAACGCAAATTGCCCGATTTGGAAACCGCCCTTGCTAAGCAGCCTCTTAGTTTTACCGCACCCGCTGCCCTGCACCTGAACCTCGATAAGAAAAACGCCGAAATAACAGGTAAAAACGTATTGGGTTTTATTGAAGGAACCGATCTGAAAGACGAAATAATTGTAATTACCGCCCACTACGACCACCTCGGTACCGAAAACGGCTATATTTACTACGGCGCCGACGACGACGGCTCAGGAACGGTTGCCCTGCTCGAAATTGCCGAAGCATTCTGGAAAGCTAAAAAAAATGGTAAAGGACCCCGCCGAAGCATTTTAATTATGCCGGTTTCGGGCGAAGAGAAAGGACTGCTCGGCTCGCAGTATTATACCGATGTAAACCCTGTTTTTCCGCTTACTCAAACTGTTGCCGATTTAAATATTGACATGATTGGCCGCATTGACCCGCAACATAAAGACGGAAATTATGTGTATATTATTGGTTCCGATAAACTTAGTTCGGAACTTCACCATATTAACGAAAAAGCAAACAAAACCTTTACCAAACTTACCCTCGATTATACTTACAACGACGAAAACGACCCCAACCGCTTCTACTACCGCTCAGACCACTACAATTTTGCCAAAAACAACGTTCCGGTAATTTTCTATTTCAATGGCACCCATGATGATTACCACCAACCTTCCGATACGGTTGATAAGATAAACTTTGATGCCATGCAAAAACGCACGCAACTAGTGTTTTATACCGCATGGCAATTGGCCAACCAAACCCGCCGAATACAGGTAGATTCGCATAAAAAGTAACAAACCGAACCAAATGGGGCAGAAAGGTGAAGAAGCAGGCTAAAATTACCCTGCAACTGCTTTGGGCAGAAACAGGGAAGTAATGGTTTGCCGTATGTTTGTCAGGAAGTTACCCGTTTAAACTCCATTCTGCAAACATCTTTGCGCGATTCAAAAACTTTGTCTAACTGTTTGGTAATTGGCAGCGTAATTATCTGAAGATTTTCAGATAATTTGTTTAACGGCTCGCCTTCTTTTCTGTTTTTGGGGTTAAGGCCTTTTCTGATGGCGCCGCTTACATAATAGCTTACCCGTATGTTTATAAATTTTTCGCTTACCAGTTCAAATCCGTTGGCTTTCATTATTTCAGCATAGTAAGAAACCGGGCGGCCAAGACACAGTTCATCTCCTGTAATTTCACTTTCTACCCGCTCAAACAGGTAGGCTCTATCCTTGCAAACCCGGCACAACTCGGACATAATCTGCTTCAGCATTTTTTCGTCTGTATTATGTTGCAGTACCGTTGCGGTAAAAACAAGGTCAAATTCCTTATCGTTAAAAGGCAGTTTTTCGCCATCTATTTTTACTATTTCAACTCCGGCCGGTACTTTATTTTTTGCTAATTTCACCATTTGAGCAGAAATATCGGCTCCTACCAGTCTTGCCGGGCCATGTTTATGTATTTCCAGCAGGTTGCCGCCCGGGCCGCTACCAAGTTCAAGTACGGCTTTGTTTTTAAAATTTACCTCGTTCAGCAATTGTAAAAACCGGTTTCTTTTATAGCGGTAATATGGCTCATCATCGCCTGCAATAATGTTTTTACCGTTTTCTCGTTCCTCAATTCTTACGCCTACTTCAGACCAGTAAGATTCGGGGTGATAGGTTTCTTTTGTCATGATTTGCTTGTTATGTAATAATGGTTGTTAATGTAATGCTTCTTGTTTCTGACAATCAAAAATCTTTGCCTGTATATAAACCGCACATTTTCGGGCAATGTTTGCGGGTGGTACGTTTTTTGGATATTTGTTTGGTAGATTGCGGCAATTGATGGCAGCAGGCTGTTTATTTCATTTTTACTGGTATCCAGATTTCTTCTTCCGATGAAGGATTGTTGTTGCTGTATTTGGCTCCTAAAACTTCAAAATGAGGGCGATTGTCTAAAATATAGCCTGAATTTGGCAACCAAGTACCAAAAATGTATTGAAAAACGCCGGAATTGTCGCTTGGTCCCTTATAATGAAAAACAGCATAAAGACCGCCCGGTAGTATAAACCTTTCCATATTTGCCGGTATATGGTCAAAATCGGCTACTTCTACTGTTGCCCATTTTACAAACGTTTTGGCAGGGTTGAAATCAGAAAAATAAGACGCCTCATATATTTGCAAAGAAATCAGGTTGTTGTTAAGGGTATTGATAATTTCACGGCGTTTTGGCATAAAACGCCTCCAAAGTTCGCCTGTTTTATTGTCGGTTAAACTCATTAAAAGTTGCATACCCACCAATTTTTTTTCCTGTAAATTTTGTATTTGCGGCTTCATATGCCTGCTTGTTGGTTTGTTGTTGTATGGCTGAGGTTGCGGGCCATGTTGCATTTAGCTTCTTGTAATGCCGTAGCCATTGTGCAGAATAATTACCTGCCTGTGTAGCCGCCGGCTATACCGGGTACTGGGTTTAAAAAATATTTTCAGTGTGCGCTGTTTTTCAACAGCATAACCTCAAGTTGCGCAAAATTTACACCTTTAACCAACCGCGGAACCCCCGGGCGGCATAGTAAGACGGTGCGCTGTTGTGGTACACAAAAACGTGCCCATACCTGAAATCGGCAAAAATCGCGCCGCCCAATTTTCTAATATCCGATGGTGTTTTTACCCAACTGGATGTTTTGGTGTCGAAATTTCCAAGTTGCTGCAACTCGCGGTATTGGGCTTCGGTTAAGAGTTCAATGCCCATGGCGGCAGCCATCTCTACAGCGTTGTTTGCTGGTTTGTTTTCTTTTCTGAAATCCTGTGCCTCGCGATCGTAACATACACTTCGGCGGCCTGACGGGCTTTCTGCCGAGCAATCGCAAAAAAAGTATTCGCCGGTTTTGAGGTCATAGCCAACAACATCGGGTTCGCCGCCGGTTCTTTCCATTTCATAAAGCGACCAAAGTTTTTCGGAATGCGTTGCTAATTTCCTTTCTATATCAGCCCATTCCAGCGCGGGGTGGCGGTTTGTATTTTTCCCGAAACGGTTTTTTAACAGGTTGAGCAGATTGTCGCGTTGTTCGGGCAACAACTTTTTTCCGGTATCATGCGTCATAAGATGCCGTTGTTTTTTTGACCGGCTTGTATTGTTTGGCAACCGGTTGTGTTAATTAGGTGGTAAAAGGTTGGGTTGTTGGGCAATGGCAAATTTCTTGCAAAAGCTTAATTGGGGGGAGTGTTGCTAATTTTTCATGTTTGTAGATTGAAAAGGGCCATTGTGCCAAATATACGCCACGCCTCATGTGCTGAACCATTATGAGGCTATGCAAATTTCAAACAAATGCTATCAATTTCTTCTTTCGAGGCTTGCCTCAATTCAAATGCTTTTTTCATTTTGTTGCTTATGTCACCTATTAATTTTGGGTTGGGTAAGTGAATGATGATATTGGCTAAATCAAGGTCAGAAACATTTGGAATTGCAGCGCCTGTTCGGTACATAAACATTTGCTTTAAAAACATTTCTGATTTAAGGTAATAAAGCAAATAATAGAAGTCAATTTTAAAATTTCGGAGCACTCTAAAGCCGTTGGTACAAATGCTTCCAGCAAAGTCTTCGGTTACCAGAGCGGTTGCATGTTTTCTTGTTCCTACCGAATTTCCTGCAATAGCAGTAATGATATCGCCTTGTTGTATTTCGTAACTTGCTCGACTTGGCAGTTCGTGAACTTGGAGGGTTGTTGAATTGATAATTTCATATGCATGAGTATTGATGTCCGAAAGTTCAACGTATTCAACGGTCAAGTTAGCGTCTTTCAGTTTCTTGCTTTTCGTTTTTACAATTTCGCAAATGTCGCCTAAACGAACGCTTTCCACATTCGGGAGGTGGGTAAACAGTTTTCTATTTTCGGGCGCATAAAAGTCAAAGTCAAAACGTCCGTTTAGTTCATTATACAGTATAGAAAAGTTGTTATTTGTTTCTGCTTTTCTGCCTTCCAGAAATGCTTTGTACGCTTCGGTAATGTTTGTAAAATCTTCGTCTAAAATTGGCTGTCCGTTTTTGTTTTTCAAAATTTGCCCATATTTATCTTTTTGGTAAATAGGCGTTCCGTTTTTGTTTCCCTGGTAGCCCAACTTAGTCACTCTGCCAAAAAAAACAGGGTAATTTTGCTCTTTGTTTTTGCTATCCTTTTCTAAAAACAGTAATGACGTTTTTACGCCTGTTCCGTAAGGAATGAAAGTTTCCTGGGGCAAATTGATAACTGCCGATACCTTTGCATGTTGCTTTATGTAAAAGCGCAGGTATTCCAATGATGGGTTTTCAAAGTTACCGTTTGGTAAAACAATACCCATTCTGCCGCCCTCTTTGAGCAATTGTAAACAACGTTCAATGAAAAGTATTTCGGCATTTTGATTAGTATAGACGGTTTTGGTTTTGAAATATCTACCATCTTGGTTTGTCCATTTGTGACCTAAATCAAATTTTGAAAGCGTTGTAGTATTTGTAATTTTTGCTCCAAAAGGCGGATTGGTCAGTAGCAAATCAAACCCTTGTTTGTTGCCAACCGACAGTTTTAAGCTGTCTAAATCTTCCAATGAATTAGTGCAAAAAATGTTTGTTTTTCCGTTTGACTCTAAAAGCAATTTCATTTTTGCAATTCGGGCAATGCTCCGATTGATGTCAAAACCAAAAATGTTTTGAGAAATTGTTTTTGCTGTGTCTAATTGTTTGTAGTTAGCTTGAAGATATTTTAAAGCCGACATTAAAAAGCCGCCACTTCCGCAGGCAGGGTCAAGAATAGTGTCGTTGGGCTTGGGTTGTAATATGTCCACGCAAAAATCAATAACAGGTTCGGGGGTAAAAAATTGCCCTCTTCCATTTTTTTCGTGATGCGATAAAAATTTTTGAAACGCCAACCCTTTTGCGTCTTGTGAGGAATCAAGTAAAGAAATTCCCTGTAATTTATTAACGGTGAACCCAAGCGCTACTTGGCTTAATTTAATACGGTCATCTGTATCAAAAATATCCTGAAAATCTTTTTTTGTTTTGTCAAACAACGTATGAATTCTTTCGGAAAAGGATGAGACATTTTTACCCGATTTTAGTCCATTCCATTCTTCGGTGGTAATGGAAAACTGTTTTAAGTTCTCGTTTTCATCTACAATTTTAATGAACAGAATTTTTACAAACTCTTCTAATGTTTGCTGTGGCGACAAACCGTCATTGGCATAGATGTAGTCGTGGATTTCTTCAAACCTTTTTAAAAGGTTGTCTTCCTTAGAAAGTTGAATGTTAAATAAAGTACTCATGATTTACACTTTTGTGGCAAAGTTAAAACATTTTAGTGTAAAATCCAAAATTAATTTTCAACTAGCAAATTTCTATTGTCAATTTGCATATCACTCTCCCGAACAGCATCTGTAACATGAAGCGTTTCGAATGCATCTTTAAAATCGTCAGTCCATTCGCCTGATAAGTTAAGTTTCAGTGTGCCGTCCTTTTGAGGAAACACAAACCCCATAATATAGTTTTGTTGCAAGTGGTTTTCGTCATCACCAGAAGAGGCAAGTTGTTTCGGATTAGCAAAAAGGAATTTGTGCTCTGAGTACCGTAAAAAGATGTCAATAGATATTAGGTTAAACTCATCTTTCCTTGGGGTGGCTTGTGTTCTTTCGCTCAAACCCGAAGTTCCTGAAACAAAGTGTGTTTCCAAAACTTGTACTTTGCTCATCACATAGTTCAAACGTTCCTGAATTTTGTTTTGGATTTCTTCTCTGCTGAAATTTTTCAATGCTTCAATGGCAATAGATTTTGCTGTTTCTCTTTTGGGCGCTGTGTACTTTTGGATTTCTTCGTATTCGTATAAATCAGGAGATGTCTCATTAAGGTTTGGCAACTCTTTTTTAAGCCAGCTTATGACTTGTGGTTCAATCTCGGTTTCAGAATTTATCCAGTCAATTTTGTCGCTGTGCGTGTACAGAAAATTTTTAAGATTATTGAAATTGTATAGCTTGTGCCACTTTTCTGAATTTGATTTAACACCTTTTGATTCTAAAACAAACCAACGATTTTTGCTTTTGAAGTAAAAATCGCCATGATGGTTCGGGTGTTTTTTGCCTTCCCATTTTTCTCTTATTCGTTTTACCTCGTAACCTTCATCTTCTAATTTTTTCTTCAATAAGAGTTCAGTTATTGAACCACTCACATAACCTTGCGCATTTGGACTCAATTTGAGCGCTTCCAAGAAAATTTCAATGGTGGTTTTGAACGTCTTTGTTATAAATACATCAAATTTTTTAAAAATGTCCATCTCTTTTTTTGCTTCTTAGTAAAATAAAGCGCCCAATAAATCGGTTTTGCTAATGCTCATATCATTGTAGAAGTAGAATCGGGCTGCTTAGTTTCTACTCACCTGATTCTTTGGGTTTGCCCAAAATGGAAGCAGTTATAGGGCGTTGCTGCTTTTTGGAAGCGGCATTATGGCTCTGGCTTTTCCATAACTGCCGGGTTCATGCCCATGCTGGAAAAACCGCCGTCGTGAAACAGGTTTTGCATGGTAACATAGCGCGTAAGGTCTGAGAAAAGGGTCACGCAGTAGTCGGCGCAGGCTTGGGCGGTTGCGTTGCCTAAAGGCGACATTTTGTCGGCATAGTCAAAAAAACGGTCAAACCCTTTCACACCTGTTCCGGCGGTGGTAATGGTGGGCGATTGCGAAATGGTATTGATGCGCACTTTTTTTGTTGTGCCATAGTAGTAGCCAAAGGTTCGGGCTATGGACTCGAGCATGGCTTTTGCATCGGCCATATCGTTGTAATCGGGAAAAGTGCGCTGTGCGGCAATATAGCTAAGCGCCACTACCGAGCCCCATTCGTTCAGGGCATCTAACTTATAGGCAGTTTGCAGCAGCTTGTGCAACGACATGGCCGAAACATCAATGGTTTGGTTGTAAAACTGATAGTTTAAATCGGTATAGGGGCGTTTTTTGCGCACATTAGGCGACATGCCAACGGCGTGCAGCACAAAGTCTATACCGCCGCCCAATATTTCCATAGATTGCCGGAAGAGGTTTTCCAAATCGGCTTCCTGAGTGGCATCGGCTGCTATAACCTGGGCGTTGCAGGCGGCGGCCAGGTCTTTAATTTGCCCCAGGCGCATTGCCACGGGAGCGTTGGTAAGGGTAAATTCGGCGCCTTCTTCCCTGGCGCGCAGGGCAACTTTCCATGCAATAGATTTTTCGTCTAAAGCGCCAAAAATAATACCCTTTTTACCGGCTAAGAGGTTATTTGCCATGTTTGGTGGAGTGTATTGCGGGCGTTAAGAAAGGTGAAACAGTTGGCGCAGGGTTTCTACATAGTCTAATTTTTCCCAGGTAAAGGTTTCGTAGCCGTTGTGGTTACCGGGGGTTCTGCCCATGTGTCCGTAGGCGGCAGTTTCAGAAAAAATGGGGTGTTTTAGTCCAAGGCGTTTAATAATGGCGTTGGGTTTAAGGTCAAAAACTTCTTTAATTCGGGCGGCAATTTGTGCATCGGTAAGCGTTTTACCATTTTCCTTTACTTTAGCCGTTCCGTAGGTGTTTACATACAAGCCCACCGGTTCGGCAACGCCAATGGCGTAGGCAACCTGCACCAATGCCTGGTCGGCAATGCCGGCGGCAACCATGTTTTTGGCAATATGGCGGGTGGCATAAGCAGCCGAGCGGTCAACTTTAGAAGCATCTTTACCCGAAAAAGCGCCACCGCCGTGTGCGCCCTTGCCGCCGTAGGTATCAACAATAATTTTACGTCCAGTAAGGCCGGTATCGCCGTGGGGGCCGCCAATTACAAACTTGCCGGTAGGGTTTATATAGTAGCGTATATTGGGGGTAAAAAGGTGGTGCAGTCTTTCGGGCAGTTTTTCTTTTACACGCGGCATGAGGTGTTGCAGCATGTCTTCATAAATGGCTTTTTGCATGGCGGCATCGGCATCGTTTTGGTGGCGGCCGTCAGAGGTTTTTATAAATTCATCGTGTTGGGTAGAAATTACAATGGTATCAATGCCAATAGGGTGGTGGTTATCGTCGTATTGTATGGTTACCTGACTTTTGGCATCGGGGCGCAGGTAGGTCATAATTTTACCTTCGCGGCGTATGGCGGCCAGTTCGCGCAAAATAAGGTGCGACATTTCCAGCGGTAAAGGCATGTAGTTATCGGTTTCGTTGGTGGCATAACCAAACATCATACCTTGGTCGCCGGCGCCTTGTTCCTCTTCGGTGCTGCGCTCTACGCCGCGGTTAATATCGGCCGATTGTTCGTGGAGGGCCGAAATAACGCCGCACGATTCGGCATCAAACTGGTATTCCGATTTGGTGTACCCTATGCGTCGTATGACGTTTCGGGCTGTTTTTTGCACATCAACATAGGCGCTGCTTTTTACCTCGCCGCTTATGACAACCAACCCGGTTGTAACCAAGGTTTCGCAGGCTACTTTTGCGTGCGGGTCTTGTTTCAGAAATTCATCTAAGATGGCATCGGAAATCTGGTCGGCTACTTTATCGGGGTGTCCTTCCGATACTGATTCGGATGTAAATACGTAAGGCATTGACAAACAAAGTTTTAGTAGGTAAATGAGTTACAGCCCTGCGGCGGGCAGGGCTGTTTTTACAAACGCGTGCAAAAGTAGCGTTTTTCGGCCTTATTTTAAAGCAGGAAGCCGGTATTTGTGCGAAAGAAGCTGTTTAGTTTTTGTTTTTTGTGTTTGGTGTTTGGATTAGAAGGAAAAAGCCAGCCCCATGCTGGGTAAAATGGGCAGTTGGTCAACCCGTTCGTAGCGGATGCGGTCAAAATAAAAAATGTTGGCGCGGTTATACACGTTGGTAAGGCTGGCATTGGCTTCTATGGCGCTGTATTTACCTATTTTCCACTCTTTGTGCAGGGATAGGTCTAGGCGATGGTAAGCCGGCAGTCGGCCGCCGTTGAGTTTTTCGTCATAAATAACACCCAGAGTGCCGTTTTGCGACAGGTAGTTGGCATCTATGCCGCCGTTAAAGTCTATGCTTTCATAAAACCCCTGTGTTTGGGTAAACGGAAACCCCGATCCAAGGTTCCATCGGGCGCTTACTTCCCAGCTCATGTCTTTGCCCAGTTTGTAGCTTGCCAAAAAGTTGGTATTGTGCCGGCGGTCAAAGTGGGGCGGGTATTCCTGGTTTCCGTCATTTCGGGTTACCCAGGAGAGTGAGTACACAGCCCAGAGATAAAAGCGTTTATAATCGTATTTCAGCAGTATGTCTGTGCCATAGCTGTTGCCGGTTTCAATAATGTAATCGGGGTCGGAGGCAAAGAGTTTGTTTCGGTTAATATTAATAAGCTGGTTAAACTTTTTGTAGTAGCCTTCCAAGTTCAGTTCGGCATGTTTGCCAAGGTTTACTTCTACGCCGCCAATGGCATGTGTGGCGCGTTGCAGGTTGTTGGCTACAGAGTTACCGTCAAAGTCTTTCAGAGCGCCTTCGGGGGCAGAAAGGAAGCCTGTAAAGAGGTTTACCACGTCCTGGTCGGATTTGGTGCTGATAAAGTTTTGGGTATAAATGCCTGCCGATGCTTTCAGGCGCAGGTTTTCGGCAAGGTTGTATTTAAGCCCTATGCGGGGTTCAAGGGTAAAGGCAGACAAAGACGCGTAAAACTGACTTCTGACGCTGGGTTCCAGCAGCAGTTTGCCTACTTCTGCCTTGTAGCGCACAAAGGCGCTTATTTCGGTGGTGTTTTGGTCTTGGACAATTTTTATGCCCAGTGGGTTGTAAAAGTCGAAGGTGGTGGCAAAACCGGCCATTTCAATGCCGTATTTAATATCGCCTTTGGGCAAAAAATACGAAAAATTAACCCCTGTATTAAAGCCGCCTATAGAACTGGTGCGTGGTTTAAGGTCGCCCTCCAGCAGTTTCATGTCATAGGTAGAAAAGGAGAAAAAGCCGTCGAGGATAATTTTGGATTGGCCGGGTACAATAACAAAGTTAGAGCCCATGCCCCAGGCTGTCCAGCTGAAGTCCGATGTTTCGCGGAAGGTAGCATCATCGCCAAATCGGTAACCTTGCAGGCTAAACTTGCTGCCGTTGTCAACGGTAAACGACATTTTTCCATATACATCGGTAAAAGAGTAGGGTAGGCCCTGTTCGTTTACATAGTCATACATCAGGGGTGCGGTGCGGTTTAGGTACGAGTTTTTTGCCGTTATGACATAAGAGCCGCTTACACCGGTTCCGTCGGGATGAAGTTTGGTTATAGGTCCTTCCAACAGGGCTTTTGCCAGAAAGGTGTTGGCCGAAACCTTGCCGGCATGGCGTTTCTTATTGCCGTCGCGGGTGGTTACATCAATTACTGCCGATATGCGCCCGCCGTAGCCGGCATTAAACCCGCCGGTATTGACCTCTACGTTTTTAATAATATCGGTTTCAAATACAGAAAACAACCCTACCGAATGAAACGGGTTGTAAATGGTCATGCCATCGAGCAGCACTTTGGTTTGAATTTCGGAGCCGCCGCGTATGTAGAGTTGACCGCCTTGATCGCCGGTAAAAATAACGCCCGGCAGTATTTGGAGGTATTGCGCCAAATCGGGTTCGCCGCCAATGGCGGGTATAATGCTTATTTGTTTTGGGGTAATTTTTATAGTAGAGGTACGCACTTCAGATTGCGCTTCCTGTTTTTTGGTGCTTATTTCCACTTCTTTCAGTACGATATCGCTTTTATCGAGAAATATTTTCTGGTTGGTAATTTCGCCTGCTTTTATTTGAATATCAATGCGGGTAGTGTCGTAACCCACATAGGTGCACATCAGCACATAACCTCCGGCCGGCACTTTGTTAATGGAGTAAAAGCCGTTTACATCTGTTGATGCGCCGTAGCCGGTTCCTTCCATGTACACATTGGTAAAAATAATCGGCTCGCCGGTTTCTTTGTCATATACAAAGCCGCGCACGTCGCCGGTGGCGGTTTGTGCAGATAGAGCGGTATAACCCCCAAGGGCAATGATACAGAGGGCTAAGTTTAAAAAATATTTCATGTTAAGCGGGTATGTTTTATAATTTCGGTTTAGTTGGTTTTATTACCAAAGCAGTTCTCCCAAGCCTTGGCGCACAATGGTTATTTCGGGTTCGGTGCAGTCAACAATGGTAGATGGGGTATTGTTGCCATATCCGCCGTCAATTACAATATCTACTAATTGCTCGTATTGTTCGTAAATTTCTTCGGGGTCGGTGGGGTATTCCAGTACATCTTCCTCGTCTGTGGTAAATTTAAGGGAGGCCGAAAGAATAGGGTTTCCCAGTTCTCTTACAATGGCACGGGCTATGGCATTATCGGGCACTCTTATGCCCACCGTTTTTCTTTTGGAGCGAAGCAGTTTGGGTACGGTGTTGGCAGCATTGAGAATAAAGGTAAAGGGTCCGGGCAGGTTTTTGTTCATGAGTTTATACACCTGTTTGTCAAAGGGCAATGCAAAATCAGACAGGTGGCTCAAATCGTGGCAAACAAAGGAAAGGTTGGCTTTTTCGGGTTTTATTTCTTTTATGGCACAAACGCGCTCTATGGCGCGGACGTTAAAAATATCGCAGCCAATGCCATATACGGTATCGGTGGGGTAAATAATAATACCGCCGTTTTTAAGACAGTCGGCAGCTTCTTTTATTTTGCGTTCCTGCGGGGTTTCGGGGTGTATTCTTAAAAGCATGGTATTTTGGTTACTAAAACGGCACAAGTTAGGGTAAAAAAAACATAGTTGCACCTGTTGGCAGCAATTGGCCTTGGTGCCGACATAAAAATAAAAAAAGCGGCAAGTGGTTAATGCTTGCCGCTTTTTGTGTTAAAGGGTTAAGTGTTGGTTAAGCAGAATGCTTATTTTTTGCCGGCAGGTGCAGGCGGGTTAACTTTCAACTGTCCGCCCTGAGCGCCTTGAGCACCTTCGGTTTCGCTGCCCGGAGCAGGCGTAACGTCGGCTTTAATGGTTAAGCGCATGGGGTTGGGGTCGGTGTTGGCGTTAATGGTAACGGTTTTGGTCTGCATGTTCTTTTTACCTTTGCTGTTGAACTCAACCAAAATTTGGCTTTCGGCGCCGGGAGCAATGGGTTCTTTCGGGTATTCGGGAACGGTGCAGCCGCAAGAACCTTTGGCGCTGGCAATAATAAGAGGCTCTTTACCGGTGTTTTTAAATTTAAAAACGTGCGATACTTTGTCGCCTTCGTTAATTTTACCAAAATCATGTTCCATTTCGGCAAATTCTACGGTGGTTTTCGGCAGGTTGGGGTCAACTTCACCTTCGGCCGGGGTGGCGGGGTTGGCAGTATTGGCGGTAGCATCTACGGCTGTGCCGGTTTTGGCATCGGCGGGAGAAGCGTTACCGGCGGCTTTGTCGCCTTCGGCTTGGTTGCAGGCAACCATGGCAACTAATACAAATGCAAGTGTCAGTGTGCTTAAAATACCTTTTTTCATCGTTTAATGTTTGTTTGTTTTAAGGTTTTAAATTTTTAAAGTAATTGGCTTCTGATAAAGCGGCGCAAAGGTACAACTTCTTTTTTAGTTTTACAACTAATTTTTTAGTTGTTTTTTACACAACTTCCAAAAACCAAAGCAAAGATACAACTAAGTTTTTAGTTTTACAACTAATCTCTTAGTTTTTTTTGAAAAAAACTGAATTTTTTTTTGATTTGCCTTTTCTATGGGTTTTGGGCAAGTTGCCGGTATCTGGCAATAAAAAACAAGCCCGATGCCAGTATGGTTACAACACCGGCGGCAGCCAGCACATACGCGGCCGAAATAAAGAAATTGAGCCAACTTAGCCCGGCTTGCCCAAAGTTTTTATACAGTAAAACGGCCACACTACCCAAATAACCAAAAGCATCGGCCACATAAATCATAAACCCCGAATTGCCCGAATACCGAAAGGCCGCAATGAGCCGGTCGAAAAAAACACAACCAAAGGGCACATAGCCTATGTATAATCCCAGCCCCGTTAACACCATCCACAAGGCCGGGTTCAGGTGGTTGGTTTGGTAAAGCCAGGTGCTGCCGCCTACCAGCAATGCGCCGCCCAAAATAAGCAGGTGGTAAGTAAGCAGGGCGCCAAAATTGCTTCTTATAAACATGGTAGCGCCCAAAATCAGCAGTACTGCAATGGCAATGGGCACTTCAGATGCGGTAAAAATATAGGGTGCGCTGCCGTAGCCAAGGGCATTCCAAAGTTCGGCGGCAAAATTATCTCTGAAATCGCGGAAAGCGGTAAGTAAAATGTAGAAGAACACCAGCACCACAAAACCGGGTGCAAATTGTCCGAAGAACTGGCGGCGTTCTGCCCGGTTCATTGGTTGCCTTTTGGTGCGCAGTTCTTCGTCTTGCTCGGTAGGCGGCGGAATTTGGTTAAGCAGCAGGGTAAACAATACCATGGGAGCCATAAACACCAGCCCGGTTACAAAGGGCATCCAAAATTCCGAAACGCCCCATTGGTTCATTACCATTTTGCCAGCGGTTTTTACCGCCCCCGATGCCACAATAAAACTGGCGCTGAGACCCGCACCCAATATTTCAGAAAAACGACGCCCTTCGAGGTAAGAAAATACAATACCCCAAATCATGCCAAGCGGCATGCCGTTCAAAAACAGAAATACTATATTATAAGGTACGGGCACTACGGCAAATAACAGCAGCGCCGCCTGTGCCATACCTATAAGCAGCAGCAGTAAAATGGATCTGCTACCGCTGCTTAGTTCTGAAATTACCTTTATACCGGTAAATTTTGACAGGGTATAGCCGGCTACCTGCGCCACAATAAGCCAAATTTTGTAATCAATATGCCCGAAAGTCAATCCTTCATACGTGGCAACCGAAAATGGTTTGCGGTAGGCATACATGCAAAAATAGGTGCCAAAGGCGGCAAAAATGGCATAGGCGGCAAATACGGCGCTGTTTTGGCGTTGTAACCACCGGCTAATATAGCTTGCTGACATGCGTGCAGGATGTTTAGGGTGCAAAATACATGTTTTGGCCGGTATTGTACATATGTTGCCGGGTTAAGAAAAGGTTAAACATAATCAGCGCCGCCCAATAGAAGTTACCTGCTTTGGCATAGCAAAGCGAGCGATAAATTTAGCCCGGGGTGTGTAGCCCTGCAATACCCTGTTTGTATGCTGCCGGCTTATAGTTGTTGTTTCCCGAAGCAAACCTTCCGGGTGTTGGGGTTATGCTTGTTTCCACATTTCGGTAAATTCCTTATAAAAATAAGGTATGGTTTCAATGCCTTTATAATAATTAAACAAGCCGTAGTGTTCGTTGGGTGAGTGAATGGCATCGGTATCCAAGCCAAAACCCAACAATACGGTTTTTGCCTTCAGGGCTTTTTCAAACAGCGCAACTATAGGAATGCTACCGCCCTCGCGGGTAGGAATGGGCATTTTGCCAAAGGTGGCTTGCATGGCCTTTGCCGCTGCTTTGTACCCTATGGAGTCGGTAGGGGTAACAGCCGGCTCGCCTCCGTGCAGTTCGGTTACTTTTACCATAACCGATGTAGGGGCTATGCTTTCGAAATGTTTGGCAAAAAGACGGGCAATCTTTGCGGGGTTTTGGTTGGGAACCAGCCGCATGGAGATTTTGGCATACGCTTTAGAGGGCAGTACTGTTTTTGCACCTTGCCCGGTATAGCCGCCCCAAATGCCGTTTACGTCTAAGGTGGGGCGTATAGAAACGCGTTCAATGGTGGTATAGCCGGCTTCGCCGTGTATATCGTTAATTTGTAGGTAATTTTTGTACTCTTGCAGATCAAATGGACGTTGGTTCATGGCGGCGCGTTCCTCGGGGCTTAGTTCTGCCACATCATCATAAAAGCCGGGTATGGTAATATGCCCGTTTTGATCGTGCAAAGAGGCAATCATGTTGCACAGTATGTTAATGGGGTTGGCAACAGCGCCGCCAAATGTGCCCGAATGCAAATCGCGGTTGGGTCCGGTAACTTCCACTTCCATATAAGCCAAGCCCCGCAGTCCGGTGGTAATACTGGGCACGTCGTTGGCAATCATAGAGGTATCGGAAACCAAAATAACATCACAGGCCAGTTTGTCGGTGTTTTCCTTAATAAACGGTTCCAGGTTTTCCGACCCCACTTCTTCCTCACCTTCAATCATAAATTTTACATTGCAGGGCAGGGTTTGGGTTTGCATCATCATTTCAAAGGCTTTAAGGTGCATGTACATTTGCCCTTTGTCGTCGCAGGCGCCGCGGGCAAATATTTTACCATCTTTTACTACCGGTTCAAACGGGGGCGAGTGCCACAAATCGAGCGGGTCGGGCGGTTGAACGTCGTAATGGCCGTACACCAAAACGGTGGGTAAAGCAGGGTTCAGTATTTTTTCGCCATATACAATGGGGTTGCCGCCAGTTTCGCACAGTTCTACGCGGTCGGCCCCTGCTTCCAGTAATTTTTGCTGTACAAATTTGGCTGTTTGCATCACATCGGTCTTATACTTATTGTCGGCACTTACCGAGGGAATGCGCAGCAATTCGAGTAATTCCGATAAAAAACGGTCTTTGTTGGTTTCAATATACTGCAGTTGTGCGTTCATAAATTTATAATTATGTGGTAAAAAGCAGGGCAAAGTTACATTTTAATGGCAATGTTATTAGTTTTGCGGCCACTAATCCGTTTCTTTTTACAGAACTGTTGCCTTTATACAGGGCGCAGGCTATAGAAAAAAGCAAAATAATGCAAACAAAATTTGTTTAACTAAGTTAAATGATGTATTTTCGGGTGACAAATTGTTGGATTTGGGGTCGATAAGAGTGAAGTTTCCCGATAAACTGGATATATTTGCGCCGTGGGAATGCTGTTCATAACCTAAATTGCAGGTTTAGCGGTAATTTGTCATGTAGAGGTAAAAAGGAACAGAAAACGCAGGTGGTAAAAAATCTTTCTAAAATAAACGTTTATTTTTCAGCAAATTTTGAAATATATGGCCGCGGTTTGGTAATTTTACGGCAAAATAGCTTGCTTTACTTGTTGAAAGGGCAGTAATGTAATTAACCTGCAAATATTTTAACCGGTTTTTGTTGAGATTAATTACAAAGTACCTATTTTTAAGCCGTAGTTTTATTTTTAGTATTAAGCCAGATGCCCGAGAAAGAAAAAATACCTAATATTGTAGCCTTAAGCATCAACCATATCAACTAACAGTGCAGTAACATATTACCAACCAACCCGAAACAAATTTTTGAAAATCAATAAAACTTAAAATCATAGCTATGAAATTTAAGGACACTCTTTTTTATCGTATGACGTGGATAGCTTGCCTTTTCATTTTATCGGCAGGCATTAACCATGCCTTTGCCGGCACGGTTAATGTGCAGTTTGCCAATCCTACGGTTAACTGTACGGGCAGCACCCCCACACAATTTTGTATAACTGTACAGGTTCGCGCTCAATCGGGCACGCTTAAAGTGGGCAACAGCACGGTATTTTTTCAATACAACGCCAATGCTATAAACAACCCGGTTAAGACTGCCGGCAGCGATGCTGCTTTCGGCACCGGCAGCGGGTATGGTTTTGCCCCGCAATTTTCATTTCTGGAGCAAGGCAATACCGGAGAGGGTAATTTTAACATCTTGCTTGGTAGCGGTTCCGGCTCGCCTACGACCGATGTTGGCAATGCCGCATGGACCAACGTGGCGCAGTTTTGCTTTACCATAGTAAACTCTGCCGCAACGGCCAACCTCAGCTTTAATACCAGCTACACCGGTTTTAACGACCAAACCAACAACCCCGCCAACCAGCATACTCTTGGAACCAGTTCGCCCTACAGCGGCGGACTTTCTGCCTGCTCTGCCACCGGCACAGTGGTTCAGCTAAAAGCCTTCCTCGAAGGCACTTACAGCGCTGGTACCGGCTTAATGGGTAAAAGCCTCAATACCGGTGGCTATATTCCTACGGCACAGCCTTACACCGGCACTCCATGGAACTATGCAGGTACTGAAACCTTAGCCGCCATTCCTACCGATATGACCGATTGGGTGCTGGTTTCTGCCGCTACCTACAACGGTTCTGCCTGGACTATTGTGGAGCGAAAAGCGGCCGTGCTTAAGCAAGACGGTACCATAGTAGATGCTTCGGGAAGCACTACCGGCGTTACGTTCAGCACCCTTACTTCGGGCGGTAATTATTATTTCGTGATTCGTCACCGAAACCACCTGTCGGTTGTTACGCCTTCGGCAATTTCTGTGCCCAATGCAACACCCTATAATTTTGGCTCGGCACAGCAAACCTTTGGCGCTATTAACCAGGAAAAACAAATTACGGGCACCAACGCCAAATTCTGTATGATTTCCGGCAACGGTAACGTAAACGACCTCATTAACGCGCTCGATTTCATTACTTGGAAAAGTGCCTTTACTGCCGGCGCACCCGCCACACAAGGGTATAAAGCCGGTGATTATGACCTCAGCGGACTTATTAACGCACTCGATTTTGTAAAATGGAAAGCCAACTTTACCGGCGGCTTTACCCAAACAGCAACCGTACCGCAGCAATAAACCGGCTTTATTGTCAAATAAACGAATTAATATTAATAAAAATAAATTCCCATGAAATTAAAAATTATTACACTTTGTTTGGGCATTGTGTTTGCATTGGGCAGCGCTTTTGCGCAAACCGCTACCTACTCAGTGTCCACTCCGGTAATTGATTGCAGCGGAGGCACCCCCACCACGGTTTGCTTTGATGTGAGCGTAAGCACCACTGCTGCGGCCAATAATGCTTTTGCAATAAGTGTTGGTCTTAATTACAACAGCACCACGCTTACCAACCCCACCATAACCTGGAACCCGCTTTTAGATGACGGTACTGTTTATGACGGCAGTGTTTCTTCAACCCTTCCGGTGTTTAACTTCAGTACGGCATTAATTGGTACTGCCGGTGCTACTACGCCCCAAATCAGTTCTACCCCCTTGTTGGTTGGTACGGTTTGTTTTACCGTAGCTGTATCGGGTGGTGCAACCGGCCTTAGTTTTAACAACGACGCCACTTTAACAGCTGTTGTAGATGGTGGTTTTAACCAATTCGATGCTACTTCGGGCAACCTTACCATTCCGGCATCTTCTGCTTTCCCAACCAATGCGGCTTGTGCAGCGGTTTGTTCTATCAGCAACTTGCAGGCAGGCAACCAAACCGGCTGCGTACCTGCCAGCAACACCTATACCCAGGCTGTGGCAGTTACTTACAGTAATCCCCCCGCAGGTGGACAGTTGAATGTAAACGGTCAGCTATTTAACATTACCACCAGCCCGCAAACAGTAATTCTTACCGGCTTAACCGCCAACGGCAACCCGGTAAACGTAACTGCGTTTTTTACAGCTAGCCCCGCTTGTACCTTTACGGCAAACAGCCTCTTTACGGCTCCGGCAAACTGTACCCCCAGTTGCTCCATAAGCGGCATTACTGCAGGCACCCAAACTGCTTGTGTACCTGCCAGCAATACTTACACCCAACAAGTTACGGTAACATACAGCAATGCACCCGCTACCGGACAATTGAGCGTAAACGGACAAAACTTTGCCATTACCGGCAGCCCGCAAACGGTAACCCTCACCAACCTGCCGTCCGATGGCAACGCGGTTAGCGTTACGGCCTCCTTTACCGCCAATGCTTCTTGTACTTTTACCGCCAATAACCTATTTACCGCACCGGCAAGTTGTGCTGTGGTTTGTTCCATCAGCAGCATTACTGCAGCCGCTCCTTCTGCCTGTAACCCTGCCACCAATACATACAGCGTTGCCGTAACCGTTACTTTCAGCAACCCGCCGGTAGTGGGTAACCTGGTAGTAAATGCAGGTTCTGGCAACCAAACTTTTACAGGTATTGGAACCAGCCCCCGCACCGTAACACTTACCAACCTGCCCGCCAACGGCAATCCGGTAAACGTAACGGCCAGTTTCTCAACCAACCCGGGTTGTGCGCTTACCGTAAACAGCCTGTTTACCGCACCGGTATCTTGTGCCTGTAACCTTTCTATTGCCAACGTTGGCCCGGTTGTTTGCGCCGGCGATGGTACCAATAATTACACCTACAACGTTACCCTTAACTACAGCAACCCACCCGCAACCGGCAACCTGGTGGTAAACGGCTCAAACTTTGCCATTACCGGCAGCCCGCAAACCGTAACCCTTAGCGGCATTGCCAACGGCGAGCAAAACATTGATGTTTCGGCATCTTTCTCGGCTAACCTTTCCTGCAATGCGCTCATACTCGATATAGTTGATGAACCTGCAAGTTGTATTACAGACCCCTGCGCCGGTGTAACAGTTAATACTTCTGCTTCTTACACCTGTACCGGCGGCATCCAATTATCCGGAAGCGGCGGAACAGGACCCTATACCTTTACTGCTAATGGCACTTCCATAAGTAATGGCGCGATATTGAATAATGGTACTTACAGCATTGTGGCTACCGATGCCAACGGCTGTTCCGATGCCACACCGTTTAGCCTTGTGGTAAACGGCATTACCAATGTAACCGCTACGTATAGCTGCTCAACCGGTTTGAGCTTTACAACTACCGGTGGTGTTGGTCCGTTTACCTTTACTGCCAACGGCAGCCCGGTATCTAATGGATCTACACTTGCCGACGGCGTTTATGCTATTTTAGCAACTGATGCCAATAGCTGTACTGCTTCGGGTGGAAACATTACCGTTTCCTGCGCCGGACCCTGTACGGGCGTAACCATATCTGTTTCAGCTACTTATGATTGTGAAACAGGGTTGGCATTTACCGTAACCGGCGGCACCGGTCCATACACTATTGTTGCAGATGGTACAACGACTGTAACCAACGGCTCATTCCTGACAAACGGCAACCACACCTTTGTAGCCACTGATGCTAACGGTTGTACCGGCGCTTCTGCCACCTCGCTCAATGTTAACTGTGGTGGTACAGGCTGTGCAGGAGTTAATATTAATGTTACCGCTTCTTATAGTTGTGCTACCGGTTTGAGTGTAAGCGCCACCGGCGGTCAAGGTCCCTACACCTTTAGCCAAGGCAATGGCGCTGTTTTAGCCGATGGTTCATATACCATTGTGGCTACCGACGACAACGGTTGTACCGGTTCTGCAAATTTAACGGTTAACTGCAGCATCTGTAATGGCGTAACCATTGTAGCTTCTGCGTCTTATGACTGCAATGCTGGATTGGTTGTAAGCGCATCGGGCGGCACGGGTCCTTACAGTTTTACTGCCAACGGCTCATCGGTAAATAATGGTGCATTCCTGCCCGATGGCACTTATACCATTGTGGCTTTTGATGCCAACGGTTGTGCAGGCAATACCTCGGTTACCGTAAGCAGCATCAGCGTTTCTGTATCTTACGACTGCAATGGCGGCGGGTTGAGCATCAGCGCAAGCGGCGGCGTTGCTCCATACAGTTTCTCCACCACACAAGGAACCGTAACTAACGGTCAACAATTAGCCAATGGTACTTACCAGTTTATTGCTACCGATGCCAACGGTTGTATCAGCGGTTTTACCAACTTTACAGTAAATTGCAATGTGGTTGATCCTTGCGCCGGCGTAAGTATTGCCGTAAGTGCTTCTTATAGCTGTACTACCGGTTTATCGGTGAGTGCCAGCGGCGGATCGGGTTCCTACACCTTTAGCACATCCAACGGCGCTACTCTTGCAAACGGCACCTATACCATTACGGCTACCGATAGCAACGGCTGTACCGGTACTGCTTCGGTAACGGTTAACTGCGGTGGCGGCGATCCCTGTGCCGGTGTTACCATTAACGTAACCGCTAACTATAGCTGCGCTACCGGGGTATCGGCAAATGCATCGGGCGGAACCGGACCCTACAGTTTTGGGCCGCTTAACGGCACATTCCTTCCCGAAGGTGTTTACCTCATTACCGCTACCGATGCCAACGGCTGCGCAGGTAATACTACTTTAACAGTAGGCAACTGCAACCAACCGCCTGTTGCTGTTCCCGATGCAGTTGTAGCTGCAATCGGTTCGGGTAGTGTAAACTTTAGCGTACTTGGCAACGACTCTGACCCCGATGGCGATAACATTGTATTGGTAAGTATTGGCAACGTGTCGCCTTCAAGTGCAGGCAGCGTAACCAACTTTACCTCCGGTGGTAATGTTACCTTCACCTTTAACCCCGCATTTAGCGGTACTACCGTAACCTTAACCTACACCATACAAGACAGCAACGGCGCACAGGCAGCCGGCACCATTACTATTACGTTGGTAAGCTGTGCAGCCAATGCCGGAACCCTCAGCAGTTCATTCAACCTTGCTTGCTCTAATATTAACGACGAAGGTAATTTGGAAGCTTCGCCCTTTGATGTACACGCAACAGGTTTTAACAACGGAGCAGGCTATAGCCAGACATATCTGTTGGTAAGCGGCAGCGGTACTATTGTTGCTGTTTCTGCAACCGGCGATTTAACTGCCGATGCACCCGGCAACTATAGCATATATGCACTCAATTATGCAATTGCTGATGCCCCTACCTTTGGTGAAGGCACTACCTTAGCTGCGTTGAATGCGCAAGCTGCAAGCGCCTGCTTTGATTTGTCTGCTGCCGCACAAGGTGTTGTTTTATCTCCTGTTACTTTAGAGGTAGAAACCTTCTGTGATCCCACAGTTGATGGTGGTTTCTTTGTAAGGCTGACTGCAAATGGCGGTTTCCCCGAGTTTTCAAATGTTGGAGGCTATGGCACTAACTTGCCGCCTTATTTCATTCCTTGGGTTCCTGCTTTGGGTGCCGGCGAATTAATATCGGGTCCTTATCCTAACGGAATTCCCTGTTTCCTGGTAGATATTGTTAGCGATGGTTACTTGTGTACTGTTGGCGATATTCCGGTTTGCGCACCTCCTCCGTGTATAATTGAATGTACGCCCGTAGCCGGATCTATGTCCGATGCACTGCAGGCTGTTTGTGATGGTGGTTCAGCAGCCGTTATTTCGAGCGGTATTGAAGTTGACCCCAACGACGATGAAGTGGGTGTTTATGTAGTACACAGTTCGCCCGATTTGGCAGATGGCGGTGTGCTTGGCATCTTCCCCGTTCCGTTTGATGTAACCGAAGCGGTTAACATTTCGCTCTCTGACCTGCCCGGCGCTACTACCAACACCGTTTACTATGTAAGCGCTGTTGTGGGCAGTGCCGATGATGACGGCAACGGCATACCCGACCTTGGCGACCAATGTACCGCAAGCGCAGGCAGCACACCTATTGTGTTCCTCGATCCGCTGTTGGTTGACATTGAACCCATTTGTAACGATGATACGCAGGAATATGCATTGGTTATTGCCGTAGCAGGCGGTTACCCGGCTTTCGATCCCGCATCGAGCTATAACGTGTTTGGAGATTATACGGGCGAAATTACCAATTCGGTAATTGTTCCCGGCTTTGCTTCGGGCGCCGAATACTTCATCGGAATTTCTGATGCAGCCGGTTGTTCTTATACCGAAAACAACATTGTTACCTGCAAACCCACGCCTATTACCTTGCTGCGTTTTGACGGTAAAGTACAAACCGAAGGTAACCTGTTGAATTGGACAACCGCCACCGAAACCGATAACGACTTCTTTACGCTTATGCGTTCTGCCGATGGCGTTAACTTTGTGGCAGTAGGCACTGTTGACGGAGCCGGAAACAGCATTGTTGCCCGCAACTACGAATTCCTTGACAAAACAGCGCCCAACGGATTGAGCTACTACCGCTTAAACCAAACCGACTTTGATGGCACTACTACCATTGCTTCCGAAGTAATTACCCTGCGTCGCGAAGCTACGCCGTTTGGTTTTGTTGAAGTATCGCCCATTCCTACCAGTCACCTGCTGAACGTTGGCTTCAACTCTAACATAAGCGGTGAAGTAGAATTTACCGTTTACGACATGGCAGGTCGCCTTACTGCTACCCAAAAAGCCATGGCTCAAAATGGTTTGAATAATGTTACCATTGACGTAAGCAACTATCCGGCAGGTGTTTATTTCATTGCCCTCAACAACGGGCAAAGCATAGAAACCACCCGCTTTGTAAAAGAATAGTGGCTTTCACTGTGGATTAAATCAATAAAACCCCGGTCGGCTTTGCTGGCCGGGGTTTTTGTTTGCAGGTTGTAGTAAGTGGTAATTGTGGGGCTTAACTTTTATTATGGACGAACCAAACAGATATTGGCAGAATAGTGTGTTAAATGCCGGAAATTGGTTATTTTTGAAAACAAAAATTACCCGAATACCATAACTTGCTTGTGAAAGTTGCTTATTTGAAATATTTTGTGCTGTTAGGACTGCTGCTTCGGTACAATGTACCCGATATTGTCGTCGCGTACCGCGAACAGGTACACGTGATTGCCGCCGAAAGAGCTTATTTGCAACAACTATATGTTACACAGGATGAAGTATCTCAAAAGCAAAAGATTGTAGAAATTGCCCGTATTCATTTGTACAGTGCCCTTACGGCAAGGTTGTTTCCTTTTTGGTATGGTACGCCCTGGGATTTTAACGGCACAACAGCTACGCCGCAGAAAGGTAAAATTGCCTGCGGATATTTTGTGACCACACTGCTGCGTGATGCAGGATTTGAGCTTGAAAGGGTAAAGTTGGCGCAACAATCATCGGAAAAAATAATACGCACATTGGTAAGCGATGAGTATGTTGTCAGGCTGAACAAATTAGCCATGGAAGATTTTGTAAATGCCATGCGTAGAATGGGCAACGGTCTGTACCTGATAGGATTAGATACACATATAGGGTTTTTGTTGGTGAATGGCTCCAATTTGCAGTTTATACATTCGTCATACTCTTATTGGGGAGGGGTAAAAAGCGAGCCGGTATGGAAGTGTAGGGTTTTGGTAAAATCAAGGTTCAGGGTAGTGGGTAAGTTGCTTTCTGATGAGCAAACTATAGCGCAATGGTTGTTGAACAAGAAATTTACCACGGTGTTGTAATAGTTACGGAAAATAAGTTTTGAATTGGCGCTATAAAACGCTATTTTTGCGGGCGCTTACAAAAAGCAATACTCTTAAACTGTAACCTACATGAATTTACACGAATACCAGGCCAAAGAATTGCTGAGCAAGTTTGGCGTACCCATTCAAAGAGGCATTGTAGCCCACACTGTTGAAGAAGCCGTTACAGCCGCACAAGCGCTGCAGGAACAAACCGGCACCGGTTGGGTGGTGGTAAAGGCGCAGGTACATGCCGGCGGACGCGGTAAAGCGGGTGGTGTAAAACTGGCTAAAAACTTAGAGGAAGTGCGCGAAAAAGCAGGCGCTATTTTGGGCATGACTTTAGTTTCAAAACAAACCGGCCCCGAGGGCAAACTGGTGCGCAAGGTGCTTATTGCCGAAGATATGTATTACCCCGGCGAAAGTAAACAGCAGGAGTTTTACCTAAGCATACTGGTTGACCGGAGCAAAGGCTGCAACGTAGTTATATATTCTACCGAAGGCGGCATGGATATTGAGGAAGTAGCCGAAAAAACACCGCACCTTGTACATAAAGAATGGATAGCGCCCGGCTTGCCGCTTATGCCCTATCAGGCACGCCGTATAGCTTTTAACCTTGGGTTATCGGGAACTGCCTATAAATCGGCACTCGATTTTTTGCCCAAACTATATACTGCCTTTACCCAGTCTGATGCTTCGATGGTAGAAATTAATCCTATGCTGAAAACATCAGACAACCATATTGTGGCCGTTGATGGTAAAATAGCCCTCGACGACAACTCACTCTACCGCCACCCCGATTTGGCTGCCCTCCGCGATATTTATGAAGAAGACCCCACCGAAGTGGAAGCGGGTAAATTTAACCTCAACTTTGTAAAATTAGACGGCAATGTGGGTTGCATGGTAAACGGCGCCGGACTTGCAATGGCTACCATGGATATTATTAAACTTGCCGGCGGCGCCCCTGCCAATTTCTTAGATGTAGGCGGAACTGCCAGCCCCGAAACGGTAGAGGCCGGTTTTAGAATTATTTTAAAAGACCCCAACGTAAAGGCTATTTTGGTGAATATTTTTGGCGGCATAGTGCGCTGCGACCGTGTAGCTAACGGCATTGTGCAGGCTTATAAAAACCTGGGCAACGTAAGTGTACCCATTATTGTAAGGCTGCAGGGAACCAATGCCGAAATTGCCAAAGACATTATTGACCAATCGGGGTTAAAAGTGGTTTCGGCCATTTTACTTAAGGAAGCAGCAGAAAAGGTACAGACAATTTTATCGGAATAAGATACATAGGCGCAAAGCCTGCATACCTACAATCACTTATGGCCGCAATTGCCAACTACCTGTCGCTCATTAAATTCAGCCATACCGTATTTGCTTTACCTTTTGCCGTAATAGGCTTTTTTTTGGCAATCCAATATTTTCACTACCCTTTCGAGTGGTGGAAATTGCTGTTGGTGCTGCTTTGCATGGTTTTTGCCCGTAGCGCGGCCATGTCTTTTAATCGTTGGGCCGACCGCAATATTGATGCCCAAAACCCCCGTACTGCCTTGCGCGAAATTCCGGGCGGCATAATAAGCCCGCGGGCGGCGTTGGTTTTTGTGCTGCTCAATTGTGTATTTTTCGTAGCAACTACATGGTTTATTAACCCGTTGTGTTTTTACCTTTCGCCGGTAGCTTTACTGGTGGTGCTGGGTTACAGTTATACCAAGCGGTTTACCGCCCTTTGCCATTTTATTTTGGGTATAGGTTTGGGTTTGGCGCCGGTAGGAGCGTTTTTATCGGTAAGTGCGCGCTTTGAGTTGTTGCCTGTTTTATATGGTTTTGCCGTTTTATTTTGGGTTAGCGGTTTTGATATAATATATGCCCTGCAAGACGAAGAATTTGACAAAAGCCGGCAGTTAAACTCTATACCAGCCCTTTTGGGCAAGGGCAGGGCATTGCAGGTTTCAAACCTGTTGCATATTATTTGTTCGGCAATTATTATAGGGGCGGGCGTTTTTGCCGGTTTTGGCTGGTGGTACTGGTTGGCTTCGGCGGTATTTTTGGGATTGTTGTTTTACCAACACACCCTTGTATCGGCCAATGACTTGAACAGGGTAAACCTTGCCTTTTTTACCACCAACGGCATAGCAAGTGTAGTTTTTGCAGTTTTGGTACTGGCAGAATTGTTTAGCAGGTAGGGGTAAATACCCGTTAGCCCGTTTTGCCCGAATACATGGAGTACCGGGCAACTCCCCACATTTGCAGGCGGTGCTTTACCGATGTTTTAAGCACCCCTAGCCCGTATTGTACACTGCGCTTAAAGTTAATGGAAGAGGCTTCAGTAAAATATTTGGTGGGGCAGGTTACTTCGGCTATTTCAAAACCTGCAAAGAATATTTGCGAGAGCATTTGGTTGTCGAACACAAAATCATCTGAGTTGCCGTTGTAGT
>NBMY01000046.1 GCA_002212985.1 Sphingobacteriales bacterium TSM_CSS
CAATACCTTGAAAGGGGTGTTCGAAGGGACGCAACGTCCATTCCGGACACACACAAGGTATTGCCAAAAGCGGGGCTGAACGGCTTCGATTGGGCATTTGTGCAAGGTTCAAGATTCGTTCTTCGATTGAACTTTTGTGCTAAAAATCCCCGCCTTCGGCAATACCCAAACCGTTTCCGGCAATTTGGCTGTTATTGGTATTTTCTTTGAGGAAGGTGCAGAAAATGCTTTACTACAATCATTCATATCGCATCTTCCACAAGCAGAGGATGATACCTATGAAGCCGCCGATACTTATGATGTAAGCAGTTTTTTGCCTGCCGGAACCCACTACTATACTTACGGCGGCTCGCTTACAACGCCACCTTGTTCAGAAATTGTAACATGGATAGTAATGGAAGAGCCTATTGAAGCCTCTTTAGACCAAATACATGCCTTTGAGAATTTAATGCATGAGAACAATCGTCCAATACAAGACACCCACGGCCGAACTATAAAAGAATTTTAAGTGCTGTTTCAACCCGCTTCTGCAAATACATGATAACAGCTAACTAATATAACAAAGTTAAAAGCGGAGGAATTTTGGGGCTAATCCAAAATTCCTCCGCTTTTTTATTTTTTGCGCTAATACCAATAATAAAAGCTATTAACCCCAGCCTATGTGCTGCTGTTAATAGCTTAACAAGTATGTTGCCGCCTTTTATAGTTACAAGTGTGCGGCAAGATACATGCAATAAAGCAGTACTATTATTTTACATGCATGGTATCAGAAACAGTCAGCCTTTTACGGCCACGTGCTCTGCGACGTGCAAGCACTGCCCGCCCGCCTTTGGTTTTCATGCGCTCTCTGAAACCGTGTTTATTTTTGCGTCTTCTTACCGATGGCTGATATGTTCTTTTCATAACGTTTCAATTTTTTACATTTCGGGCTGCAAAAATAATACATTTGCCCGAAACTGGCCTACTAAAGCGGTTTTTTTTTTGATAAAAAAGGTTTAGCCGTTCATTGAAATCAAAAATTCCTCGTTTGATTTGGTATTTTTCATAAGCGGCATTAAAAATCCCATAGCCTCTTCGGTGTTCATATCGGCCAGGTGGTTGCGCAAAATCCACATGCGTTGGAGCACATCACGTTCAAGCAGCAAATCTTCGCGGCGGGTACTGGAGGCGGTTACATCAATGGCGGGGTAAATTCGGCGATTTGAGAGTTTGCGGTCTAATTGAAGTTCCATATTGCCGGTGCCTTTAAATTCTTCAAAAATTACCTCATCCATTCGCGAGCCGGTATCAATAAGGGCGGTGGCAATAATGGTAAGCGAGCCGCCATTTTCGATGTTGCGCGCTGCGCCGAAGAATTTTTTGGGCTGATGCAGGGCATTCGCTTCTACGCCACCCGAAAGCACTTTACCCGATGCAGGCGCTACGGTATTGTGTGCGCGGGCAAGGCGGGTTATAGAGTCAAGTAGTATAACCACATCATGACCGCATTCAACCAGCCTTTTGGCTTTTTGAAGGGCAATTTGCGATACTTTTACGTGCCTGTCGGCCGGTTCGTCAAAGGTTGAGGCAATTACTTCTGCCCTAACGCTTCGTTCCATATCGGTTACTTCCTCGGGGCGCTCATCAATAAGCAGGATAATGAGGTACGCTTCGGGGTGGTTGCGTGCAATGGCGTTTGCAATATCTTTAAGCAGATAGGTTTTACCTGTTTTGGGTTGTGCCACAATAAGCCCGCGTTGCCCTTTTCCTATGGGGGTAAAAAGGTCAACCACGCGCATGGAAATACTGCTGTTATCGGTGGCAAGGTTAAACTTTTTGTTCGGAAAAACAGGAGTAAGATAGTCAAACGGTACACGGTCGCGCACATCTTCGGGCGCTTTACCGTTAATGGTTTCCACTTTTAGCAGTGCAAAATATTTTTCACCTTCTTTAGGCGGCCTTACCGGCCCGGTTACGGTATCGCCGGTTTTAAGCCCAAACAATTTAATTTGAGAAGGCGACACATAAACATCATCGGGCGAGCTGAGGTAGTTATAATCGGCTGAGCGCAGAAAACCAAACCCTTCAGGCATCATTTCGAGCACACCTTCGCCCATAACCATGCCATCCAGATCTATGTTAAACTCGGGCTCTTTTTTTATGTGTCTGGGTTCCTGTTGTTTTTCCTGTTTTTCCTGTTTGTCGTGTTTCTCGAGCGGCTTGCTGTGTTGTTTTTCTTTGTGGGGTGTTTTTTCTGTAGCAGGCATGGGAGGTTGCTCGGTGGTTGTAACTTCGCTGCTTACTACCGGGGCGGTTTCTTCGGTTTTTTCGGGTTGTGTTGTTTCATCGGTGTTTTCGGCGCTATCTTTTTCGCGTTTAATTTCGCTGAGGGGGGTTCTTTTTCGTAGTTTTTTTACGCGCGGATAGGCGCCGGCTTTGGGCGAAGGGTTTAGGCTGATACTGAAATCGGGTGCGGCAACTTCTTCCTCTTCTTCTGCTACCGTCGTTTCGGGCTGTTTTTCCAAAAGGGGTTGGGTTATTTCGCTTTCGGGAGTGGTTTGTGGCAAAGCATTTTCGGGTTGGGCAATTTCTTGCTCATCTTCTCCAGACTCCATACTTGATAAAATGGCTTGCTGGTCTAATATTTTAAAAATCAGTTCTTGCTTCTTCAGGGTGCGAAATCCTTCAACGTTCAACTCGTAGGCTACTTCTCTTAACTCGGGAAGGACCATGTCATTCAGTTGCAAAATGTCATACATGCTTGAAAATACTTTTGAGTTTTTTGTGGATGTAAAAAATAGGGGTAAAACAAAGGGGAAATTAGGGCAAACATGCACATACCACTAACATAGGCTAAATAAGTGATACAGGAATGCCATATAAACCGGGCATACAAACAAATGTTTGGCTCTTCATGGACAGAAAAAGAAACTTGCAGGGAAATTTAGCGGAATAAAAAGTAATGAGCGGGGCAATGCCCTTCAATGAGAGCTGCTGCAGTTGGGCGCAAAAATAGCATGTTTTCTTTTGATAAACAAGTAAAAAAGGGCAAAAAATGTTTGTAAAGATAAATTTTAACACAAAACTGAAAAAATGTTGTAAAAACAAGGGCTGTTTATGGTTAAAAGGTATTGAAAATACTTTCAACAGCCGGTTTGGGGTAATTTTCAAAGACACTGGGGTAAAGGTGGTACAAGGCTACGTGCAGGTTGTTTGTTGTGCCAAGCTGTTTGCTAAGCCACCGGGCAGATTTAAGGGCAGCAGAAAGCGGCACCTCTTCTACCCTGATAACATCATCTTTACCTATGTGGCTGCCATTTATAATGCCCGATTGCAGGGCGCGGTAATGCCCCTTGCCAAGGGGTTGCAATAATTGGGGCAGGTTGTTGGCGGTTTGGGTGTTTAGCTGGTTAATAAGGTTTGTAAATTGTCCGTTTCTAAACACCACGCCCCACGAAAAAAGCGGCAATGCCACATCTAACGGCAAGGGGTAACGGTTGAGCGGCTGCAAATAGCGTCGGGCTTCATTAAGGTCTAAAATGGAATTACCGGTATGGGGTTGTTTAAAATTCCCCATATTGTAGAACATGAGCACACCACGGTCGGCGGGCGGTATGCCGGTTTTGCTGCTGTACTTTACCTGATGTAGCCTGATGGTTGCCGATACAAGGGTTTGTTCGGGCTGCAATTTAAGTTTAAAAGCACGAATAAAAGCGAAAAATTTATCGGCAGTAGCCGATGTCCAATCGCAGTCAAATTGAATTTCTTCGGGGTTTTTGGTTCCCGATTTGGCAAGCAGGGTTTGCATTTTGTGGTACACACTATCGGCCAAGGAGGTAACCATTGTATCGGGCAGGTTTACAAAGGTTTTATTGGTAATATACACCACCGGCACCATGGCTATTTCCGGGGGCAGGGGCTCTTCAAAACTTACCGATGCAAGCGGCAGGGCGGCTTTTCGGGTTGCGTTCCAATCTACATCAAACAATTTAATATACAGTCTTTCAACATTAAGTTGCCTGAGTATGTTGCGTTGTTCGGCACTAAGGGCAAAAACAGTTTTCCAGAAATAAAAGCTGCGGGTTACCTGCCCGTAGGTTTTGGGTGGGTTTGTGTTGCAGCCGGTTGCAAAACTCAGCGTCCAAAGAACTGCAAGCAAGGTGCGCAAGATTGGTTGCAAGGGCAAATACGGCATGTTCATAACCCATGTGTTATGAATTGTACCGACAGTGGCGCCTGCTCAGGAGTGGCAGGTTGTTTATAGCCCAACAGCAGCAAGGTATAACTGCCGCCGGGTTGAAGGGTTTGGGGGGCAATTTGCAGTAGTGTATCGTAAGGCGGGTTAGAGTTGGCTAAGGTAAAACTCCATTGTCCGGCATTTAATTGCCTTGGTTGTGCGGCCATGGCAGCGGGCTGCTGCGGGTTAAGTTCCAGATTGCTGAAAAGGGTATCGGCAGGCGCTGCGCCGGCATATAGGCTGGTTTCGCCTGCATCGGGCGAGGCATTTATAAAACGCAGATATACCTTTCCGGTATCGGTTCGGGCAATAGAATCGGTAAAGAGCACCGCCGAAACGAGTTGTTGTTCTTCTTCTACCAACAGCAGGGAGTAATAATTTGCGGCAACTAGTGTATTTATCTGTAACTGTAGGGCCGGCAAGCCGGTTTGGGTATTGGTGGCGGTTAAAAACAGTTGCCCGGCCTCCACCTCTGAATAAGGGCTGTAGCTTGTATAGCCAAGGGCAGTAGCTATGCTGTTATCATTGGTGGTTATAGTAAGGGGCGGCAGGTTGGGTTGGGCATGAATGGCCATTATATAACAAACCGGCAGTTGACTGTTATTTTTATTACACTGTACGCACATCAGCAAATAAACCATTGCAAACAGGCGGGTTACTTTATCTGCTGCGGAGGTCATATTTTCTCGGTTTCGCTTCGTATGGCATCTAATTGTTCAATGGGCATTTGTATAATGGGCATTGAATACATAAGGGGCATTTCATTGTTTCCTATAAAGTTGCGCAGCCGGTTTTCAATTACCGAATACAGGGTTGATTTGGTTTTGGCAATCATTACCGTTTCCTGCTTTTCGGTAATATTTCCGTCTATTAAATGAAGGCTTTTTACACCGTTAAAAAAGTTTACATCATAAATCAGTTTCTCTTTCAGTAAAAATGTGCCTATTTCAAGGGCCAGGTTGTAATTGGGAGTTTCAATATGCAAAGCCATCATAACAATACCTGTTTTTAGAGTGGTTAAGAATGGTTGGGCAAAAAGTGCATTGCTTTTGCAACATGCCAGCCCAAAACAGCAGGTGTAAAACAGATTGTCTATAAGAAGTGCCTGTGCTGCCCGGTACAATGGCGGCAAGTTTCTGCCAAATAGTTTTACTCTTTATTGTTTAGCGGTGGTCAGGTACTTTTTGCAAGGGTTAAAAATGTTAAACTTTGAAGCAGGAGGGCAAAAGGTTTATATGGGCATAGAATACATAAAAGGCAGTTGTCCGTCTTTGCAGAAATCGCGCAGCCGTTTTTCGATAGATGCATATAAAGCCGGTTGCGTGGTGGCTGCAATTACCGTTTCTTGTGTGTGGGCAATAGCGCCGTGCGTTAGCCTCAGAGAGGGCACATTTTTATATAAGCTAACATCGGTAATTAAGGCTTCGCGCAGTAAAAGCTCGGCTATAGCCTGTGCCTGTTGCTGATGGGTGGTTTCAATACGCAGTGCAATCATGTGTGGTTGTGTTTTGGTTAAACCGAGTTGAGGAAGCAATAAACCATAGGCTTAAAAGTAACAACTTGCGGTTAACTAAACTATAAAATAAAAACCGCAAAACTGGCGCTTTTGTGTTTGCTTTTTAATTGGAGTACTTATGAAACGGTAAAAGGGGTATTTTAGTTGCAGCGCCTTTCAATAAAATTGAATAAAATACAGCAACCAAAACCCCTTTTTATTTTTAATATGCTTTAAATTTATTAATACCTTACTTCGTTAATGCCAATTTGGCGGGCATTAGCGCGAAACAGGTCAAAATCGGTACTGTTAACATTTCGGTCTAAATTTCCGTCGGCATCTTTATATAAAGCCGATGAGGGATTTTGGGTATAGAACACATTAAAATCGCCTTGGTTAAGAATACTATTGGCATAGTAATCGCCGGCATAGCAGGCGGCTACGCCATTGCTCAACAGTTTTTGCTGATTATTGCCAAAGGCTCTTGCTACGGTTTTGGTAAAATCGTAAGAAACCTGAAAGTTGTAGAGGGTAAGCGGCAGGGCGCTTAAAACAGGGGCATGGTTTCGGTGGCGCAGGGCAAAGTAGTAAGCGGTGCCGTTAGCCAGTCCGGTAAATTTTACCCCGTTTACAGTTCCATCCACATCAACCACATAGCCGTTGCTGAGCAGGAAACCCGCTTTTCGGGCAATTACCGTAGAGGGGTTTGTAGCGCTTCGGGCTTCAACAATCACCCAATCGGTGGCATTGGCCGGTATGGCGGCAACACTTCCGGCAGTTTCGGTGCCGGTATAATTCCACGGCGGTCGGTTATAGGGCTGTCCAACGGGCAGCAGGTTAGGTGCTGTTCGCAGCGATGTACTCATTACCCCGGTACCGGTATTGTATGGGCCTTCCAAAAAGGCTTTTATTTGTACAACCTGATAGGCAGTGGGCGGTGTTACGGCAGAGCATACTTCTATACCCCATGTTTGCAATGCGCCGCCGTCTTGGTTATAAGAGTCGGCAACGGTCAGAGTCCAGGTGCCGTTGGCATTTTGCCCGTCAAAATCAGATAGCAGCCCCTGGGGTTTATAGGTTGCGCCGTCGGTAGGCGGGCAGGGGTAGTTGGAAGAGGCTGCTTCATCATCAAGGTTAATATTAAAATTATTTTCGCTATCGCAAATATCAGCAAATAGCAGTACCGAGGTTCCGGCGGGGCTGGCCAGGGTAAAAGAAAGGTCGTTAATCCAAGTATGGGTGCCGGTAAGGCTTTTAACGTTCAAATCGCTTATAACCCCCGAACCGCTTACCGACAAAGTGGAAGTAATGGTTGGCGTGCCCGAACTGGAAATATTTACCGGCACATTGGTACTGTTAAACGTGGTGCATGAAGAACTTACGGTTACAAAACTGAAAACCTCGGAATAGTTGCCGTTAGCACAGCCATTTTGCCCCCTTGCCCGCCAATAGTAGGTGGTATTGGTATTGAGCGGTGGGTTAATAGTATAAGTGTTGGTGGTAAGGGTACTTACCGAAGCTACAATATTGGTAAAGGAATTATCGGTGGCTATATCTATGGTATAGGTACTGGCGTTTGCAATAGGAATCCATGCAAAAGTGGGCGCTGTTGAAACAGCAACAGCGCCGTTAATTGGCGAAAGCAGGGCTGCCGGTGCAGGCGTGCCCGATGATACGGCAAAAACTACCGATGCAGTTTGGGTAATACTGCCGCCCGATGCCGTAATGGTTACATTATAGGTTCCCTGCTGTAGTGCGCCGGTATTGCCCAACGTTAAGGTGGTGCTGCCGGTGGGTACTACCGTAGCAGGTGTAAAATTAATAGCTGTGCCTGCAGGCGCACCGGCTACGCTAAAGTTTACGGCATTGCTAAACCCGGCAAAACCTGTTAGGTTAATGGTATAAACGGCGTTGGCGGGAGCGCAGATTGCCTGTTGTCCGGGCGTAACGGCCATGACAAAAGTAGGTGTTGCGGGTTGTTGTATGCTAAAGTTCACATTAGAAATATCGAAAAATATATTGCCGCTGCCCCTTACCTGTACACGCGCAGTGCTGGTGGTGGCGGGTAAAATAGGTACGTTTACTGTTTGAGTGCCATCATTGGGGGTAGCTGTTGCAAGGGTATAGGGGTAGGTGTAGCCGCCATCTGTTGAGAGCAAAATATCTACATTGGCGCAACTGACCGGGCTTGCGGTGGTATTGGCCACATTCCATGTAACGGTGGCGCTGCTGCCGGCGGTCCAGGTAACGGCGGTATTGGGTGCGGTTACGGTAAAGGGACCTGCGCCGTCGGCAACTACTACGTTCATGGCATCTAAAGCGGTTCGGCCGCCACCGCTTCGGTTGTCGCGCACGGTAAGTCTAAAGGTAAGGGTGCGCCCGTAGCTGGGCAGCAGTTCGCCAATGGTACTGGTATTGTTTACAATATCAGCCCATTTCGGAAACACACGGCTGGGGCTGGTGGTGGGGTCGAAAGAGCGGAAAATGGGTGCATCACCCGATGGGGAAGCGGGTTCACCGGCAGAGCCAAGATTGTATTGCTCCCAACAATAGGTAATGGCATCGCCGTTGGGATCGCTTCCTGAGCCGGTAAGCAAAAACGGTGTGCTTTTGGGTATGGTAAAATCGGCGCCGGCATTGGCGGTAGGCGCCTGGTTGCCGGTGGCGGTTTTAACCGGACAATTGTTGCCCGAACTGCTTACGGTATAGGTGTTTACCTGATCCACACTGCGTATATGAAAATAGTCGTCACTATTGGGTTGCAGGTCGTTGGCGCTGCCGCAAATGCCGGCATAGGCCATAATGGTACTGCCACTGCCCGGTTCGTAGGCGCTGGAAGCAGAACGGTTGCCGCTGCACGAGCCGCCGTTGCCGTTAAAAGTATGGGCACCGCCAAACTGATGCCCCAATTCGTGCGCAAGGTAATCAATATCAAACGGGTCGCCAATAGGCGCAGAAGTGCCGGTAACCCCGCTGGCCTTAGAGCCGTTTACGCAGGGAACGCCCAAAGAAGCCAAGCCGCCGCCGCCGGTACTTACGGTATGCCCTACGTCGTAGTTGGCACTCCCTATTACGTTGTCTATAGTGGTTTGGCTTTCATCAATTAAAGCGCCGGGATTGCTGTTGCTAAAGGGGTCGGTAGAAGAATTGGTATAGATAATCAGGTTGTTATTGGCTACCAGGTTCATGCGTACCGAAAAATCGCGTTCATAAACACCGTTTACGCGGTTCATAGAGGTGGTAACTGCGGCCAACCCTGCTGCAACAGTTCCGCCATGAAAAGCGGTATATTCGCCGGTGGCGGCTACTGCTGCGCGGTAGGTTCGCAGTTGTCCGTCAGAATCGCGCGGGTCAATACCGCCCCCGCCCTGCCCCGGGTGTATGGGGTGTTGTTTGTGTGCATCATCGGGCACCAGACATTGCCATGTTTCGCCTGCGGGCGGGCTGAAGTTTCTCTTGTAATAAGAAATGTAGTGTTGCACATCGTTGCGGCTGTACGGATCTATATATACGCTTCCGTTTGCCGATAATACCTGTGCATGAAATCCAAACTGGGTAATATCAAAACGCAGGGTTGCGGTGCGGTCATCTATACCCTGTCCGGCCCACGTTTTAATATCGGGAAATTTTTGGGCTAATTCCGGTTCCATCATAGGCGAAAGCACCACGGCAAACCGCTGAAAAGAGCCATCGGGCATGGGCAGCAATATGATAGCCGGGTCGGTTTTAGCACGGGAGGTAAACTCCATGGGCGCTTGTGTTAATTGTTCTTGCAACCGGTTTAAATCTAATGCAACGGTGCGATACAAGCGAGGTATTATCAGTCTTTCGCCCTGCAAAACTATGGTGCTTTCATTTATATCTGTCCAGGCACTGTTCATTTGCGCCCAAAGTGCGCCTGTATATAGCAGGCAAAAAAAGAACAACTGTGCAAATTGGTGAAGCAACGACCTCATAATTGGATTGTGTGAAAAATGAAGTAATAGAAGTTGATACTAACCTTCAAAGGTACGCTTTTTTTGATTTTGTACCGATGCAAACTCAATTGGGTCTAAACTTTTACCTTTAAATGTAATTGCCGTGGCAGCCGGGTAAAAGAGCAACGGTAAATTTTCGGCAAAGTAACTGCTGCTAACCCCCGAAATTAGACCCGCCATTTTCATTACCCTCCAATAAAGGCGCTAAGAATCCACTCCCACCTTTCGCAATAACAGCACAACCCTACCTAACCACCGCCACCTTACCCCTTGCCAACACCGCACCACCGCCCGATTGAACCGTATAAAAATATACGCCCGCCGGTAAATGCGCTACCGATATGGTTTTGTTTGTTGAGCCTGTCGTGTTTGTTGAGCCTGTCGAAACAAACGGGGTTTGCAGTACGGTTTGACCAGTTATGGAGTAGAGGGTAATGCTCGTTTCGGCTTCGCTCAACGAGCGGGATGTTGTAAAGGTGAGGGTGTTTTGGGCGGGGTTGGGGTAAACAATTACGGTCTTTTCCCCCTTTAGGGGGTCAGGGGGTGAGCCTACCGTTTGCACCTGCACCTCCTGCGTGTAAACCGATGTATCTTGACATACCACCAACGTAAGCGTTGCTGTATATGTGCCGTTTTCTGCGTAGGTATGCGTGGGGTGTTCATCGGAAACGGGCGGGCTGCC
>NBMY01000029.1 GCA_002212985.1 Sphingobacteriales bacterium TSM_CSS
CGTACGGTGGTGTGAGAGGGCTGGGGCGGTTAATGCCGCCCCACTCTACTCGATTGGCAGCTGCCGTTCATTTTTCACGCCTAATTGTCCATTGTTGGCGTTGTGGTAAATTTCAAAAAATGAGAGTTTTGCGCTTTACTTTGCTGAACCAAGGTGTTCGGACACTAGCACCCATCTACCGTTTTCAAAAATCAAGGTTGTAGTTCCTCGTCCAGAACCACTTGCATGTTGACTGTCAATTAAACCAGACCAATTAAAATTGAAAAGATAAACAGCATACTCTTTGTCCTTGACAACCCAATGAACGTCTGTAATAAAATACTTCTCATCTTTTATGAGCAAAAAGTTTTTCGTAAAAGCAGCTTTTATGGCTTGAAGTCCTTTATGCACACTGCCATTTGAAAATGTTATACATGCGTTAGCATGGATGAGAGGTTCAACATTTTTCCAGCTTTGACTTGCCAAAGCGGTTTCATAAGATTTAATAAATTCTTCTGGGTGCATATTGGTAATGGTTTTATAACTATTAATGATAAACAATAGCGTGACCAAAATAAGCAAACTTGTAGAAATTGCATTTGGCTTATTAATATTCAAGCTATTGCAACAAAACAATTTATCTTTTTAAGAATAGTCCTCATTTCATCAACAACTGTCAGAATGAGGGCTAAAATGATTTGGTTGTTCTCCCAAACAGTTGGTCGTTGTCGTGTGATATGATTGTCAAACCGTTTAATAAGTTCGTAAGACAATGAATTACTGTCCCTCGACAACGAAACAAAATAAAAAGAACAACTCTCAAAAATTACGTCAAAGTCAGCCGATGAAACCGAAACGGGGACAATCATTCAGTGTCTAATTGTTACTCCGTCAAGCCGTATGAGTATCGTGTCGCACGGTTGCTGCAAACTTAGTTATCTCTGCATATTTATAGTACTTTTTCGGTGCCAAACAGTTTGCTTGGGGTATTGCACATCACTTACATGAGTAATAGCGCAAGAAGTATTATAGAAATGGTAACGCCCTGCAAGTTCTTGTACCATGCGTATGCCGGTTCCGGTTTTGTGCAGGTTAATACGCCCACAACTGCAGCAGCGCCTGTGCGAAACGCTCTTCGGGCAGGTAGTTTTTTTCTAAGGGTATAGAAAACGGCACGGGTGTATCTAAAGCCCCGCAGCGAACCACGGGCGCATCTAAATGCTCAAAACAGTGTTGCCCAATAAGGGCGGCAATTTCGCCGCCAATGCCGCCGGTAAGGCTGTCTTCGTGCAGTACCAGCGCTTTACCGGTTTTGCGCACACTTTGGTAAATGGTTTCGGTATCTAAGGGCAGCAGCGTGCGCAGGTCAATTACTTCGGCATTTACCTGCGGGTTTTGGGCAAGGGCTTTTAGCGCCCAGTGTACGCCCATGCCGTAGGTAACAATGCTTATATCGGCGCCTTCTTTTACCACGGCTGCTTTGCCAATGGGTATGGTGTAGGGCTCATCGGGTATGGCGGCGTGTATGCTGCGGTAAAGGACTTTGTGTTCAAAATACATTATCGGGTTGGGGTCGTCTATGGCGGCAAGCAATAGCCCTTTGGCATCGTAGGGGTTAGACGGATAGACAATTTTCATACCGGGCGAATGGAAAAACCAGGCTTCGTTGCTTTGCGAGTGAAAAGGCCCTGCGCCTACGCCGGCGCCGGTGGGCATGCGCACCACTACATCGGCAGTTTGCCCCCAGCGGTAGTGGCTTTTGCAAAGGTTGTTAATAATTTGGTTAAAACCGCAGGTTACAAAATCGGCAAACTGCATTTCTACCATGGTTTTGTACCCTTTTATTGACATGCCGAGGGCAATGCCCAAAATGGCCGATTCGCACAGCGGCGTATTGCGCACCCGTTCTTTGCCAAACTGTTCCGTAAATCCTTCGGTAATTTTAAACACGCCGCCGTATTCGGCAATATCCTGCCCCATAAGTACTAAGTTGGGGTGTAGTTGCATGGCCTGCCGCAAACCGTCTGAAATGGCTTCCACAAAACGTTTGTCGGTTTTTGCGCCTGTTTTGGGAGTTAATATGGCAGGGGTGTGCGGTGTATATACATCGCGCAGTTCGGTTTCGGTGCTGGGGGTTACTTCGGGTTGGGCGTAGGCTGCTTTTAGTTCGGAATTAATTTTTTTGTTAATAGCGGTTTCTATCTGCTTTTGCATATCGGGGGTTAAAATGCCTTCCGAAAGCAGATAGTTTTCATAATTGGTTACGGGGTCTTTTTTAGCCCATTCGTCCATAAGCGCCTGTGGTACATATTTGGTGCCCGATGCTTCTTCGTGCCCGCGCATACGGAAGGTAAGGGCTTCTATCAGTACGGGGCGTGGGTTTTGGCGCATAGAGCGGGCAAGGGTGCTAATGGTATGGTACACTTCCAGCAGGTTGTTGCCGTCAATTTGTACGCCTTCCATGCCATAGCCCAGGGCGCGGTCAACCAGTTGTTTGCATCGGTATTGCTCGTTGGTAGGGGTAGAAAGTCCGTAGCCGTTGTTTTCTATAAGGAAAATAACGGGCAGTTGCCATACCGATGCCACGTTGAGCGCCTCGTGAAAATCGCCTTCGCTGGTGCCGCCCTCGCCCGAAAAAGCTACGGCAACCTGCGGCTTTTGGTTGAGAATACTTGCCAGCGCTATGCCGCTGCCTACGGCCAATTGCGGACCCAGGTGCGAAATCATGCCCACAATATGGTGCGGGTTGCTGCCAAAATGAAATGAGCGTTCGCGCCCCTGCGAAAAGCCGCCGGCTTTACCCTGCCACTGCTCAAAGAGTTGTTGCAGGTTCATGTTTCGGGCGGTAAATACACCCAGGTTGCGGTGCATGGGTAAAATATATTCATCGGGCTGCAATGCTTTGGTTACCCCTATGGCAATAGCTTCCTGCCCAATGCCCGAAAACCACTTGCTTATTTTGTTCATTCGCAGTTGGTTGAGCATTTTTTCTTCAATAAGGCGGGGCAGTTTTATGGCTTCGTACAAATCGAGCAGCAACTCGTTGGAGTAATTGCGGCGGTTGTATGCTATATGGATGGCAGAAGTTTGTGTGGTGGACATGGCGTAATGTGGTTAATGTAATGAAAACGGCGGTAAAAACAGCATAGAAAAATACATGCTGTTTTTACCGCCGCAAAGGTACTACTAAAATGGTATTGCTGTGCTTGGCCGGGTATAAGTTGTATTACTTTTGAGGGTAAATTAGCTCTATACCGGCAGTTGATTTGCCATCTTTGGTTAAGATAGTTTGCGGTTCTCTTTGGTAATATGCCGCTTCTTTAAAAAATGCATCGTTAAACCCTCTTTGTTTAAGTTTGCTGCGATAATTACCGGCATCTGATTGTGAATAAAACGGGCCTACCATTATTTTGTAAAAGCCGTCTGCCTGTTGCATGTAAACCGAATATTCCGATGAAAGGTTTGCATACTGTGTTGCTTCGGCAGAAGTATTGAGGGCTGCCAACTGAACAAAAAATACCGGCATTAAGGCACCTTTGTCATAGGTTGTAAGCGGTTCTCCCACTCTGTTACCACCATTCTCGTTATTGATGCTGCGGGGAGCAGCTGTTGGGGTTGCCGCTTCAATTGTTTGGTTCAGTACCTTTTCTGTTTCGGGCAGTTGGTATTGCAATTCAATACCCACCCTTGAAAGTGCATCGTTGAGCCGGTCTTCCTGAAAATCGTGTTTGGGGGGTGGGGTAAACTGAATGGAAGAATTGCCGTTACTGTTGGCGCCCCCCTTGTAGCTAATACCCGAAGAATTGTCATCGTTAAGGTATCCGGTGCCGGTATTTGGTTGGTTGCCGGAGTTGCCCGATGGCGGTTTTGGAGTATAAACGGTCATGCCGGTTTTATCTACGCCGCTGCCGCTGTTTGTTTGTGCGGCAGAACCATAGGGCGGCCACCCGCCGGCGCTGTTCATTTGTTTGTTGGAAACATTTACCTGGCTTCCACCTGCCTTGTTTCCGGCCGGGTTGCTGCCCAGATAAGCATCGGAAAAACCATTAGAATGCATGTCGTTTAAGATGAGTTCTGCATCGCCGCCGTTGGCAATGGGGCCTAAGCAAATTTCGGTAAGGTTGCCCGATGTTGGTAATTCCTGTGCCGGTAAGCCGTATTTGGCAAGCATTCGGGAAAATTGGAGTTGCTCCCGGGTAAGCCCGCCGGTATAAACATAATAGCCGCTATTGCCGGCAACGCCATTCCCAACATAGTTGTTGTAGCTTTGCTGGGCAAAAGCGCCGGCGGCTGCCAGCAGTAAACAGAAAAATAGAAGATGGTTTTTACATGTAAGCATAGAGTAGCGTTTTTTTGCAAGTAAAATTCAATAAAGTTTGCAGCAATGTTTTATATGTATTCACGACTGCCTGATGATGTACTGTATTCATCAAAAACTATGTGCAATTTTAAAAAATGGTGGCAACAGCTTGTTTTCTTGCTTGTTTTGAACCCCCGAAACCTGCCTGAAACTCTTTATTTTTAAACTGCTTGTGCAAATAAACAAAAAAAACTGCCCGATGCTTGTTTTATGATTTTTCGAAGGGAAAATTTATGTTAAAGATGTTGCCAACCCTGTGCCACTAACCGGTGCGTTTGCCCGCCTGTTGTAAATAATTTAGCGCCTTCGGCAGCAGGGGTTATTCTTCCTATGACCGAAATGCCGTGTAGTCCCTCTAATTTTTCAATATCTGAAGGTTTAATGGTAAAGAGGAGTTCATAGTCTTCGCCTCCGTTGAGGGCACAGGTAACGGGTGAAAGATTAAACATTTGTGCAGCCTCAACACTATCGGGGTGTATAGGAATATTTTCTTCAAATATTCGGCAACCCACCCCCGATTGCTTGCAAATGTGCAACACATCGGAAGATAGCCCGTCTGAAACATCAATCATAGCGGTAGGTTTTATTCCAAGCGATTGGAGGATGTCTGCAATATCGTTTCGGGCTTCGGGTTTTAACTGCCGGCCAATTACATACGAGTGGTTTTCCAGTTCGGGCTGAATAACGGGGTCTTCGAGGTAAAGGTTTTTCTCGCGCTCCAGTATTTGCAGACCAAGGTAAGCGCCGCCCAAATCGCCCGAAACGCAAATATAATCGCGTTCTTTGGCGGTGTTTCGGTACACAATATCGGTTGCTTGTGCCTGCCCTATGGCGGTAACGCAAATAATAAGCCCTTTATGCGAAGAGGTGGTGTCGCCGCCAACCAAATCAACCTTGTAATAGTTGCAGGCTTTTTCTACACCTGCATAAAAATCTTCCATAGCTTCAACGGTAAACCGGCTCGATATGGCTACTGCGAGTGTAATTTGTTTGGGCTGCGCATTCATGGCATAGATATCGGAAAGGTTTACCACCACTGATTTATAGCCTAAATGCATCATGGGTGTGTACATTAAATCGAAATGAATGCCTTCTACCAGCATATCGGTGGTAACTACAGTAAGTTTGCCTTTGTTGTCTATCACAGCGGCATCGTCTCCAATACCTTTTACACTGGAGGCATTTTGGAGGGTAATGTTTTTGGTGAGGTGGTCAATAAGTCCAAACTCACCAAGTTTGCTCACCGGTGTAAGGGTTTTTTTACCATTTCCGGCGTTGTGTCCGTTATTTTGGTTACTCATGAGTGTTTGATGTATAATATTGTTTACATTGTTTTTTGCAGAAGCGAAGCGCTTATTAGTTTTTTGCAGCCTGTTTGTTATTAAGAAACTGCCCGATGCGGCGCGCAACGTTGCGACGAATACTCATATAAAACAGGTTATAATCGGCAACATGGTAGTTTTTAATCAGAAAAAGAAGTTTGCCCTTAATGTCGGGTTTATGCACCCAAACAATGCCTTCATGGCTTTGTGCATCGGTAAGATGCGGTACAATATCTTTAAAATTGCCCAACAGACTGCCTTCGTTTTGGGCAACTTCGGCATAAGTTCCGTCTGTTGTCCAGTTCAGGGGGTTGGTAGCTACGGCGTTTTTGTAGTATTTTTTGGGTTTCGACCCCCACACCCAGGTATTCCATGTATTGAAACAGCCGGTTTGCGAGGGGTTGGAGCAGGGTTCTATGTTGGTAAAGTCGGTTTTTCTTATGGGCATACCGGCAATATAGGCAACAATCAATTGGTTGTACAAGGGTTTACCATCAAAAAACTCCTTTAACAGACGTTTGGCGTGGGTGCTGCCCTGGCTGTGAGAGGCAATAACAATGGGTCGCCCGCGGTTGTAGTGGTTCAGGTAGTATTCAAAAGCCTGTTTCACATCGGAGTAGGCGGTGTCTAAGGCTGCAATTGCTTTTTTTTTGTTTTTGGTATAATACACCTTAATGTTTGCTTGCCGGTACCGCGGGGCATATACGCGGCAACTGCCGTTAAACACGCTTGCCTGGTGCATAATGGTGGTTTCATCGGTTTTTTGGTTCAGTTTCCGGTCGTTTAACCTGGCATTCCAAGCCCTGAGTCTTCCTTTATAGGTGGTTGGGTGAATAAAAAACACATCAACACTGGCAGTATCCTGCCCGTTGTGCAGCAGGACCGAATCGGGCAGCAAATCGGCAAAATCGGTTTTTTCGGGTAAAGCTGCCCAGTTTTCTGCATCGGCATAATTGGGCGGCGCCGGCGTTTTGGCTTGTTGGGCAGCCCTCACTGTTGTTACCGAAAGGCAAAGAAAAAGTAAAATGCGCCACATAAAAGAAAGATAGGTTTGTATTTGACACCGAGCAACAAACAATAAAGTATGAATAACAGCAACAGATTCTGTACACCAAAACAAAAACCCCAATTGGTACTCTTTGCAACCCCGGCTGCTTTTGCTATTTCTTAACAGTTTAATAACCCTAAAAGTGCAGGAGTTAGGGCAATTTTAACTATTTTTGCACATACAATTTATCTGAAAAAGTAATTTATGGATGTTTTTATTTTAAAAATCAAAAACAATTAATATGAAAGCGCTACTTTCTACTTTCTTTTTTGCTTTGCTTTTATTTGCCTGTTCAAACATGCAGGCACAGCCCTACTATTACAATCCCAACATTCAAACCTTCATTACCAATTACGGCTGTACCAACTGCCACGGCGCCGCTTCTCCCTCCAGCGGGTACAACCAAACCACCTACTTGGGCGTGTTGAACGGTGGAAGCCAATGCCCGCCGGCCGTGCGCCCCTTTGCCGAAACTGCCAGCCCCTACGTAATTAAAATTGATTGCAGTTTGCCGCTTACCTGTGGCTCAGGCAACATGCCGGCCACCGCACCCTGCACCGTTTCTGCCGCCGATATTGCCATAGTACGCGCCTGGATACGAAGCGGCGCTTTGGGCGACAACACGTTCTGCCAGTCGTTTACCGGCGCCCCGCTCAATGTTACCTTTACTGGCTTTACCGGCACCGGCTTTAACAACCCCGCAGCCGCAGGACAGTTAGATGCTAAAATATGGAATTTTAGCGGCTTTTCTGATATTTATAAACCCGGAAACGCCAACACCACCGCCAACACCGATTATACCCGCGGCGCCACTACCGGCGGCGTTACCACCGGCGGCATTTATGCTCTTAACTACAGCGGCGGAACCAACCAAGCCTTGTGGATACAGCCCACCGGCACCGATTTTGGCGGCACCGCCGGCGGTACGGTAAACCTGCAGGTTTGCAACAATACCGGCAGCGCCATTACCGCCCTTAACCTAAGCTACGATATTCTGGTACTCAACGACCAGGGGCGTTCCAACAGCTTTAACTTCTTTTATTCTACCAATGGAAATACCTACACACAGGTTGCTGCCTTAGACTACACCTCAACGGCAGCCGCCGATGCTGCCCCCGCAGTTGCTACCGTACCCCGAAGCACTACCTTAACCGGCCTTAGCATACCCAACGGCGCCATGTTCTTTTTGCGCTGGTTTGGGCAAGATGTAGCCGGTTCGGGCAGCCGCGATGAATTTGGGTTAGACAACATCAGCCTGTCGGTGCCGGCTACGTGCAGCATCACCGGCGTATCGGCAACTACCCCAACCTGCAGCGGCACCAGCGCCGTTTTCAGTGTGTCGTTTACCGTATCCGGCGGCAGCGGGGTTTACAACGTTATCAACACCGCCAACAACAGCATTTTGGCATCGGGCAGTAGTTCACCCATTTCGGTTACCATTGCCAACAGCGCCGGAAGCTCCATTAACGTTAATGTGGTAGATGCCGGCAACGCTTCCTGCACCGGCACTGCTGTACCCGTAACCTTGCCCAACTGCTCGCCTGTGTGCAGCATTACCGGCGTGGCAGCTACGGCGGCTACCTGCAGCGGCGCCAATGCTACCTTTAACGTAAGTTTTACGGCCACTGCCGGCAGCGGCGTATATAACGTTATTAACACCGCCAACAACAGCATTCTGGCATCGGGCACCTCATCGCCCATTGCCGTAACCATTAACAATGCCACCGGCGGTACGGTAAGCGTAAACGTGGTGGATGCCGGCAACGCCTCCTGCGCAGGCACGCCCGTAACCGTAACCCTGCCCAACTGCACTCCTGCCGACTTGTGCGAAGACTATACCGGCAGCCCGCTGACCATTAACTTTACCGGCTTTAACGGAACCGGTTTTACCAACGTGCCGGGTGTAGGGCAACTGTCATCGGGCATTTGGAATTTTACCGGCTTTTCCGATGCCTATAATTTTGGCGGGGTAAATACCACTGGCGATTATGCCCGGGGCGCCACTAACGGCGGAATTACCAGCGGCGGCATTTATGCCCTTAACTACAACGCCGGCGCCAATCAGGCACTGTGGATACAGCCCACCGGAACCGATTTTAACGCAAACGGAACCGTTACTCTGGCTGTTTGCAACTTTACCGGCAGTACCCTTAACTCGGTAAACGTAGCCTATGATATTTTGGTGCTCAACGATGCCGGACGCGCCAGTTCGTTTAATTTCTCTTATTCTACCAACGGAACAACCTTTACACCCGTTCCTGCCTTAAACTACACGACCACCGAAACAGCCGATGCCGCCCCGGCCCTTGCCACCGTACCCCGAACCACCGTACTATCCGGCCTGGCGCTGCCCAACAACAGCACCCTTTACCTTCGCTGGACAGGCAACGACGTATCGGGCGCAGGCAGCCGCGATGAAATTGGTCTCGACAATATTGTGCTTAGTCCGCCCTGTTCTGTTTCAAACGTAGCCGCCACCACACCTGTGTGCAGCGGCAACAATGCCACCTTCAGCGTATCGTTTACCGCCGCCAACGGAAGCGGAAACTACAACGTTATTAACACGGCCGATAACAGCATTCTGGCATCGGGTACCACATCGCCCATTGCCGTTACGGTAGTAAACAGCCTGGGTAGTTCCATTAACGTAAACGTGGTTGATGCCGCCAACAGCGGTTGCGCCGGCACAGCCGTACCGGTTACGCTGCCCACCTGCGTGGCTACTTGCGTCATTTCAAACCTTACCGCCACCGCCGCCTGCGATGGCATTGGCCAGTACGACCTTACCATTTCCTTTAACGTAACCAACCCCACCGGTTTTGCCTACAACATTCTGGTAGGAAGCACCCCCTACAACGGCAACCTGTATGCCGGCGGAAGCGCCCAAAGCATTGTGCTCCAAAACCTGCCCGAAGGCAGCAACAACGCCGTAACAGTACAGGTAACCGATGCCAGCAATCCGGGCTGTACGGCTTCTACCTCGTACCTTGCGCCCAACTGTACGCCAGTTTGCGGGTTTAGCAACCTCAACGTAACTACCACCTGCACCGGTGATGATGTTTATGGCTTAACCCTTACCTTTGATGTAGCCAACCCCGTAGGAACCGGTTATACGGTAAACCTGAACGGAACCAACTACCCTGCCACGTATGCTGCCGGCGCTGCCCAAACCTTTACCGCCGCCGGCCTGCCCGATGGTACAGGTGCCACTACCGGCAACATTACCATAACCGACAACGCATCGGGTACCTGTACCGCCAATACCACCTACACCATACCCAACTGCACGCCCGGAACCTGCCCCAACCTCGTGTTTTCGGGCTATGTTGAGGGGTCGGGCTTTAACAAGTGCGTGGAAATTTACAACGGCACCGGTGCTCCCGTTAACCTTGCAAATTATAGCATTAATATTTACTTTAACGGCGCAAGTACCCCCGCCAACAGCATTACCCTTTCGGGAACACTGGCCGCTGGCGATTATTACCTCGTTTGCCATACCGATGCCGATTTTGCCAACGCACTGGCCGGCTTAACCCCCGATTTAACCACCACCTCCGTTACCTTTAACGGCGATG
>NBMY01000058.1 GCA_002212985.1 Sphingobacteriales bacterium TSM_CSS
CCCTAACTCTAAGTCAGTTTTACGGAATATACAATTAGTTTCGATAGCATTTTTAGCACTTGTTTGGGCAGGGCTTCTCCAAAGACAGTCAATTCTGCACCAATTGTTAGGTATTAGTTGGTCTTCTTTATTGCCCTTCTGAAAATCGGTGTTAAGAAAATCGGAACGGAGGGCGAAAAGCAGGCGGCGCAGCAAACGCCACTACACATCTTGTTTATGAAACACCACTCCTGCTGGCGTTTGCCTTGGCGCATGCCGCCCGTAGTGCAGATTTTTAGACGATTTTCAGGCAGGCTTGATTTTTGGCTACTTTTTTATCAAGCCCACTTTCCGCACCTTGAAAATTTGAGGCTGATAATCAGCAACTTACACACAATTTATCTATTCTATCAATATTATATTATTATATAATAAATTGTTAGTCAAGTAATTACACATAATTTTCTGCTTGGGTGCGAAAAGTGGGAGACATAACTATAGCGCATAAATATATTGAATATCTTTGCTAAACCGGAATATTTTTCTTCGGATATATTCCGTAAATGACGGAATACAAAAACTGCTGAAATACTTAAAGCAAAGGAACCTTGGCACTATTCCGTAAGAAAATTAAGAGTTAGGGGTTAAGAGTAAGTTAGCACAAACAACAAGCGTGTGATAAACCTTCTGAAGGACGGGCAAGACCGCAATTGCGCATTTGGCGGCACCCTTCCTGATTGCTTATAGTACGAACAGCCAGTTACCCTACTCTTCCTGCAAAATAGCCGATTGTTCAGATGCCCGCCGGGCAGGAAAAACAGAAGCCAGAACCGAAATTACGACTACAGTCGCAAACACCAATACAAAATCGGTAATGCGCATGCTTACAGGGTAAGCATCTATTAAAAAAGAAGCACCCTGTAATTTTATCAGTTTATAATGTTGTTGTACCAAACACAGCACTACCGCCATGCCTACGCCAATGCTTGACCCTACAAGCGATAATAGCACTCCCTCAAAAAAGAAAATGCGCCTGATAAAACCGCGTGTTGCACCCATTGCAATGAGTATGCTCACATCTTGCTTCTTTTCAATTACCAGCATTGACAATGAGCCGATAATGTTGAATGCAGATACAATAAGAATAAAGGTGAGAATAAAATAAACCGCCCATTTTTCGGTTTTCATAACCTTGTATAGAAATTCATCTTGCTGGTAACGGTCTAATACCTTCAGTTCTTTGGCGCCGGTAATTTTTTCCAATGCGGCTTTCACGGTTTTCGGATTGGCTTTGGGCTGCAGCGCAATTTCAATGGCGCTAACCTGCGTTGGGTAATTGAGCAACTGCCGCATAAACCGCATGGGTACAATGGCATATTTGCTGTCAAAATCTTGTTGTATGGCAAATACCCCAACCGGCAACAGAGATGCCTGCTGAAATGCCTGCTCTGGCATAAAGGTGCTTACTTTGCCCTCGCGACGGGGCATGAATACGGTTAGCCGGGCAAACTGGTTTTGCAGGTTTACTCCCAATGAACTCAATACACCCAAACCCAATACAGCGCAATCTACCTCGCTTTCAGTAAGCCTGAAAATGCCGTCAATAATGGCGGAATCAACTTGTGTAACCTCTCGGTAAACACTGTCAACGCCTTTTAAACGGGTAATATAGTCTTTCTCCCTGTAACGCAGCAGTGCATTTTCTTCCAACACCTCCGAAACAGCTCTTACCCCTTCTATTTGGCGAATTTGCACTAATTGCAAACTGTCGGGGTCAAAAACCTTACCGTTTACGGGTACAATTTTTAAATCGGGGTTAAACGTGTTGTATAAAGAAGTTACCAAATCTTCAAACCCGTTAAAAACCGAAAGCACCAATATAAGTGCAGCAGTTCCTACCATCATGCCTACCATGGAAACGCCCGATATAATATTGATGGCATTGGTAGATTTTTTTGAAATGAGGTATCTTTTGGCTATGCGTAAAGCTAAATTCATAGAATTATTAAGGCTTAACTTGTATCTGCTTTTGCAAACTTCTGATAATTGCCCGAACATTGCCGTTTTCAAAGTTTTCGGACAAAAATCCTTCAAGAAAACGGTCTTTCCGTATGATTACGGTAAACAATTTACACAGTGTTACTGTATCAAGGTGGTCAAAATCAGGAGTTAAAGAGGGATTTAATAAAGTTGCGGCTTCGCTCCAACTAGTCCAGTCAAACACCGGAGCTAATTGCAATTCAGCAACCACCTTCAAAAAATCATGAACTATTCCGGCATTCTTAATATAGGGCATTATATACACCCCATTGGCATTGGGTTTAACTGTAATGGTTTCCGAAAATTTTTGAGGTTGCTCTAAAATTGGCAACAAGTTAAAAAGTGCCTGCCAATCATTTACAGTTAAAGTTTGCAGGTGATGAGGCAAATTTTCAAGCTGAATCATAGCTAATTGGATTTCAAAAAAAAGTTAAAATACCACAATGGCAGCCTGCCAGTAGCCCAGTAAATCATAAAAAGGAACAGGTTTGGAAAAATAAGACATCGGGTCGTTTATATACAAAACCGGTTGCATTCCCCAGGCAGTTTGTACCCACTCCATACCGCGCACCACTACCACATGCCCGGAGAATGGGGTGCTTTGCAAGGCAAGAATAACCGCCCTGCCGGCAGCCAATGTTTGGTACAGGCTATAAGGGTCAGCAGGCGGTGTAATAGCAGAAAAACTGCCGCCGTAATACATAATCAGCGACTGAATTTGCTCTAACGAACCGGTTACAGTGCAAGCCTGCGGATAGGCGCAGCAATATTGTGCATTGGCATTATAGGCAATGGCTACCAGTTCGCACTGGTTAGGCGAGTAATTGCGTTTCCAGAAAATAATTTGCTGGGCAACGGCCGCCCAACACCATGTAATGGTTTGCTGGGCAATGTTTTGAATATAGAGGTCAACGGGTGGATATTGCTGCTGCGCGGTTGGGGGTATTTGTGCGGGTTGTTGTTCGTACTGCGGATCGTCGGGGTATTCAAAGTTGTCGTAAGGCAAGTAATAATAGTCGTCATCATAAGGATATTGCGGTATTTGGGCATAAATGGTATTAATGCCCAAGTCCCAAAACAATGCCCATGCTAATACAATTACCGGTTTACCGCAAAAATTCCATTGGGTTTTCATAGGCTGGTTAATTTTAGAAAGGGTTTAGCGGCCGAAAATTATAAACTATCCTCATCGTCGTCAGTATCCTCTTCCTCATCGTCTTCTGTTTCGGGATTTCTCATGTGTTCAATATACGAAGTAAGTTGTTCGGTAGTGGGTACTTCCATATTGGTTATCAAAAAGTCGGGAAGCAGGAACCCGCCCAGTTCGTTGCATTGTTCGATGCCTCGGTCAATAAAATCGCTTACAGCCACGTCAATGGGTATGAGAGCGGTAAATGCCACATAATCGGGGTGGAATATAACCTGTTCAATTTGAGTATGATATTGCCGGCAAATACTTTCAAACTCTACTTTAACCCTTTGCTGCTGAAATGGTGTAAGTGTATTGGACTCGGCAGCCACGACAGCAAAAAAATAACGCAGCTTATTTCCCGAACCACCTAAACCCGATAATATAAAGCCATGTGTTTCATCCAACAACTCGCTCTCCAAAAACATGCGGCACTCCTGCAAAGCAAGCAGCACCCATTTTTGCAGCAAAGGTTCCCCAACTCCCTGCCCATACTCTTCCAATATACGGTAACAAGCTACTGTGCCGGTATGTGCCAGTAGAAGTATAATTAATTTCTTCTCCTCAACATCGGTAGTTTCGTTAAAAAGTATATCTCTTAGCCGGTCAATGTTGGGGGCTTCATCTTCCTCCAAGCCGGCAATTTGGGTAGATTTTTCAAAATACTCTTTCAACAACCCGGGTTCTATACCACTTTCCAATACAACCAACTGCTGCGGTATTTGCGAAATAGCATCGTTAATATGGTCTTTGAGCGACTTCTCTTTCATAATAACAAAGATTCAGGAGTTAACTATTGTTGAACGCTCACCACCGCATTTGTGGTATAAACCGGTTCTTGATTCGGATGGTTAAAATCCAATTTCCAATGAGCCTGTAAGCCGCCTTCCCTGTCCAAAAAACACTTCAATATCGGCGGGGTCAAAACCTAATCGGGTACTTGCATCGGAAATATAAGCATTATCCAATGCATTGAGCAGACTAAGGCTTATACGATAGCGCACTTTTCTAAGTTTAAAGTTATAACCGGCATGTACATCAAACAGATAATAATCGGGCATTTTCCACGATTCTCGGTCTGCATTTGCGCCGGTAAGCTGGTCGGGCGAAAAATCGGCGTAATTTTTCCCGAAATATGTCCATTTTATGGTAGCATACAGGTTTTTCAAGGGCTCAACCCGAACAGAAAGTCCGTATTGAATTTGCGCAGCATCACCCACATGTACCCCGTTGGCGCTGAAAGGTGCTTCAATGGTAGCATCTTCGCTGCGGAGTGTGGCGGTTGAATCGTTTTTCCAAATCCAGTCGCCAATAGAAGCCAGCCCTTCAATTTTAAGTAATCTGGGCAGTACATCATAGGCAAAATCGAGCTCTACCCCCCTGTGGTGCGCTTTAATACCCTCTACATTCAGTTGAATGACCTCGTCGTCTTCGTTGCGGAAATTGGCAATAAGAGGGCGGTTAAGCCAAACAGTATAGTAGCCGTTAACATTAGCGGCAATTTTGTTATACTTTAAGCCGTACCCAACTTCTCCTGCCACAATTCGTTCATTAATAATATTGCCGTACGCGCGGTTTGTGCGGTTAAATACATTGTCGAAAGGAGGTGCTTTTTGAATATAACCGGCATTAAAATATAGATTGTGGTGGTCTGTAAGGTTGTAGTTCATGCCGGTTTTAAAGGTAAAGCCCGGTATGATTTCAGTTTCGGTTTCAGAGTAACGGGCTTCGGGCGAGTTAATGGTAAGGGTATCGCCTTCGGGAGTTACATACGGAATGTAGTAGGTAACTGCCTGCAAAATGGTGGTATCGGGCAGTACCAAATCTTTGGCAGCATAATAGTCAATCCGTTGATATGCATTGATGGCACCGGTGAGGTTTACAAATGCACTAATAGGTGCCGATTTGTACTCAGCCTGCACAAATGCACCGCCCCAATGTACAAAACCATCGTAAAACAGGTCAACCTTATCACCTTCCCCTTTTTGCAGTCCTATTTGTTCGTTCAGGTTGCGCCCTTGGGTATCGTTATCAATGTAATAATTACCACCCAAAAGGTTGTAAACAGTGCGATAATGGGTGCCTTTATAGGTTCTCAAATCAATACCACCCGAAATATTGTAATGGTTGTTCGGGTTATAATCAAAGGTAGAGAGCAATCCATACCAGCGGTGGTTGTTTAAACTGCTGCGAATAATGCGTCCGGCAGCATCAAAATTAGACTGGCTGTTATACACGAGTTGATAGTTAATTTGCCCGTTTTCATCTACGGGAAAGGTGCTGCCGGCATTAGAAGTGCCGCCGCCGTTGCCCAATGATGCGTATAAAATATTGGAAATGCTGAGTTTATTATTAACCACCCAAAAATCTTTGAGGGTAAATTGCGGTTTGTGGTAATAATTGAGGCGTTCAGCCTGAGCAATATTGCCTTCAAAAACGGTATCTTCTCCGTTAAGGGTCCATCGGTTAAGGTTTCCCCAATGTGGGTTGTACTGTATGCCAAGGTTCCATTGCTGGGTGCTTGCCAGCGTGCTGGTATCTACGCCCAAATCGGCCGCAACCCCAAGGTCATAGCGCGCAATGGGTTGTTTAAACACGCGTTGGGCATGTTTTTGCGGAGCGCCCACCACCGAAAACCCCAGCGTATGTTTACCCAATGTTTTTTCTATTTTGGCAAAATAAAACCAGGCCTTTGCCCATGTTTCATCTACCCATCCTTGGTTGGTTCGGTAGGATGCGGTAAAGGTAATGCCCCAGCCGCCTTTTAACCTGCCCGACGTGCCCGATAAAGTTGTTTTGTAAAACCCATACATACCTGCATCTTGCTGCACACTAAACCGGCGTTTACTCTCAATACCCGATGTGAGAATGTTAATGGTACCGCCCACAGAAGGCAACGCAAGTTTAGAAGCGCCCAAACCGCGCTGTACCTGTATGCTTCGGGCCACCTCGCTCAGCCCCGACCAGTTTGACCAGTACACCTGCCCGTTTTCCATGTCATTTACCGGCACGCCGTCTATCATGATGGCTACATTGCGCTGGTTAAACCCGCGTATGGTTATGCGGGCATCGCCATCGCCGCCACCTTGTTGAGTGGCATAAACACCGGGGGTAGAGTTCAGCACCATAGGCAAATCCTGAACGCTGAGTTCTTCTTGTATGCGGGCCAGTTGTACCGTGCTAAATGCTACGGGTGTTTCGCGGGTTCGGGCTACATCGGCTACCACATTAATTTCCTGCATAATAACATTGTCTTCTTCCAGCGCAAAATTAAGCATCGTATTGCCCGACGGCATGGTAAAACTGATGTTTTGGTTTTTGTAGCCAATATAAGAAACTTCAATGTTGTAAGTGCCCGGAGCCAGCTCAATGCGGTAATTACCGTCAAAATCGGTAACGGTACCGGTTTCGCCAACTTTAATATTAGCCTGAATAAGAGTTTCGCCCGATATGGCATCTTTTACCACGCCACTAAGTACTGCTTTTTGGGCAACTGCCGGCAACGCAAACAAGAAGGTAAGAATGCAAATGAGAAAAATTTTGTTCATTGATGCAGTTTTTGGTTTAAGTTTGGATACAGGTGTCATATTGGGTTTACCCCTTGTAAAATGGCAGCATGAAGGTAAGAACAATTTTACAACAAAAAGGCAGGTAAACCCAGAATTGAACTTCTATGTTTACCTGCCTCGTTTGACCAGGTTAATTTACTGAACCAGCAATTTATTGTATGCAACTGAATTATCGGTAAAAGTGGTTCGCACAAAATAGGCGCCTTTTGCCAGCCCGTTTAGGTTAATTAGCACTTGTGATTGCTTTACCTGTCCGGTTACATATACCTTTTCACCTAAAATGTTATAGATTTCTGCGTTATCTAATACATAACCGCTTGCGCCAACCACTACCTGGTTTGTGGCAGGGTTGGGGTACAATTGTACCCTGCCTTCGGCAATTACAGGTATGCTGTTAGGAGCATCTCCACATTGGCACTGGTGCCAGCCAAGGTGGTCAAAAGTATTGCGTGGTAAGGTGTCCCACTGTGCGGCAGGGTTCCAAGCGCCACTGTAAGGAGCGCCCGCATTGGCGGTAGCCCCGTTTTGTACCCCTGCTTTGCGAACAGTGGTCTGGTCTTTGGTCCAAAATGCGCCGCCGGCCGATTCGGTGTAAGGAAAAACATCGGTCCATGATTGGCCGGGGTCTTCGCCAATTAACCCGAAAATATCTACAAACGTGCCTGTTGCGCCAAAAGGTGTGGTAATTCCATCGGTTTTATTGAGTGAAATGGCATCATTTCCGTTATGCGACAAGGCATTGCATTCTTCATATACCGGGCAAACAAACAAATCGGCTTTGTCTTTCAGTTCCTGAAAAACACAGGTATCCTGTCCGGCAAGGGTGCAATCTTGTTTATCCAAAACTACTACAAAAACATCTTTGGCAGCCACTGTACCCTGAAGCACCACAGATGCAACGGGGTCGTAAATATTGTTACCGTTTGACCACCGAATAATGCGGTAGCCCGATAAATCTACTGGTTGGTTGGTTGGATTGTAAATTTCAAGGGCTTTATTATTGAAATTGCCCTCCACATATTCCGAAAAAAACAGGTCGCTGCATTGAGCTTGCAGGGTGCTGCCGCCCCATATAGCAAACAGGGCAAGCGCGCAGGTGTAAAGTAAATTTCTGAGCATAATAAATATTTTTTTTGTGAACTGATTTTATTGCTGTTACGCTTGTTTTCCGTGCATGGAAAAAATGCCGGTTTTTGGTGTTTACCTCACAATCTGAAACTTTTGCACGGCATTTCCTGCCCGCAGTAAATAGAGTCCGGTGGTTAAATGACTTACCGAAATGGTTTGGCTGTTTTGAGCATTTCCGTTAAGGGTAGCGCTGAGCACCACCTGTCCAAGGCTGTTTAATATTTGAACGGGCAAGGATTCCGACTGAGCATTGGCAGCATATTGTACATACAATGCACCATTTGCGGGGTTCGGAAACAGTTTCAGGGCAGCATCGGGTAGTTGAATGTTGGGTACAAAAACTACCGAGTCAACCAATACGGTTCCACCATATTCAATATAGCGCTTCACAAACTCCTGATAATATTGATTGGCAATGGAAGCATCATGCACCACTACCGTATTTTCATCATTTCGGAAAGCGGCAGAGTTGCTCCAGTTGTGCGAACCCACCAAAACGGTTGGGTCAGAAGTTGGCAGGTTGGGGTCAACAATAAGGTATTTGTGGTGGTGAATAGCCGAGTTTTCGTCCACCTGCAATTGCTCGCCCATGGTTTCTTCCAAAATAAGATACACCTCCTGGGCTTCTGCACTGCTAATTTGGTCTATAATGCCGGCGGCAAACTCACCGTCGTAAATTTCATCTTCAATGGCATAGGCAATATCGGTGCGGGTAAAGGTTAAAAGAGAGAAATAGAGGTCATAATCAGCAGATTTTACGGTATTTATAATAATTGAATTCATGGGGTCTGTTGGGCTGAAATAAGACTCCACCGGTATGCCTCCGATGAGATATTTTTTCGGTGTATTATCGGTTTTATTGGAACTGAAAACACCGCTGAACATTTCTTCAAACTCCAGGGTATAGCCCTTTGCAAGGCTTTGGTCTTGGAAAATGATAACGCTGTTGGGGTCAACGGTAATCTGTTGGTCGGTAAAGTTGGTGCTGCCTGTCCAAACAACGGGTTCATTGGGGTTGTCGCTAAAAGCATCGAAAATAACAAATTTATTGTGCATAATACCGGGCAGGCTTGCCGGTCGCAGCACTTTGGTGCCGGGAATGAGGGCGAGACTGGTGGGGTTAATATCAGAGTCGGCAACTACCCGAATGGCAACACCTCTGCTTTGTGCGTCAACCAAAGCATCAATAATTGCATTTTCGTTGTCAAAAGTATAAGCACACATGTCAATGGTGTACTTGGCGCGGTTAATATAAGCAATAAGCGTATCGGGAATAAGTTGATTGAGGTAAACGGCATCTACGCCGGTAGAAACCGATGTATCCACCGGCCGGTTAAAATACACTCGAATATCACCCGAAGAAAGCGAAACGGTAGCCATGGGAACAACTGCCGAAAAAGAAACATCGCCACCTGCCGAAGCGCTTTCTACCTGAATATAGTAAATATTGCCGGGTTCAAGTCCGGTAATGTCTATGCTGTGGCTGGTGGTAAAATCGGCATCGGTAACGGTTCCCAGTTCCAAATCAGGGGTTAGTCCATAATGAACAGTGGTATTTCCTTCGTTCAGGGTTTCAAATTGAAGGGTAAAAGAGGTGGTTGCCAGGTTGGTTTGGTCAATAGAAGTGGTAAATACCGGGGCGGTACCAAGAAATTCAAAATCATCGAAAGTGCGGGGCAATAACTGGTAACTGCCCTGAAACTGGCTCATAATGCCCACAATATTGAGGAAACCCGATGGAATTAACGCACCAACAATAGACGTTGAATTGGAGTTAATGCGCACCTGATAGGTTGTACCTTCAGAATCGGTAATGTTGTAGTTGTTGTTGCCGTTAAATGCGGTTCCGGCGGCGGTAAACTGCACGGCTTCAATACGCACCAACTGACCTTCATAGGTTTCGGTAAAACCGTCCGATGCGGCAAGGTTTACCGGTTCCGGAACAGTGCCGCTGCTGTTGACCGTATAGGAAAAGCTGCTTTCATCGGTTATTTCCAGCAGGCAGTTAAACTCGCTCACCTGTCCGGTAACGGTAACCAAATCGCCGGGATTTAAATCTGAAGCTGCTGCCGGATTATATACGCCAATGCCGCCCGTACCATCTTGAATGTAACGAATAGGACCCAACTCTCCGCCGTTGGTAACAACCCCTTGAACGGTAACGGTAGAACAATCGGCTTCGGTGTAACAGGCGCTGCCCGAAGAGGTAGAACATGGAACTACGCCTCTTGCATCGCCAATATCAACAGGTGTTTGTGCGTTTGTAAATAAAGGCAG
>NBMY01000041.1 GCA_002212985.1 Sphingobacteriales bacterium TSM_CSS
AGCAAACCCATGCCTATGGCGGCAAGGGGCATGCGGTAGCCCACCAACTCCAGCGCACTAAGACTGATGAGCTTGCCTAAAATAGCGGTAAAACCAAACAGCAATACTATAAAATGCAACTGCAAATGTTCTTTAAACATACCTATGTATTGGTTTTGAATAAAATGGCGTTTGCAATTTGGGTGTAAAGATGAATAAAATAACTGCCCGAGAATACAGCTCCTACAGCTTTTTATTTACCCGATAATCGGCAAATCAACCTACTTTGGCGCCCGCAGCAGCAACACAACGCTAAACACTCCAAACAACAGGTTGGGCAGCCAAACACTGAGCATGGGCGATAAGTTGCCATTGGTAGCAAAAGTGGTGGCAAACTGCAACAGCAACACATAGGCGCTGCTAATGGCAATGCCGGCAAACAAATGCAGCCCAATGCCCCCCCTAACCTTGCGCGAAGCGATGGAAAACCCGATAATGGTGAGTATAAAAGTAGCAAACGGAACAGCAGTACGCCGGTAGCGCTCTACCTGATAAAATTCTATAAACGGAGCGCCTTTTACCTTTTCTTCCTCAATAAAAACCGCTAATTCGGGTGTGGTCATGGCTTCTTTCAGGTTGACCTTTTTCTGAAAATCGGCAGGTTTAAGGTTAAATGCGGTATCGGTTTTGTCGCCGTGGCGTACGGTTTCTTTCAGTCCGTTAAAAGAATGTGCCAGATAGTTGTTGAGCTGCCAGCTTTTAGTACTGTCTTTCCATGCTATATTTTTGGCGCTAAGTTTATAGGAAAGTTGCTTATTGGCAATTTTTTCGAGGGTAAAATTGCGGCCGGTAGAATCGCGGTTGTTAAAGGTTTCAACATAAATATAGGTATCGGGAGCTATTTGCATGTGTACATTTTTGTTGGTGCTGCCGGTTTTCTTTTTTACGTACATATCTTCAAAATCGAACCGTTTTTTATTGGCATTTGGCACAAAAAAGTGGTTGGCATACAATTGCAGCGCCACCAAAATAACCGATGCTATGAGATAAGGCACAAACAGCAGGCGGTAAAAACTTACACCGCTTGCCAGTATGGCTATTATTTCGGAACGCGAGGCGAGGCGCGAGGTAAAGAAAATAACGGCAATAAAAATGAACAACGGGCTTAAAAAAAAGATAATGAACGGAATAAAGTTGAGGTAGTAGCCGGTAATTACCCCCCAAAAAGGTGCATTATGCTCCAGAAAATCATCAATTCGCTCCGACAGGTCAATAGAAACGGCTACCGCAGCAAACAGCAGCACGGTAAACACAAAAGCGCCCAGAAACTTGGCTATGATGTAGCGGTCAATTATTTTAAGCAACATGTGCGGGATAAATGGTAGAAAGTAAAAAAACAGGCTTCAATGTTTGCTTACAAAGGGTTGGCACATTTTTTTCAGAATCTGTGCTTTTTAAAACGGTTTATTCATAGCCGGTGTTTGTCCGGCTTATCGCTTTTGATCCATATTTTTAACCATTTGGGTTTTCCATGCGGCAAAGTTGCCCAAAGCAATTTGCCGGCGTGCTTCGGCCATTAGCCACAGGTAAAAAGCCAGGTTGTGCAAAGAGGCAATTTGAGCGCCCAATATTTCCTGCGCCACAAACAAGTGTCGCAAATAGGCCTTGCTGTGTATGCGGCTGGTTGGGGCGGCGCTGTTTGCATCTATAGCCGAAAAATCGTTTTTCCACTTGCTGTTTTTTATATGAATAACCCCTTCGGCGGTAAACAGCAGCCCGTGGCGGGCATTTCGGGTGGGCATTACACAATCAAACATGTCAATACCCAACGCTATACTTTCCAGCAGGTTGGCAGGAGTTCCTACGCCCATTAAATAACGCGGTTTTGCTTCGGGTAAAATGCCGCAAACCAGTTCGGTTATTTCGTACATGATTTCGGCAGGTTCACCCACGGCCAGCCCTCCAATAGCATTTCCGGGACGGTCAAAGGCGGCAACCGTTTCGGCAGATTGTATGCGGAGGTCTTTATACACGCTGCCCTGTACAATAGGAAACAGGTATTGCGGGTGTTGGTACAGGGGTGCCGTTGAATCAAAACGGTTGCAGCAGCGCTGTAGCCACCGGTGCGTAAGTGCGAGCGATTTTTTTGCATACCCGTACTCGCACGGGTAGGGTGTACATTCATCAAAAGCCATGATAATATCAGCGCCAATAATGCGTTGAATGTCCATTACGTTTTCGGGGGTAAAAAAATGGGCAGAACCGTCAATATGCGACTGAAATTTTACCCCTTCCTCGTTAATCTTGCGTTTATGCGCCAGCGAGTACACCTGATAACCGCCGCTATCGGTGAGCATTGGCCGTGGCCAGGCGCTAAACCCGTGCAATCCGCCGGCTTGCTGCAATATTTGTGTGCCGGGTCTAAGGTAAAGGTGGTAGGTATTGCCCAAAATAATTTGTGCCCCCACATGGTCTAATAATTCCTGCCGGTGAACGGCTTTTACCGTTCCCAATGTACCCACCGGCATAAAAATAGGGGTTTCAATGGTGCCGTGGGCGGTATTAATTACCCCGGTTCGGGCTTTCGAATGAGTATCGGTGGCTGTAACGGTAAATTGCATGATAGCGGCAAAGCTAATGAGTATGGGTCAAAAAACATACTGCATAGGTGGTAAAAGGTCAAAAGTTATATGTTTTTAGCGGTTTTTGGGCGTTTAACATTCCTGTAAGCCGCAAATGCCAAAAAAGCATTTTCTTTGCGGGCAAAACCATACTAAACCGACGCGTTTGCTTATAGGACATAAATTCCAATATTTGGAAACCGTTTTACAAACAAAACACGGGTAAAACCCATTTTAAAAAATAGTTGCTTTGATTAGTGGCATTGGCATATTATTTACCCTTGTTATAACCCTAAGACTGGTTTACTATGGCTGGGCGGGTTATTTTTTGCTCAAAACCCGAAATACAAAAGCCCATAGTGCCGCATTGGTTGCCCCGCCGGTTTCGGTTATTATCTGTGCAAGAAATGAAGCACAAAACCTGCAACAGAACCTTCCTGCCGTATTGGAACAAGAGTACCCCTGCTTTGAGGTGGTGGTGGTAAACGATGCTTCGGTTGACGAGAGTGCACAAATTTTAAAAGAATTTCAAAAAAAACATGCACATTTAAAAGTTGTTGCTATTTTTCCGTCCGAAAAATTAACCGCCGGGGGTAAACGGCAGGCATTGCAAAAAGGGATAGCAGAAGCCCGCTACCCCTGCCTGCTGCTAACCGATGCCGATTGCTGCCCGGCAAGCAATAACTGGATAGCGCTAATGGCGCAGCAATTTTCTGAAAACAAACAAATTGTGTTGGGATTTGGGCCTTATATAGCAACCGGCAGTTTTCTTAATAATTTTATTCAATACGAAACCTTGCACACTGCTTTACAATATTTTTCGTTTGCCTTTGCCGGGCTGCCCTACATGGGCGTAGGCCGTAACCTGGCCTATACGAAGCCGCTATTTTATGCTTCGGGAGGATTTAACGGGCAAATGCACCTTGCATCGGGCGATGATGATTTGCTGGTAAACCGGGCTGCAACCGGCAACAATACCACGTTTCAAATTCAGCCCCCTTCTTTTTGCTATTCTGCCGCGCCGGACGGCTGGAGGGCGTGGTTTCGCCAAAAGGCACGACACGCCGGAGCGGGAAAATACTACCAAAAAAAGCATGTTTTTTTGCTTTCCTGTTTGAGTGTGGTGCATTTTTTGTTTTATGGTATGTTAATTGCGGCATGGTTCGTGCCTTTTGCCAACAGGCTGCTTTGGCTGTTGTGGCTGTTTGCATGGCTGGTTCAATGGACTGTTTTTGTACTGGCCGGCAGCAGGTTTAAAACAAAAGGAATGGTAGCAGCTCCTTTTTACGACGTGGTTTTCCTGCTTTATTTCCTTGCTTTTGCACCCTTTGCACTTACAACTAAACAAGTTAAATGGACGCGTTTGATACAATATTTATAAGGGGAACTGTGGTGGACGCCAAAACAGGCGAACCGATACAGGGGGCCAATGTGTATCTTAAATCAGACAGAACCAATAGCGCATTCAGCAATGTACACGGCTATTTTTCCCTTTCCGTTGAACCCCTGCAACTTAATGATATTCTGGTAGTAACCGCCGCAGGGTATGAGCGCTTTACCGACCCCGTAACCCTGAACCACAACCTGAACCTGCAGTCCGAGTTGTTTAAACGCCGCGAGTCGAAAGATGACCGTTCGGAAAGCGATGTGCAACTGGTGCAAAATGCCCTTGCCGGCGACCAACGGGCTTACGGCAGGTTAATGGCCCGATATCGGGACTCTATTTACTTCATCATACAAAAAATGGTAAATAACCGCGAAGATACCGATGACCTAACCATGGAAGCCTTTGGTAAAGCCTTTCAAAATTTACATAAATACAGTACCGATTATGCTTTCAGCACTTGGCTGTACCGAATTGCCATTAATAACTGCATCGACTTTATAAGGAAAAAGCGAATTGAAACCTTGTCGCTTGATGAAGAAACCAATGATGAAGAGGGCAACAGCACCACCAAAGATTATGAATCGGATATGCCCGACCCCGAAGAAAGCTACATCAAAAAACAACGCATTTTGCGCATCAGAAGCGTTATTGACCGCCTGAACCCCAAATACCGCCGCCTCATAGAACTGCGACACCTCGAAGAAAAATCTTACGAAGAAATTGCCGAAGAAATGGACCTGCCCCTCGGAACGGTAAAAGCGCAGTTGTTCAGAGCAAAAGAATTGCTGCTCAACATCATGAACAACACAAAGGAACGATACTGAATTATTGGTATTGGTTACACAACTTTATTTCTGTACAAACTGTTGCGCCCTGCCTTACAGAAACAAGAGCAATAAGCTTTGCTTTTCAATTCCTGAAAATTTAATTTCAGAACAGGTTTATTCAAATGCCCGGCATTATCTATATTGCACCAAAACATTCTCAATTGATGTGTAAAGATGTGCCCTTTCTAGTTTTGCAACAAAAAATCGGGTAAACAGTAATCCAAAACCTTAGCCGGTTCGTAGTATCTGGTGTTTCACGTTTTGAAGTTACGGCCTTGTTTTAAAGCAAAAATGGTCAAAAAATGCAAATTTACAACCTGTTATTCCAATATAAAATCTATACTTATGAAAAAATTATTACCTTTATTATTTGCCATTGCGCTCCTGTATGCCTGCAACCCTGCCGGTACCTTACCCAAAGAAAACGAAAGCGGCGCTCTTACCGTTGCCGATTATTTTAATTACCCCAACCCGCCCGCCATAAAAACCGGTGGTGTGCGCATGATACCCGTTGAAACACCAAAAGGCACATTTAAAGTTTGGACCAAACAAATTGGCAACCACCCCACCATAAAAGTACTGTTGCTGCACGGAGGCCCCGCAATTACACATGAATACTTTGAGTCTTTTGAAAGCTATTTCCCGAAAGCGGGTATAGAATTTTACTACTACGACCAATTAGGTTCGGCCTATAGCGAACAACCCAAAGATACCACACTTTGGAATCTGCCCCGTTTTGTAGAAGAAGTAGAGCAGGTACGCAAAGCATTGGGGCTTACCAAAGATAATTTCTACCTCCTGGGGCAATCATGGGGCGGTATTTTGGCCATGCAATATGCCCTCAAATACCAGCAAAACCTTAAAGGACTTATCATTTCAAACATGATGCCCAGTTTTCCCGATTATGCAGCCTACAACCTGTTTTTGCGAAACCAATTGCGAAAAACCCTGCTCGATACGCTGGAACGCTACGAAAAAGCAGGTAAATACTTTGACCCGAAATATCAGGAACTTGTATTTGCCGAATATTATACCAAACACATTTGCCGCATGCCCGTTCAAGATTGGCCCGAACCGGTTATACGCAGTTTTAACCACTTAAACCAGCAAATTTATGTGCAAATGCAAGGACCCAGCGAGTTTGTACCCGGCGGAAACCTGGCAGGCTGGAACGTTACGAATCAACTGCAAACCCTTACTACGCCCACTTTGTCAATAGGTGCAAAGTATGATACCATGGACCCAAAAGCAATGGAAAAAATTAGCCAAACGGTGCAAAAAGGACGATACCTCTACTGCCCCAACGGCAGCCACCTGAGCATGTGGGACGACCAGAAAACGTATTTTGAAGGAGTTTTGCAGTTTTTGCAAGATGTAGATTCGGGTAAATTTTAAACTCAGCCTCAAAGTGCCTAAAATTATATCACCTCATGTTCAACAACCGCTATCATTTTATTACCCATTGGCAAGTGGCAGCCTCCAAAGAAGAAGTTTACCGCCTGCTAGAAGATGTTGAAACACTTGCCAACTGGTGGCCATCGGTATATTTAGAGGTAAATGTAGTAGAACAGGGGCAGCCCGGCGGAGTGGGGAAAGTAGTTGACCTCTACACTAAAGGCTGGTTGCCCTATACTCTGCAATGGAAATTTATAGTAACCAATACCTATTTCCCAAACGGGTTTGCCATTAAAGCAGTTGGCGACTTTGTGGGTGAAGGAATCTGGACCTTTGAACAACAACCCAAAACCAATATTTGTAATATAACCTACGACTGGAACATTGTTGCCGAAAAACCATTGCTGCGCTACCTCACCTTCTTGCTGCGTCCTGTATTTGCCGCCAACCACCGATGGGCTATGCAGAAAGGGCTTGAAAGTCTGCAACTTGAACTGCAACGCCGCCGCGCCAAAACGCCCGAAGAACGGGAAAAAATACCCCCTCCTCCTCCACCCACTTTCTATTACGGGAAAAAATAAGCAAAAAAAAAGGAGGTTTGCAAAGCAACCCCCTTTAACTTGGTTTGTAGATTAACCATACAAAACCAAACAAGAAAACCTATGAAAAACCATGAAAACCTATTTCTACTCTAACAACAGACAGCCTCATTTGTTTTACCCCGCTTAATTAGCAAATTTATAGGTTAGTCCAATTCCGAAAAAACTCTTTGTTTGCAAGCCCTTGCCGTTATATTGATCGCCTTTGCCGCGGTTTTTTACCACTACCACTTCATCATCATACCGAAGTGTGTTTTCTAATGTAGCAGCAATGTATTTGTTTATGGTAAAACGCAGTGCATTTACCCAAAGTATGTCAATATTTTGCGGTTTAGTTTTGCCAAAACGGTTTTGAAGCAGATTGGAAAACAACTCCAGATGCGAAGCAAAAGTTACGTTCTTAACCACCTCTTTTTTAAGGTCGCCAATAAACTGGGCACCTAATTCGGGTTTAAAACGGTCGCCAACACCGTTTTCAACTTTGTTGCCATATAAACCCAAATTGGCAATGTCCTGGTCGGCAACTATCAGTGCCCTGAAAGTAGCCGGCGAAAAATAAACAGAAATCCAATCGGTGGGTTTGTAATCCAAACCGGTGCCAATGGTAAAAAAGGCAGGCGACAGGAACCTGGCAACGGCAGGAGCATTGTAATCTTGACCCGGTACAGTATCGCCGGTAAAGTTAAGCGTAGGGGCAAACTGACTGTCAAAAGTGCCCAAAGTTGCCCAGTTCAGTTTCTTGTTAATGGCATACCCAAACTTCGATTGTAACTTAATCACGTCATCGGCCTTTCTCCAATCCTTAATGTTTTCGGTATTTAAAAAACCAAGGGTAAAACGGCCGTCGTTGTCCCAGCTAATTTTGTCTTTTTTGTAATGACCAAAGAGGGTTAAGTTGGCAATGGCCGTAGTAGCATTCAATGCACCTTCGGTCCAGGTGCCAAAATTGGTATGGCTAAAGTCTAATTTACCTTCGCCGCCTTTTTTCCAAACCGGTTCTGCCGCAGTATCGGCAGCGGGTTTTGACACAGCCGGGACTTTCTCCCCTTTTTGCGCCTGTGCCGACAAAGTAACAAATATTGCCAGCATGGCAATAGCAAGTACGTTTTTTCTCATGTCAGTTAATATGTATTTTGTTTCATAATTGTACATCAGCATTATTCAGAAACAGCAAAAACCGTTTTTTAAATCTGGGTTTTGACGCCGGCAAACAGGTGGAGGTCACATAAACCTGCTTGCTTATTTTCAAAAAACCTGAATGCATGAACAAAACTCCCCGGTGTATGTTAAGTTAGGCAACATGAAATCCAGTAAAACCATACACCATGCCACATGTTTTAATAAATGGCATTAGCATACCTGCAACAAAAGGCGCTAATCTGAGAAATATATTGCTGAAAAACGGTTTTACCCCACACAACGGAGCCTCTGCCATCTTTAATTGCCGCGGGTTGGGTACCTGCGGAACTTGTGCTGTACAGGTAACCGGGCGGGTTAGCAAAATAACCGCCATTGAAAAAATGCGCCTCGGATTTCCGCCGCATAAACCCGAAAACAACCTTCGGCTGGCTTGCCAGTGCAAAATTTTAGGCGATGTGACCATCATTAAACACGACGGATTTTGGGGGCAAATACCCATATCTCCCGATACCGCCATACATCCGTAGCCAAACTCACCCCCTCCTCTTTTTCCCAATTCATAAACCTTGTATTGCCTCTGTTCAATAAAAAAACGGGCCGATGTCTGCTTGAAACACCGGCCCGTTCATATATGCAATGCATATTACCTTAGTGCACCAATACTTTTAAAGTCTGTTTGCCATTGGCAGTAGTAAGGGTAAGTACATAAATGCCCGCCGGCAAATGCCCTACCTCTATAGTATGTGTGCCGGCTTCTTTGACAGCAGCATACACCACCTGACCCGAAATATCGGACAATTGCAATTGGGTAGTTTCGGTAAGCTCAAGATTAAACAGTTCATCGGCAGGATTGGGATATACAACAATATCCGATGTCGTATTAATACCTGTTTTATTGCTGTTCGATGCCGGCAATGTGGTAAATTGTGATGCCGGAGAAAAATCGCTGCTGCTTCCCGAATTGGTAGATGTAGCCGTACAAACGGTTTTCACCTTGTACTCATAGGTAGTACCAGGCAGAAGACCTACTAAATTGATGCTGTTACCAAATACATTTAAGGAAATCCATGCAGCAGCCGAAACAGGTTTGTACTGAACAGTATAGCCTGCAGCGCCGGCAACAGATGCCCAACTAACAGTGGCGCTGTTTTGTGTAATGTTGCTGCTGGCCAAACCGGTGGGCATAGGGCAAACTACCGGCGGCGGCGCAGCAAGCGTGGTAAATGTGGCAACTGCCGAGTAATCGCTAAACACACCCGTATTGGTAGAAGTGGCGGCTACGCAAACGGTGCGCACTTTATATTGGTAGGTAGTGCTTGAAAGCAACCCGCCCAAAATAGCCGAATTAGTGGTAACATTCAGTGTAATCCAAGTAGTAGCCGCTAAAGACTTGTACTGCACTGTGTAACCCACAGCGCCCGGAACGGCTGCCCAGCTTACCGTAGCACTGTTGTAGGTAATATTGCTGCTTGCCAAACCGGTGGGCATAGGGCACGAAGGCGCCGTAAGCGTGGTAAACTGTGAGGCAGGTGAGTAATCACTGTAAACACCGGCATTGGTTAATGATCCTGCAACACAAACCGTTCTTACTTTGTATTGATAGGTGGTGTTGGCAAGTAAACCAGTTAAGTTAGCTGTGTTAGACAATACGCTTATGGTAATCCAGGTAGTGGCTGCTAGCGTTTTGTACTGCACCGTATAACCCACTGCTCCCGAAACGGCTGCCCAGCTAACCGTAGCACTGTTGTAGGTAATATTGCTGCTGGCCAAACCGGTGGGTATGGGGCAGGTAGATGGTGCTAACGTGGTAAACTGCGCTACCGGTGAAAAATCGCTGTAACTGCCCGGAGTTCCCGCGGCTTCGGCTACGCAAACGGTTCTTACCTTGTATTGGTAGGTAGTGCCCGCAAGCAGCCCCGTCAGGTTGGCGCTGTTGGTGGTAACGTTCAGCGTTGTCCACGTGGTGGCGGCGGCGGTTTTGTATTGCAGCACATAACCCACGGCTCCAGAAACGGCTGACCAGCTAACCGTGGCGCTGTTTTGCGTAATGTTGCTGCTAACCAAACCCGAAGGTACAGGACATATGGGAGCAGATAAAGTGGTAAACTGCGCTACCGGTGAAAAATCGCTGTAACTGCCCGGAGTTCCCGCAG
>NBMY01000121.1 GCA_002212985.1 Sphingobacteriales bacterium TSM_CSS
CTCATTTCACCGAACCGGCACAGCCCGACCAAAAATAGCCCACACCCGGCGTATGGTAACTTTTTTCGCTGTATTTCCCATAGCAATACAGCATCAGGTAATTTACCCGGCTGCGCATACTCAATAATAAAACAACAAGGTGCACGATAAATTTCTTTTGGCACATACCAATATCACTCATTTTTCGTAATATTGCCACTGTGAAGGTTTCTGCTTTCATGGGTAAAACGGTTTGTTTTTTTTCTGTCAATCAAAAATAATCGTTTTACCTTTCTTTTGTGCGCTATAAACACTTTTTTACCGAACTATTGTACAAGCAATTATTATTTTATTTATCAAAGCCTCGCCGATATAACAACTTATACCAGATAGCAGTATTTTTTGAGTCAAATGTGCACTGTTCCAAACGAAAGAGTGGCTTTGGTAAAGCTCCTTTCGGATCATAAAAATAGAAACGGTATTAGCAGGTATTTTCTTCGCTATTAGGGAAAGCCCCCCGAAACCTTAAAATACAATGCTTTAAAGCGGACACACTAAAAGTCCTAATGCCCCCCTTCGGGGATTTAGGGGACACGCCTCAAATAGCCCCACCCATTTACCAGAATCACAACATGATTCATCATTATGAAAAGCCCCATTCATAATACATAACTCGCAACTTATAATTCATCATCTGCCATACACACCAAATTGCAAGGGCACTCGTTCTTTTTAAAAATGCAGTTTGGTTTATACGCTTTTATGCCGTTACTTTGCATAAAAATTAAACCATACCCCCATGAAAAAACAAACATCTATTCACCTTTTGTGGCTTGCCTTTCTGGCAACGGCATTATTTGTTAGCCATACGGCACTGGCACAACGCCAGCCCCTACCCCCGCGCAACAACCCGCCCAAAGAAGATAAAAATACACAGCAAACCGGCGGTTTCGACCGCAACCGCTTTTTTGTAGAAGGCAACATCGGGTTTAATGCCGGAAGCGGTTTTGCCTACGTTTCGGCATCGCCTGTGTTGGGCTATTGGTTTACCAACCGCATATCGGCAGGCGCCGGCCCCATTTTTGAATATTACCGTTGGAGCGATTACAAAGCCAATGTGTTGGGTGCCCGCACTTTTGGCCGTTTCCAAGCATTTAACAACCTCTTTAACAGTGGCGGAAATCTGTTTTTGCACGCCCAATACGATTTTTTGACCTACAAAGACAACTATCAGTATAAAGACAAACGGGTTACCGCTCACCGCCTGCCTTTGGGGCTTGGTTTTAGCCAGCCTATGGGCGGCGTGGCAACTTTTAACCTTATGGTATTATACGATGCGTTATACAACAAAAACAGAAACAGCGATATTCCGCTTTATAATTATGGGTACGTTTTTGACGGTTTTATTATACAGGGGGGTATAAACTTCGGGTTTTAAAAACACCGGTTTGCTACTTTCACAAACAACAGTTTACAAATAAAAAACAGCATGTCGCATCAGTTAAACGAACAGGAATTAGAACGCCGCAAAGCCTTGCAGGAACTTATAGATTTGGGAATAGAACCTTACCCTGCTGAAGGTTTTGAGGTAAATGCCGGCACACAGGAGATATTAGATAACTATAATCCCGATGCAAAAAATTACCAACAGGTACAAATAGCCGGCCGGCTCATGACCAAACGCATTATGGGCAAAGCATCATTTGCCGTATTGCAAGATGCCAGAGGAAAAATACAACTCTACATCAGCCGCGACGATATTTGCCCCACCGAAGACAAAACCTTGTACAACACCGTATTTAAACGCCTGCTCGATATTGGCGATTTTATAGGGGTAAACGGCTATGTGTTTACCACCCAAACCGGCGAAATTACCCTGCACGTAACCGGCCTTAAACTGCTCAGCAAATCGCTGAAACCGCTGCCCATAGTAAAAACAGAAAAAGACGGAACTGTACACGATGCCGTTGCCGACCCCGAATTTAAATACCGCCAACGCTATGTAGATTTAACCATCAATCCGGCGGTGAAAAACGTGTTCATTAAACGCTCGCAACTCATTGGCAGTATGCGCCGTTTTATGACCGAGCAAGGCTACTTAGAAGTGGAAACCCCGGTATTGCAACCCATTTACGGCGGCGCCGCAGCACGGCCCTTTAAAACCCACCACAATGCGCTCGACACCGTTTTTTATATGCGCATTGCCAACGAACTATATCTTAAACGCCTTATTGCAGGCGGGTTTGACGGCGTGTTTGAGTTTGCCAAAGACTTTAGAAACGAGGGCATGAGCCGTTTTCATAACCCCGAATTTACCATGCTCGAAGTGTATGTGGCCTATAAAGATTACCAATGGATGATGGATTTTACCGAAGCCATGCTGGAACGCGCCGCACAAGACCTGCACGGAACCACACAACTGCCTGTAGGTGAGCATATTATAGACTTTAAACGCCCCTGGAAACGATTTACCATGTACGAAGCCATTGAGCATTTTACCGGCATTGACATTTCTGAAATGGACGAAGCCGCCTTGCTCAATGTGTGCAAGCAACTGCATATAGAAACCGATAAAAGTATGGCGAGAGGTAAGCTCATTGACGAAATTTTTGGCACAAAATGCGAACCCTACCTCATACAACCCACTTTTATTACCGATTACCCGGTTGAAATGTCGCCGCTGGCAAAAAAACACCGAAGCAAACCGGGGTTGGTAGAACGCTTTGAAGCCATTTGCAACGGTAAAGAAATTTGCAACGCTTTTTCTGAACTGAACGACCCCATAGACCAGCGCAAACGCTTTGAAGACCAACTGGAACTGGGACGCCGCGGCGATATTGAAGCCATGATGCTGGATGAAGATTTTCTGCGTGCATTGGAGTACGGTATGCCGCCAACCGCCGGGCTGGGTATTGGCATTGACCGCCTTTGCATGATAATGACCAACCAACCCTCTATACAGGATGTGCTCTTTTTCCCGCAAATGAAGCCCGAAAAATTTGACTAACGCAAACCCTACCACATGGTAACGGCAGTAACCGATGGCATAGAAGTAAGCGTGGAGGTTTTCTACTATCCCGAAGGCTCTAATCCGCAGCTGTCGGAGTATTTGCATGCCTACCGCATTATCATTACCAACCAAAGCAACCACACCGTGCAACTGCTGTACCGGCATTGGTTTATCTGGGATTCAGATGGCTCGCGGCGCGAAGTATCGGGTGCCGGCGTGGTGGGAGAACAACCTGTTTTGGCGCCGGGCGCATCGCACCAATACATGTCGGCCTGCAACCTGCATACCGAATTTGGGCGTATGCACGGCATTTATATTATGGAACAAAAAGACAACCGGCGCCGGTTTCCGGTAAATATACCTGCTTTTACTATGACCGTGCCCTACAAACTTAACTGAAATACCGCCCGAAAAGCAAAAAAATACCGCCCAACCGCCTACGGGCAAATAAAACAGGGCAACTACCGTTAAACTATTGATAAGGTAAAACGTCAAACTTTTAAACCCGTTTGCGCAAGGCAGAGCGGCCATAATTTGCCTCCAAGCCAACGCGCGTTTATGTCACCAAAATAAGACAATCACCCCAAATTTACTTTTACACAATGAAAAAAACAGCTTTTGCTCTGGCGCTTGTTATCTGCTTTGCCACTTTTAACTCGTTTACCATTTCCAACAGCGCCAAAGACGGCAAGGTAAACTGGATAAGCATTTCGGAAGCCATTGAACTCTCTAAAAAAGAACCCCGAAAAATTATTGTGGATATTTACGCCGACTGGTGCGGCTGGTGCAAAAAAATGGATAAAACCACCTACAGCCACCCCGCCATTGCCGACTACCTGAACGAAAAATACTACGCCGTAAAATTTGATGCCGAATCAAAAGAACCCATTACCGTTGGCGCAGAAACTTTTCGCTACAAACAAACCGGCCGCGGCGGCGTACATGAATTGGCGCAAACCCTGCTCGAAGGGCAAATTTCGCTCCCCTCGGCGGTGGTATTAGATGATAAACTGAGCAAACTTACCATTATTCCCGGCTATCAGGATGTGGAAATGATGGATAAAGCCCTGCACTACTTTGGCGACGGCTACTATGACAAGGGCATTAAATGGGGCGTTTTTGAAAAAAATTACCGCACCCGAATTAAAAACTAAAGCCTGCCTTCGCTACCTTTTGTTTTGGCTGTTGCCTGCAACAGTTGCTGCGGGAAGGTGTGAGGTATAAACAGCAAAACCCCGCCGGATTTGTTTTCCGGCGGGGTTTGTTTTTGGGTGTTGCCAATAGAGGCGGTTGCGTTAACTTACCACACTGCCGTTGGTAGCTGTTGCATTGGGGGCAATAAAAATGAGTTTTCCGTGGCTGTCTGCCATTAAAATCATGCCGTGGCTGTCTATGCCGCGCAGTTTTCGGGGTGCAAGGTTGGCCAGCAGCAGTACTTGCCGTCCAACCACTTCTTCGGGTTGGTAGTGCATGGCTATACCCGATACTACGGTGCGTTGTTCAAAACCAAGGTCTAAGGTAAGTTCCAGCAGTTTATCGGCTTTCGGTACTTTTTGGGCAGCCAAAACGGTGGCAATGCGCAGGTCTAAACGGGCAAAGTCGTCGTACTGTATGAGTTCTTTTACCGGTGCATATTCGGCAGGTGTTTCATCGGGCTGCGGCAGGGCAGTATTTGCGGGTGTGGCGCCTGTTGTTGCCGCATCGGGATTTTTGGCGGCTTCGTAGGCGGCTTTTGCTTCGGCCAAACGCTGCACCTGTGCGGCAATGGCGGCATCGTCTATTTTTTCAAACAGCAGTTCGGGCTGGTTTACCGTTGTTCCTTCGGCAATGGCATAAGTTCCCTGCAAAACGGCTGCTTTGTCTTGTTGGCTAAGGTTAAGGAACGCGGCAATTTTGGCGGCGGTAAAGGGTAAAAACGGCTCTAAATACACGCCAAGCCAGGCAATGAGTTCCAGACAAACACCCAATACGGCTGCTGTTTCATCGGGTTTTTGTTTGTACAGTTTCCACGGTTCGGTATCGGTTAAAAACTTGTTGCCGGCGCGCGCCACGTCCATTACGGCGTTCAGGGCATTTCTAAACTCGTAGTTGTGTATATAAGCATGTACCTGTTTGGGCATGGTTTGCAGGGCGGCAAAAACCTCTTGCGCCTGCGGTTGTATGGCTTGCCGCGCGGCGGGCGGTATGTTGGGCAGTTTACCGTTAAAATACTTGTGCATGAGAACCAATGCGCGGTTTACCAAATTGCCCAATATGGCCACTAACTCGTTGTTGTTGCGCGCCTGAAAATCTGCCCAACTGAAATCGCTGTCTTTTTGTTCGGGCATGTTTACCGTAAGTACGTAGCGCAGCACATCTTCCTTGCCCGGGAAATGGGCTAAATACTCGTGCAGCCACACGGCATAATTGCGCGAGGTGGACATTTTATCGCCCTCTAAGTTCATAAACTGGTTGGCCGGTATGTTTACCGGCAGCGTGTAGTTGCCCAAGGCGTGTAAAATAATAGGAAAAATAATGCAATGGAAAACAATATTGTCTTTTCCGATGAAATGCACTAATTTGGTTTGCTCATCTTGCCAATATGTTTTCCAGCTATCGGGCAGCAGCGCTTTGGTTGCCGAAATATACCCGATGGGCGCATCGAGCCAAACGTACAATACTTTGCCTTCGGCGCCGGGCAGCGGCACGGGTACGCCCCAATCCAAATCGCGGGTCATGGCGCGCTCTTGCAGACCTTGCTCTACCCACGAGCGGCACTGCCCCAACACGTGTTTTTTCCAGGGTTCCAGGTTTTGGGTGTCTTCAATCCAGTTTTTTACCCATGCTTCATAGCGGTTCATGGGCAGGTACCAGTGCCGGGTGGGTTTCAGCACCGGCGGCTGTCCGCTAAGGGTAGATTTGGGGTTAATTAAATCGGTAGGGCTAAGGCTGGAGCCGCATTTTTCGCACTGGTCGCCGTAGGCATTTTCGTTGCCGCATCGGGGGCAGGTGCCTGTTATGTAGCGGTCGGCCAAAAACTGTTTAAATTCTTCATCGTAGTATTGTTCGGTTTCTTTTTCGGTAAAAACGCCGCGGTCAAACAGTTGTTTAAACACCTCTTGCGAGGTTTTATGGTGCAGCGCATCGGAAGTGCGGTGGTAAACATCAAATGAAATGCCTATTTGCTTAAAAGCCTGTTGGTTAATTTCGTGGTATTTGTCAATAATTTGTCGCGGGGTTATGCCCTCTTGCTTGGCGCGTATGGTTATGGCAGCCCCGTGTTCATCTGAGCCGCAAACAAACTGCACGTCTTGTCCGCACAGGCGCAGGTAACGCACATAAATATCGGCGGGTATGTAGGCGCCGGTAAGGTGGCCAATGTGCAAAGGGCCGTTGGCATAGGGCAGGGCAGAAGTAACTAAATAGCGTTTTATGGTTGACATGCGGTGGATATTAAAATGGGTAATTGGTAAAAGCCTTGTGCATTGGTGTTTAGCGGGTTATGAAGAAACGGCGCTTTGCCATATACCCATACCATTCGGGCAAATATAATAACCCGAAACAAAACTTTAACGCAATGCGTTCAAATTTACCCAATTTTTAACCGGTACACCGGTTAAACACAGCGCAACCCGCCAAACATTGCTACCAATACAGCTATTGCCTACAACCCCCGGCACCCTATTTTGCCCCACCTGACCGGGGATTGCATTATGAATTCTTACCCGTTTTACTTATTGTACGGCACCGCGCGCTTTTACAAACTGGTGGCTATGCCTCACATCATCTATTACCATTTTGCTGATAATTTCGTGCATCACCTCGGTAGTGCCGGCGCCAACAGTCATCAGGCGCACATCGCGCAGGGCGCGGGCTATGCCGTAGTCTTCCATATAGCCCCAGCCACCGTGTATTTGCAGGGCTTCGTTTACTACGTTAAATGTTTCTTCGCAAATAAAGGCTTTTGCCATACTTACCGTTTTTACCGATGCCGGGCCGTGTTCTATAAACTCGTGTACGGCGTGGTAGGCAAATGAGCGGCAAGCCTCTGCCGAAATGGCCATTTTGGCAATTTTATGCCTTATTACCTGAAAATTGCCGATGGGTCGGCCAAAGGCTTCGCGCTCTTTGGCGTATAAAATGGCTTTGGTAAGCGCCCATTGGGCAGTGGCGGCACCCATTACACAGGCAATGAGGCGCTCTTCCTGCAGGTTGTTCATAATGTAGTAAAACCCGTTGCCCTGATAGCCCAGCAATGCCGATTTAGGTACCTTGCAATCTTCAAAAAACAGTTGCCCCGTGTCTGAACTGTGCATACCCAGCTTGTTTTTTATGGGTATGGCCTTAAAACCCGGCAGTGTGGTATCTATAATAAGCACGCTCATGTTGTAGCCCTCGCCGTGGCGCACTACGGTAACAATGAAATCGGCCATGGTGCCATTGGTAATAAACATTTTAGAGCCGTTTACCAAATAGTGGTCGCCCATGTCTTTGGCGGTGGTTTTAATACCGCCCACATCGGATCCGGCGCCGGGTTCGGTAATGGCCAGGGCAGCAATTTTTTCGCCTTTTAGCGCCGGCATCAGGTATTTGAGTTTTTGCTCTTCGGTGCCAACGGCGTTTATAAGCGGCAGGGGCAGGTAGGCATGAGCATACAACGACATGGCCAAACCGCCAGCATTGGAGTGCGCCAGTTCTTCGGCAATAACAGCTGCTGCCCATAAATCCATACCACTGCCACCGTACTCTTCGGGAAAGGTAACCCCAAAAAAACCCAAATCGCCCATGCGCTCAAATATATGTCGGGGGCATTCTTTGCGGGTTTCCCATTCATCGACAAACGGTATAATTTCCTGTCGTATAAATTCGCGCACCGAATGGCGCAGCAACTCATGTTCTTCGGTAAAGGGGTTAAATACAGACATATGCGCTTACTGTTTTTTTGAGTTAAATGAAAAAAAGAAAATTGGACGCCACAAAAATACAATGCACGCATTGAATTTGTTCACAAAAGACTAAAAATATTTTGTGCAAGCCGAAAATTATTTTTACACCATGAACAGGCACTTTCGATTTAATAGTTTTTAAATTTACCGTTTTCAGCCTAAATTTGCAGATTATTCTATTTTTTCTGTAACCTCAAAGTACGAACAAAACATAGCCAATCATGAACAACAGCATTCCACAGGTAGATTTATCCGAATTTATATCGGGCAATGCGCAGCAGAAAGCGGCATTTGTAGAAAAATTAGGCAAGGCTTACGAGGAAGTAGGTTTTGTATCGGTAATTAACCATGGCATATCCGATGCCGATATTGACAATTTGTACCATCAGGTGCAGTCCTTTTTTGCTTTATCACCCGATGTTAAGAAAGGCTATGAAATTGTGGCGCTTGCCGGGCAGCGCGGTTATACCAGTTTTGGGCGCGAACATGCCAAGGGCAGCGATGCACCCGATTTGAAAGAATTTTACCAATGGGGGCAAACCGTAGAAGACAACGACCCGGTTAAAAGTGAGTACCCCAACAACATAGAGGTAAAAGAACTGCCTGCTTTTAACCATGCTTTGTACGATGCCTACCGTAATTTTGAAAGAGCCGGCAGCTACCTGCTGCGCGCCATTGCCCTATATCTTAACCTGCCCGAAAACTATTTTGACGACAAAATTCACAACGGCAACAGCATTTTGCGTGCCATACACTACCCGCCCATTTTGCAGGAACCCAAAAACGCCATTCGGGCCGAGCAGCACGAAGACATTAACCTCATTACCCTGCTGGTTGGCGCTTCGGCCGAAGGACTTGAACTGCTTAACAAGCAAAACGAATGGCGTGCCGTAAACGCCGGCCAGGGCGAAATTGTGGTAAACGTGGGCGATATGCTGCAACGCCTTACCAACAACAGACTGCGCTCTACCACCCACCGCGTGGTAAACCCCCCGCGCGAAAAATGGCATACGCCCCGCTTTTCCATTCCGTTCTTTTTGCATCCGCGCTCAGAAATGGACCTTACCTGCCTGCAATCTTGCATTACCGAAGATAACCCCCTGCACTACGAACCAATTACCGCCGGCGAATACCTTGATGAACGCCTGCGCGAAATAGGACTTAAAAAATAACAAGTTCCCTCATGGTACAAAGGGCATTTTTTTGCCCCAATTAAAAGCAGGCAGGTGCGTCTAACCGCCCTGCCTGCTTTTATGTTACCCCGTTACCGGTATCTCTGCTGCCGCCGACTGCGGCAGCTTTGCGGCGCGGGCAAGGTGGTGACGGTGCAACACCATAAACAGCATGGCGGCATAAAACGGCAGGCATGGAATTTTATACCTGGCTAATGCGCCAAAATTATAACTGCTAAACCCCACGGCAAAGGCAAAAATAATTGAAAACAGAAAGCACAACGTAATTTCGGGGTTAGCAAACACCAGCCGCAGGGTACGCAAAACACCTACTTTCAGCAGCACATACAGGGTGAAAATCAGCATAAAGGTGCTTTCTACGGCGGTAATAAGCACTACGGGGCTATTAGCCTCAAACAAATAAGGCCGAAACAGCGCAACATTAACCGCCGCCGGAAACTTGCTTAATATGCCCAACGGGGTAAACGTTACTTCGCCCAATGAATAGCCCGATTGCCCCTGCTGCTCATACAAAAAGCCATGCCAGGACTGAAACCCGATGGCCATTTCTACAAACTTGGCAAAAAACTTCATAAACAGTGCTGCCAGATTATCGCTAAACCAATAGGCATAAAACCCCATGCCCACCAACCCCAAAATAATTACAAAAGCCTTTAACCTGCTTTCGGGTAGCCGGCCCAGATTGGCGGCTATTGCCCACCAAACCACAGCCGGCGCAAAACCAACGGCAATATAAGCCTTCAGTTCGCCAATAAGGTAAATGGCAAACAATGCCAGCGCCGCCGAAAAAACAAGGTGTTTTTTTTTAATAAGCAGGTTGTTGAGGGCGTAAAGCAGCCAGCCCAAGCAACCCAAAGCAATGGTATCTTTCATTAACCCCGAGCCCCAAAACACCACCGATGGCATAGCAAACACTGCGAGGGCCATAGAACGGTACAACTGCGGATACCATGAGGTAAACACCCTGTACATAGCCCAGGCGCCCGTAAAACCCAGCGCTGCAAAAAATACCGATGTTGCCCAGAAACTGTTGCCGCTCAATAAGCCCAGCAAAGCGGCAATGCGTATTACCATATAGGTGTTTTCGCTGTTGTAAAAGGGCATTTGTTCGGTAATGTAGGCGGTTTGCATGGTTTCGGTGCCGGCGGCAGCGCGCCAAATTTCCCAAACTCGGGCCGGGTTTTCAAAAAAGTGGTTGTATAAAATGGTGGCGTGGTCGTAATACACCGTTGTATCGCCGCCCGGGTAGTAAAAGCGGTAAATGGCGCAAAACAGCAAGGCACCGGTTACCTTCAGCAGCAAGCCGGGTAAAAAATAACGCGCATAAGGCTGCCCTGTGCGGTACAAAAAATGCCGCACCAAAAAACCAACAGCCAGCACCAAACATACCGATACCGGCAGCAAAACGGCGTCTTTAAACTCCAAAGGCGGTAAGGTAAAGGTTAAAACAGAGTTTTACCCCGCAAAAATAGTAAAATTTTACCGGTGTTTATTGGCAACGCAACGAAAACAGGCGGGCAGGATGAGGCATATTAGTTTTGTCCGGGGTATAAAATAATGAAGCCGGTATTTTTGAGGTGTTTTGCCAAATGGAGCGAAAACTCGTCTAATGCGGCGTTATAAGATACGGAGTGGGTTCTGCCAAGGCAAATGGCAAACAGGTCGTTTGAGGTTATGGCGGGGAACAAGGCAGTGGGGTTTTGCCAGTTGATAACAAACTGAACCGAAAACTCAAAATCGGCCCTGCTTTTTCGTTTATAATCATTTAGAAAATCGGCGGTTGTTGGGTTGGCAAGGCAAAGTACCGATGCGCCAATATGTTGCGAGAGTCTGCGCACAATAGCCAGGCAATGCCTGAAACCATGTTCGGCTTCGGCGCCGGGTGGCAGGGCCAGCACAATTCTTTTAACGGCATTTAGCGGGTGAGTTGCTTTTACCACTACAATAGTTTGGTTGAGTTTTTGGAGAATAATTTCGAGCAAGGTGCCAAAAAAGGCATTGGCGGCAGTTCGGTTTTCGTTCCATCCCAAAATTACATCGGTAACCAACATTTCTTTGGCAGCCCGTACAATGCCGCTTGCAGGATTTAAATCAACACGGGTAGATAATAGCAGGGGGGTATCGGTAGCGGCTGCGTGCAGCAGTGCTTCTTCCAGCATTTTTTGGTTTTGTCTTACTTTGGTTTCCACCTCATGGTCGTCGGTAACTACGGCCAGGGGTATCAGCGGTTCTTTGGAAGACGGGTTTTTTATCAGAACGGCAAAATCTATGAGTTGTTCAATAGTAGAAGGGTTGGCTACCGATACCAGTATTCTTTCGGGCTTTTCGGGTTTTTCGTCGGTACCTTTATTTTCAACAAGGGCTATTTTTAGTCCTGCCTGTTCTACAACAAAGGGTCCAATGAGGCAGGTAACCAAAATTACAATAATTACCCCGTTTTGTACCGTATAATCAAAAATACCCAGGTTATAGCCCACCATAGAAATTGCCAGGGCAGCCGCCGCTTTTGAGTAGCTTAACCCGAAAATAATGTTTCGTTGCGCAGCACGGTAGCCGTGTATTTTTTGCATTACCCAAGCCGGAATTAATTTGCCAAAAGTAGCAATACCTACCATGGCGGCAGCAAGCGCCAGAGCGCCGGCATCTTGCCAAAAAAGGCTAATATCTGCCAACATGCCAACCCCAAAAAGAAAAAACGGAATAAACAGGGCATTGCCGGCAAAACTTATGCGCGCCATAAGCGGCGAGGTGTGCGGAACCAGCGCATTAAGCGCCAAACCTGCTAAAAATGCGCCCACAATGGGTTCAATGTGAAACAACACCATAACCGATGCCGATAAAAAAACAAATACCAGCGTAAACAGGTATTGGTTAACACCTTTGCTTTCTACGTTTTTAAAAAACCATCGTGCCAGCGGCAGCAGCAGTTTAAGTACCAGCAGCACACAAACACCTAGTCCGCCGGCAAAATACAGCAAAGACCAACCGCTTATGCCCCCCTGCACCGAGTCTGATACCAGTGCCAGAATTAACAAAGCAAGCGTATCGGTAATTAAGGTGCTGCCCATTACTACTGTAACGGCTTCATTTTTTACAATGCCCAGCCTACGCACAATAGGATATGCCACCAAGGTATGCGGCGAAAATAAAACACCGAATAAAAGTGCTGTGGTAAAGTTGTAATGGAGCAAAAAATAACCAAAGCAAAAACCCAGCAACACAGGCACACTAAAGGTTAACATGCCTAATTGCACACTTTTTATGCGGTTTCGTTTAAACTGGCGCAGGTCAATTTCAAGGCCGGCCAAAAACATTATATAAACAACGCCCACAGCCCCAAACATGCGAATGGTTTCGCCGCGTTCCAGCACGTAAAAACCGTTTGGGCCTAAAAGGGCGCCGGCAATGATAAGCCCAATAGTATCGGGCACATTAAAACGCCTTAGCAGCAACGGAAACACTAAAAAAGACAGCAGCAGTATGGTAAAAACCAAAATAGAATCGGTAACCGGCAGCGTAAAACTTGCATTATTGTGTAGCAGTATCATTTCGGTGGCTGATGAAAGTTTGCGCTTCTAGTGTTTTGTTAATGTAAAATGGTAACCCGGCTTAACCACTCAACCAAATGTTTCAAAAAAACTGCCCTTTTTGCGTTGGTGTGCATTTTTTTGCATTATTTAACCCATAATTTTTGTTTATGCCCTGCAACCCCTGCTTTCTGTAAACTAAGTTGTGTACTTTTGCAACACATAAACTACGTAAATGCCTGCAAACACCATTTTACCCGTTTCTTTGCAAATTGCCTGCAAAGGTAAACACTTTTTGGGGTTTATTGTTGTATTAGTTTTTTTGTTGTATGGCGGAAGTTGCAAAAAAACCGCTACCCCGCCCCAAGCCGTAACAATGCCGCCGCCGGCCGATGCCCAACAACTTAAGCAACCCGAAATTAAACCCGGCACCGCCTACCGCATTGCCATACCGGTAAAAAGCGTTAAATCGCCCAACAATCAGGGCAATTTTACCTACCGCCTGTTGTGGGCGCTGGTAGAACCCCTCAACAGCGAACAAAAGAAAATAACCATTCAAGTAAAGGCTATGTTTGAGGGTGCCTGGCAAGGCGCTTTTTGGGAAGAAAATTTTATAATAGTATTGGGCAATGGCAATGTAGTAGCGGCCAACAACCCCACCAAAGACATGGTATTGCCCAACCGAACGGTAGAAAAAGGCATTTCGTTTACCATACCCAAAACCGAAAATAAAATTGACCTGATGATTAAAGGCCGTGGTAATAATTTCTCCAACATACCCCTTGACCTTGCCAAACCCGAATAATGAACCCCAAACCGAACGGAAATTGCTTTTGCATAGAGCGAACTTTGCACCTATACCGCTAAATTTTGACCCAAAAGGTAAACTTTTATACCCGCAGGGTGTATTTAGTGAAGTACATCATGCCGTTTCAGGGCGGTAAACCTTGTTTGCTATTTCATTAAACCTTTCAAAAAAACAAAATAATTACTATATGCTTTTGCCAAAAGTACAAAATGCGCTTAACCAACAGGTTCAAATAGAAGCCAATGCCTCGCAAAAATACTTGGCCATGGCCTGCTGGTGCGATGCCAATGCCTTAGAGGGGTGCGCCCGCTTTTTTTACCGCCACTCCGACGAAGAGCGGATGCACATGCTGAAACTGGTTCACTATATTAATGATGCCGGCGGAACGGTAAGCATTCCGGCCGTAGAACTGCCGCATTCCGAATATCAAAACATAAGAGAACTGTTTGAAATCGCCTATACACATGAGCAAAAAGTATCGGCAGCAATAGATAACCTTATTGAACTTTGTATAACCGAAAAAGATAAGCAAACCGCCAACTTTTTGCAATGGTATTTAAACGAGCAACACGAGGAAGAAGCTCTTTACCGTACCCTCATTGATCGCATTAAACTCATTGGCATTCAAGACCGCGGGCTTTATTTTATTGATAGGGAAGTAGATGAGGTAAACGCCAAAAAAGCCGCCGCCGAAGCAGCAGCAGGGAAGTAGCAGCAAAAACTGTTCACCGCAAAAATAACATCGGGGTAAAGGGGTAAAAAAACAGGCCGACCCGCATCGGCATGTTGCTTGTGCAGGTTTCCTGCCTTTTCCACAGGGTATTCAAATTTATTATGCGCGTTACTTTACTTGGTACCGGAACTTCTATGGGTGTACCCATTATTGGGTGTGCCTGCCCTGTATGCATCTCAGCCGATGTGCGCGACAAACGCCTTAGAACGGCTGCCCTTATAGAAACCGACGGTCTAACTATTGCTATTGACTGTGGCCCCGATTTCAGGCAGCAAATGCTGCAGCACCGCGTACAACACTTAGATGCCGTGCTGTTTACCCATGCCCACCGCGATCATACCGGCGGACTTGATGATGTGCGAGCCTATAACCTGTGGCAGCAAAAACCCATGCCCGTATATGCCACCCAACGCGTACAGCAAATTCTTAAAAACCACTACGATTATGTGTTTGTGGAAGACAACAAGTATGCAGGCGCTCCAAACGTTGAACTCCATACCATTTTAAACCATCCTTTTACCGTTAATAACCGTGTAACTGTTACGCCCATTGAAGCCCTGCACGGAAACGACCCGGTATTGGGGTTCAGAATACACGATTTTACGTATCTTACCGATGCCAGCCATGTAAACTCCCGCGAAGAAGAAAAAATTTCCGGCTCAAAAGTGTTGGTACTCAATGCACTGCGGCAAAAAAAACACTGGTCGCACTTTAACCTGCCCCAAGCGCTGGAACTCATTAACCGCCTGCAAATTCCAAAAGCCTATCTTACACATATTAGCCACCAAATGGGGCTACATCATGAAGTGGAAAGCAACCTGCTGCCGCCTCATGTGCGACTGGCCTACGACGGGTTGCAAATAACCCTCTGAAAAATGCCAGGTTACTCCGGCCTTTGCCCTGTGCCCATGCAAATATTAAACAACAAGGGAGTTGGGTGTTCAAAATCTGTTAAAACCTTTGTTCCAAACCTTTTTTTTGGTATCTTGTACTTTATTTGAGCAAATGTTGCCGCATTTTAACCCTGCCGGACTGCTATGAGCAATACCGTATTTTATACACTTATTTTTATGTATCTGCTGTTTGCCGCAGTGTTTATTGCTTATTACCTGATTGGGCCGGCAAAAACACAGCATTATTTACAGCACAAAGATTTTTTGTTGGGAACCTGGCAGCGCAAGGGAATAAGCCTTGCCAATCAACCATGGCAAATTGAATATACCTTTTCCGATGCAGGAACATTTGAGGTAACCGCAAACCCGCCACTACACCTGAAAGGAAACTACCAAATAGTAAGCGAAGTGGAAAACCTGTTGCTGCTGGAATTTTACAATATTGAATTTGCCCGCGGCAACCACTTTTACCGCCACCCCCAACATTTACAAATAAGTGTTGACAAGCGCGATAACCTGCTTACCATAGATAACCGAACTTACCGCCGCCTTGCTACAGATACCAAAATCCAGACTGCCGGCAATGGTTGAATTGTCTTATATGTCATCTATATCGGAAAGAGTTGCGTCTTCTCTGTTTTCCGAATCTTGCTTTTTACCGCCGCCTGCTTTTTCCTGCTCAGAAAGCAGTTTAATAATGATATTCGAGATATTGGTATCGTGGTTGTTAAACCTAAACTCCAGCTCTTGCAAATACAGGAAAGTGTATTGAGGTTTTACCCCGTAAAATTTGATAAGTTTTTCTTTGGAATAATGGAAAAACCGGCTTATTAATGGCGGAAGATTGTTTAAAATAGCATCTGCATTGATAAGCGCAGGGCTGTCTGTTGCATTGACCGATGAGTTGAGGTTTGCTGCATCGGGGCGCAGTTGTTTTGGAGGCATTATTTCGGTTTGGGCATTGTCATGGCTGTTCAGCACATATACTTTACCGTCATGCACCGTAACTCCAAAAACAAGCAAATCTTCTACCGAACTGTTTTCTTCGGTGGTAAGGCAAAGTCCTTCGTTTTTATGCCATAAAAGAGGGTAAAGCTGGCTTTTTTTGTCTATGGGTAAACTTTTTACCTCATTGGTTTCGTGTTCTGCGATAGCCTCTCTTATTTGCCGGTAGTACTTGTTAACAGTATTTCGGTGGAGTTTTAGCTTGTAAGATGTGTCAATGGCAGTAAGTCCCGATGCAAAACAACTCACTATCCGTTTTACACGGCGTTTGCTTAAATTGTTTGTTCTCATTAGTTGTTCTTGTTTGAGTTTATATAGGGGTTTTGTTTTAAATAAGAAAAGGGGCTTCCTTACCCAAGCCTTATTACCACCTTGCACCTTTGAAGGTGCAAGGTGGTAATGGTTTGTATTTGAGCGTAAAGATAGAGGAAAAGCCAAATTGTTTTTTACTTTTCCATGACATTTTGTAAAAAAAAAGCGTTTTTTATTAAATTTAACATAGAAAAATGTTTAAACGCTTGTTTTTTAGCCCCAACGATTGGGCAGCACAGCAGAAGTGCTAACTTTTAAATAAAAATTTAGCCTTCTCAGCAAATGTGAGTAAAAGCTGCTACCTTTACTTGTGCGCGATAAATGCCCTTAACAATACACATACATTTGGCGAAAGCCGTTAAAAAATAACCTTATAACTTATGAAACTACATTATGCCCTTCTTGTAGCAATACTGGTTTGGAATTCAGGTTGCCAAGGCACCCCCAAAACTGTAGAATCACAAGCTCCCGAAAGCGTGGCGGGTATTAGTTTAATCTATGAAAACCTGGGCGAAGATACCGTCGGCATCCCTCGCTCGGTGGTGTTGCTTGGCGAAAACGGCGGAGCAATTGTTTTGGATACGCTTTCATTAAACCTTGAAAAGATAGAAAAAGAAAAATACGCCGCAATGGGTATTCCTGCCGATGCCATTGATGCTTGCGGCGGCTGGTATGCCGGCGGCGGCGACTATTTTTACGTGATAAAACGCAATGGCAATGCCGTAGTGTACAGAGGCTATTTGGATGAAGAACAAACAGATGATGGCTACCATTGGTCAGAAATTAAAACCGAATAAAGTCATAAACAGTCCAAAATAAACAAAGAGGTAAATTATTCTGGGAAAAAATGTTGTTTTTAAGCCCCAAACCCTTATAAAAAAAGCATTTTAGCCCCCTACCCTTTAAGGTGGAGTACACGGGGGGATAGTTTTTTCACTTCACTACCCGGCCTCATTTTCACCATTATCTGTATGGCTAATAACCAAGCACAACAGCAAAGAATACCAAAAATAGTTTAAAACTTTTTCAAGAATGGGTAAAGAAATACGTTAAACTATAGAAATAGTTGCAAAACTAAAGAAATAGTTGTAAGTTTGCAGCGGTTGTCCGGCATGTTACTACTGCCCCAAAGCAACAGTTTTTTAAATAAACAGGCAGCCATACTTTACAATTGCGTATTTTTACTCAACATTTTAACAAATGAACAAGTTATTAACACCATTGGAACAGAAAGTGATGAACGTTTTGTGGAAATTAGAAAAGGCCTTTGTAAACGATATTCTGGAAGACTGGACAGAAGAACCGAAACCGGCCTATAATACCATATCCACCACCATTCGCATTTTGGAAGAGAAAGGATTTATAGCTCATAAGGCATTTGGCCGAACACACCGTTATTTTCCGGTAATCAGTCAGCCCGATTACCAGAAAAATCTGGTAACCAATATCATACAGAATGCGTTTTCGGGTTCCTTGTCTTCTCTGGTATCGGCTATTGTGGACAATGAACAAATAAGTGACGCCGAAATAACCGCGATACAAGAGCTTATAAACAAAAGCAGGCAGTAATATATTCTTACGCACTTAACCAACAGCAATGTTTAGTTCCCTTACCCAATACATTGTTATTACCTACTTGCTTTCGTGTGTAGGAGTAAGTTTGTACCTGCTGTTTGTCAGGGTAAAATTAAACGCCCTGCTCCAGAAAGGAGTTTTGTTGGGCATAGTGGCTTTTAGTCTGGCTTTGCCGCCGGTAGTAGATAAGTTTTCGAGCAGTTGGACGGGCAGCAATTACCAACCCTGCCTGCACCAGCACCCCATACCGGAAGTGCTGCTTACGCAATACTGCCCCGAATCCGGCCAAGAAATGGAAATGTGTATTGAAATTGCCAACAAAGCCGAACATTTTTGCAGTTGCCCCCGCATTACGCAGGAAAACCTTTTGCTGTACAAAGCCAACCCCACCTACGATTGGCTATTGCAGCACGAGCAGCCGCTTAAAAAAGTATTTTGGATTTTGGCTGTTTTACTGTTAGGCGGCCTGCTGCTTAAAACCGGCTACCTGTATTATATCGTTGTAACATCGGATAAAAAAACTATTTACCGAAACAACAGCCGTTTTATCATTCTTTTTCCGCCTAATCAAATGGCGGTATGCTCTTTCAGATTGCACCGGAAATATATTGTTTGGAACCAATGCATAGACATGCTGCCCGATGCCGAACAGGAAGCCGTTTTGTGGCACGAAATATCGCACCTGCAGCAAAAAGACACATGGTTTAAAATGTTGCTGCACCTGCTGCAACCTTTGTGGCTGCTAAACCCCGCCTACTACTTTGTGATAAATGAACTGGAGCGCATAAATGAGTTTATTGCCGATGAGTTTGCCGTATCTAAAACAGGTAATGCCCATTGGTATGCTACCCTGCTTTTAAAACTCAAAACACAGAAGCAGTTGCCTCTGGCACATTCATTTGCCAACAAAAAAACTTCGCGCCTTAAACAACGCGTGCAATACCTGCTTAGCGGCCGCCGCCGCTCTTTGCTGCAATGGGCAATAACACTGGCATTTACCACGCTGGCGGCTGTTTCGCTTTCGGGTATGGCATTTTATACCATGCCCGATGTATCAGAACAATTTGATAAAATAAAATTGTACCAACGTCTTAACCTCGAAAACAAAAAAACCGGCAAATCTGTTTTTTGTAAAAGCTGCCTCACCAAAAGCGCCTTTGAACAATCTGTAAACTCCGAACCGGTTAGCCCATGGGAGCCCAACTTTTAACTCCTCAATATACCGCAAATATTACCGGCACTTTGGCTCCCAAGGGCACCGCTGCCCAACCAAACTCCAATCAAAATACTACATCCGGCATTCAAGATACGCACACCGTTGCAGAAGATGACTGCAGCAATGGCGGGGATTATGCTGGCTTATGCACTCCTTTATACACTGCTTTGCCGCCTTTTAATCGGCTCATTGGCTGCGGCGGGTAGAATTACCCCGGCATACAATGCGGCGGTTCTTTAAATTGCGATACCGGCACGGTTTTTGCAGTTTAATGTTGTTGTATATGAAGTTGCCCCATGCAACTGTTGCAGCATTCCTTTTAACCCCAAAAACTAACGCAATGGTATCCAAACACAAACACTTTTTACGGCTGCCTTTCTACCTTGCCCTGCTGGTATTGGCAACTTTGGCCGTGCTGGCGTATTACCCCATAGACACCACTATGTGGCGCAACTATGCCACTTCCTTTAATTTTGCCGATACATTTTGTGAGTTTACCCGCCTGAACCACCTGGTTCGGGAGCCACTCAATACACTTACAAACGTGCCTTATCTGTTTTTTGGAACGGTAATATTGTCTGTTACTGCCCGCGATGCCTACCGCAAAAATCGTATCAGCAAGTTGTATAACAACCTGCTGATACGCCATCCGGCTTATGGCTACACTTTAGGCATAGTGTTGGTGCTTATATTTATTTGCAGCACTTTTTTTCATGCCTCGCTCATTGCACTGGCGCAACAGTTAGACATGGCAGGGGTAAATGCACTGGCACTGTTTCCTATTGCATACTCGGCACACCGCATATACAACTACTACCGTTTCAGGCAAACCTACCTTACCCGCCGCAGTTTACCGGCACTGTTTTTAGGTATTTTTTCCATAGCCACCATTATACTTACCCTGTTTAAATGGCAGTTAAATGCAATGGTGGTAGTGCCGTTGCTGGTAGCATTATCGGGCATATTAATTTTTCTGGCCGAAATGCTGTGCCCCAATGTTACCAATAAGCGCTGGCTGGCAGTTGCCTTCGGGTCAATTTTTGTAGGCATGTTTTTTTACGTGCTCGATGACCATAAAATTGCCTGCCATGAACACAGTATTTTTCAGCCTCATGCCATTTGGCATGTATTTGCGGCAACAGGTGCCTTTGCACTCTACCTGTATTTGCGCAGCGAAAATATGCGGCACAAATTTATGGAATACCGCTTGCACCTTTAGGTCGATGCGCCGGAACTGCATGGCGCAAAAAGGGTTTATCGAACCACCAAACGCCGGTGCCAGGTGTTGTTATTGCCGGTGAGGCGAGCTATATAAAGCCCTTTTGGCAGTTGGCTTACGTCTATGGCGACACTGTGGGAAAGGTTTTGCTGTAATGCCAACTGCCCGTTCGCATTAAACAACTGCAGTTCAACATTGGGCGTATTTACCTGCACCTGCAAGGTGCTTGAAACCGGATTGGGGTAGAACTGCACCGCTTCGGGCGCGGTTTGGACAGATGTAGCGGTGCTTCCAACGGTAATTTCCTGCGTATAAACCGATGTGCAGCAGTAGTTGGCCGCCGAAAGTCTTACCGTATAAGTTCCTGCTTCGGAAAAGGTATGGGGCGCGGGGTGGCGGGCAGTGGAGGTAGTGCCATCGCCAAAATCCCATGCCCACGAGGTGGCATAGCGCGTGTCGTTTTCAAAGGCTACGGTGTAAGAACCATCGGTAGCTACAAAGTAGGCAAATTCGGTAACAGGGGGTAATTCGGGTCCACCGCAAAGACTTTCTATGCCTATAAACACTCCCGAGTCGAGAACGCCGTCCATAACATCGGCCACTGCTAATTTTACATGGTAGGTTTGCCCGGGAATTACATACATAGGCGCTGCCAGCACGGTAGTAAGCCCGTCGTACTGCACAAAAGTACTGTCGGCATTGTATGGCGGGGCGCTTCCGTCGCCGTTGTTTACGTAATAGTCAGTGTTGTCAATCATGTTTACGTTGTTAATGGCTACCGGTATATCGGTACCCGGAACCAGCGCAATATTGGTGTTGGGTTCGTAGCCGGGCCCGCTTACAAAAAAGGCAAAAGCATCGTTAAAACCCGAACCTACAAACTCTTCATATTCTTCGGAGCCAAACACATACTCAAAATACAGCGTATCTTCATCTAAAGAAGTAACATCAAACTCCAGCACGCAGGCATCGTAGGTGCTAATGCCGAAAGTGCCCAAAGCAGCGTTAATATCTTCATCGCCGGGGCCGTTTGCAAAGGAAGATATACTGCCATTATTGTTGGGCCCGATGGCGTTTTGAATATTGCCCGATGTGAGCAAAATGCCTGCATTTAGCCCCACATTGCTTGCCGAGCCTTCAAAAAAGCCCATTTGTGCGGCGGTATCGTTGGTTACCCAACTAATGTTAGATACTTCAACGCAGGTGCCGCCAAAGAAATCTTCTACCATAACATCGGGGCTAACACTGCCGTCAACAAACAATTGCGCCCGCACAACAGAAGTGGCAGATAACAGAATTGCCAACACGGCAACGGGTAAAAACAGGGGTACATGTATTTTCATGGCAACTCAATTTTTATGGTGGTTAAGAAATGAAGGCTAATATAAACAAAATATTGCGCCGCCTGAGGCAATTGCGTTTTTGGGCAACAGTATTTTCTGTTTATGTCGGGTGGCGGTCAAATAGCTAAGCGGGTACTGAAACTGCAACCGGTTATGGTTGTTTGTACAGTACCCGCTTATGTGTGGCATGGACTGGTAATACAGCGCAATTACATTTCTGTAAAGCATCTAAAGTAGGCAATACAACGGTTTCATTAGCTATGTGCCAACCGGTTATTGTTAATTTTCATTGTCGTCGTCATGGGTAGTATCTTTACCCAATATTTCCAGAGCTTTGTCTAAGATGGCAGTGTCTTCCAGATAAACAATGCCGCCGTTGGGGCCTTGCTCAAAGTGCACACCTACCGTTTCGCCACTGTCGTAATGGGTGCCACCAAAATAATTGCGCACCGTTTCTTCCGATAAATTAAGGGCTTCGGCAATTATGTGCATACTGCCATCGGGTAAACTGTCTTTGATTTTTCGCAACTCGTTAAAGGTTATAGTCGTGTGCATAGCTTATATGGTTTTAATAATGTGAATAAAAAGTTTGCCTAAATTAACGGCAACTTTACCAAAGTTGCAACATTACGGGCGTTTTTTTTTGATTTTTTTTGCTTTTGCCGGCAATGGTTGTTTTTTCTCTGTAAAAGTGTTTTATGCCGCCATTGCACCAATTGGTTATAAAACGGAAACAGCATTTATTATATTGAATGGGCGGCAGAAATTAATACTTTTTAACCAAAGCGGTGTTGGCAGGTATTGCATTTGGGAGGATATTTGAAGCTGGTTAAGACAGTACCTAAACCGCTAAATTTGCGAATGCACACACTTTTTGCTCAGCTAAATTAACATTTTTCAATTTTCAGAACAATGGCATTATGTAGTTTAGCAATGCCCGGGGGGGGAAATAATATATATATAGCCCCTGTTTTATTGGCATTCAACCTCTTTGAAGTTGTGGCTATCGGGATGTTTTTTACCTCATGTTGCACATACGGCTATGCACATTTGGCACTTTTAATGTCATGGAAACTGGCCGCTAAATTGCAATCCCCGAAAAAAAAGGGTGCGGAAAGTGAAACTAAACATAAACCCTTGAAGTGTACAATACTTGCCCTGTATAAAACAGGATAGCTTTATAAACGGGTTGGGCTTAATTTGACAGCAAGTTTTTCAGGAACCATTGCATCAATGAGGCAACTTTTTACATTCTCCCTGTTCCCTGAAAAGAGGGAGTTTGCAAGGCTTGTTTTATAAGGGCTTGTTGACAAAAAGTAATATTTGCTTACGAAAATATTTAACCATTTGTTTTAAAACACCATCATTCCGGGGATATAGACCTGTGCAACCAACTGTTAAAAACCAATTTTACCTGTGCCATCGGTGCTAATGTTCAGGGCGTTGGGGTCGTCTAAAAAGCGCATGGTATCTAAGGTAACGGTATTTACCATTTGCTCGCTGCGCCTTTCGGTAGGCATTTCGGCCAGCATGAGGTGGTGTTTTTTTACCACTTCGGTAACAATTTGGCGTATTACGCGGGCGTTGCCAAAATCTTTACTCTTTTTAAGAGTAAGTTGCAGTATAAAGTTTTCGAGGTAAGATTTGGCGGCGCTTTCCAGTTCCAGTTTTTCTTTAGCAAACATGCCTACGGCAATGGACAACAGTTCGGCGGCAGAATAATCCTCAAAAAGGAAATTTTTGTCGAAACGCGATTTGAGGCCGGGGTTCGATTCGAGAAACAATTTCATCTCTTTGGTATAACCGGCGGCAATAACCATAAACCTGCCACGGTCGTCTTCCATGCGTTTAAGCAATACTTCAATGGCTTCACGGCCAAAATCCTGTCCGCCCCCCTGCGACAGGGCGTAAGCCTCGTCAATAAACAGCCCGCCGCCCATTGCCTGCTCAATAACGGCTGCCGTTTTAAGAGCGGTTTGTCCTATATAGGCTGCCACCAGCATTTTGCGGTCGCACTCTACCAAATGTCCGCGTTCCAGAATGCCCAATGCTTTGTAAATTTTTACCAAAATCCGGGCGACAGTAGTTTTGCCGGTGCCGGGATTACCGCTAAATACGGTATGCAATGAAAAACTGCTTTGCAGGCTGCGGCCAATTTCGCGGTAGTATTTTACTAATTTTACAATTTCGTGTACTTCGTTTTTAATTTTCGTTAGTCCAACAAGGCTGTTCAGTTCGAACAGGGCTTCTTCCAACAGGGGGTTATCTATTGGCAGTAAAACGGCTTGCTTTTTCTGTTTGGCAAAAATTTTCTGTACGTCTTCCATGGTTATGGTAGAAAGGTCTTCGGCGGTTAGTTTTTCAAAATCGGCATCGGGGTTAGTCATGTTTCCCATAATGCGCAATCCCATATTTCTCTTGCCTTCTTCCACAATACCGTTCACATAGCGGGCATTTCCAAAGGTTCGGTCGCGGTTGCGGTAGGCTTCCACCACGTTCTGTTCTATGAGTTTCAATGTATCGGGGTGCAGTATTACATCTTTTTTCTTAGCGGTGTATTGGGCAATAGACATCAGTTCATCGGGTGTATAATCGGGGAACTCAATTACCTGTTTAAATCTGGAGGCCAATCCGGGGTTAGAGGCCAGGAACTGTTCCATTTCGCGGGTATAACCGGCGCAGATTATGGCAATATTGCCCGGTCCGTCAGACATTTCTTTAATAAGCACCTCTATCACCTCGCGCCCGAAATCTTTTTCATCGTCGCCACGGTTGGTTAAGGAGTAGGCTTCGTCAATAAAGAGTATTCCGCCTCGGGCATCGTCTATGGCTTTTTTGGTTTTTGGGGCGGTTTGCCCTATGTATTCGGCCACTAAATCGGCGCGGCTAATTTCGTGTACATCGCCGTTGGGCAGCACGCCTAAGCTTTTATAAATTTTTCCCAGCATACGGGCAACGGTAGTTTTGCCGGTGCCGGGGTTGCCCATAAATACGGTATGGAGGTTAAATTTTTCGGTTTCGGGCAATCCTTTTTTCTGGCGAAGTTGAATAAACTGCAGGTAGGTGGCAAATTCGTTGAGTTGTTTTTTTACCTCGGTGAGGCCGATAAGTTCTTCCAGTTCGGCTTTGGCTTCTTCAAAGGTAAGCGGCTGGGTTTCGGGCGGCTGCTGGTAGCTAATTGTTTGGACAAAGGCCGGCGTAGGATAGGATCCGGTAAAGGGTTCATCTTCATTGCCAACGGTAAAAGGAATAATTGACAATACTTTATCCATAAACAAAACATGCAGTGTATAACTGCCCGGCACCCAAAAACCGGGGTTGCGGGTTCCATAGCCGGTATCGAGTACTATTTCCTGCGGTTTGTCGGAAATGTATTTAAAATAGCTCATGTAGGCTTTTACCAGCACATTTTCGGTATAGACATAAAACTGCAATTCGAGTGGAAAATAAGGCTCGTACTGGAGTTTGTTTTCAAGCGTCATTTCCAGATTTATATACCGGGTTTTATCATGCCCGAAAGCCTGCAGGTAAACGCGGTCGGCAATGGGTGTGCCTTCGTAAGGGCTTTCAAAAAGTTTAATGCTTTTAATGTTGAAATAGGGGTTTTCGGTAGCAGAAACCTGCCCGTTGTTCACGATGTAAAAATACGATTCGCCTACTTGTTCTTCTTCTATTAGAATTTGCCATTTGTAAATGCCTTTTTTCCAGTAGCCGGGGTTGGGTGTTCCCCATCCGTCGTGTACATATACCAGATTGACATCTTTGGCTACGGTTACCTTTTTATCCAATTTGGTAATTTCCTGGTTGGTGTTGTAGTCAATAAGGCGCATTACAATATTGGCTTCCCAGTCTTCTTCATTGAAAAGGATGTTATAAAATGAGAGTTCAATATTTACATAGCAGGCTTCGGTTTCGTCAAAAACAAACCGGTAGCGTCTGGCACCGGTAAACAGGCTTTCCAATGAGCCGTACACCCGCAGTTCTTTGAATTTGAAATAGTCTTTTTTGCTACTTTTTTTACTAAACATTGTACAGTTTTTAAAATTAGCTGTGAGTTGAATGGAGGTGCTATTTTGCTACTGTTTGCAGTTTTTTGTTTTTGCTTATTGGCCCCCAAGCAAAGCGTAAAGGTAATTTATTTTGTATGAAAATGCACCGGTTGCGCGCAGGTATTTGGTAAATGTTTTAAAAAGCGGGGGCTGTTTTGGGCTTTGCTGCCATATACTTATAGCTGCAGGTACTTGAAATACTGGGATCAACGACAACAGGGGGAGAAACTTTAAATGCACGCCATATATTTAAAGCTGCAGGTATTTGAAATACTGGAAGTATAAAACCATACCCACCAGCAGCAGGTGCAGCAACTCGGCGAAAAACGTCCGTCTGATGCCATAAAACCCGATGGCCAGGAAGATGGCTGCCGGCAGTGCCAGCAATGCCTGGGGTCCAAAGGTATATTGGTTGGTAAAAGCAAAGGTAAGCGCGCTTACCAGCAGCAGGTAAATTACAATGTTAAACATTTTTTTTACTTTTACCACGCTAAAAGCCAGTTGTTGCTGGGCAATAAGGAGCGAACTGAGGCTAACTGCGGCGGCGGCGCCTGTTTTATAGAGCCATTCGGGGGCATGGTAGGCGGTTTGTACCACCGAGTTGGTAATGTGGAGAAAATGCCCGCTGGCAAACTCTGCTAAGTGGTCGGTTAAAAAGAACCAGGTGGTGGCAAGCAGGTAGGGTGTAAGTACCCCCATAATTACTACTACCCATTGCCGCCATTTTATAACCCGCATTACGGTAATGCCAATAAATATAAACAAAACCATCAGCAGGGCGGGCAGGTAAAAGAGCGAGGTAACGGCTACGGCAAAGCCGGCATCGTAAAACAGGGTAAAATTATCGGTATAATAGCTGTTGTACACAATTGACAGGGCAACCAAAATGCCAAAAACGGCAAAAAACGGCGGGCTTAGGTACAAATGCTCGTTGAACAGGGCAATTAGCAACAGGTAAAACAAGCCGGGCAGCCCGTTAGCTGCCTCAACAAGGCGGTGGTGGTTTATGATGCCGTTAAGTATAACGGCTTGCAGCCAAACCAGTAAAATAAAAAGTAAGGGCAATGCAATACCGCCTGCCAAGACCGGGCTGCCCAGCCAACCCAGCAACAAACGGCTTAGCGGGGCGCTGGCGGTAAAATTAACCGTTGGCGGGTGCAGCAACAGGTTGATGTTAAGCAGCAGGGCATAGGCCAGCAGCAGAACAGAAAAAGGAATACGGGTATCTTTAAGCAGCGCTATCACCGGTTGGTTACAATTTTGAAACAACAACAAAATCCTGGTAGCGCCTGAACAACTTGCCAAATACGTATTGCTGTATCATGACCAAATCGTTGCGTTGGTTAATAAAGGCCAGGTAGCGGTCAACATCTACCAGCAGGGTATTTCCTTTTTCATCAACCTGTTTTTTGCTGCGCTGGCTTACAGGCAGGTAGTGTATTTCCATTTGTTTGGTATTGCCTTGTTTATCGGTTACGCTTAGCAGGCAAAAGGGTTGGGTTTTCATAAGTGAGTCTGTTCGGGGATATCCGTTTTCGTAGGCTTCGGCATATAAATCTTTAAACGAGTTGAGGTAGCTCATAACCAGCGGTTTGTTGAGCATGGCTTTGGGGTTTGTAATTTTGGCCGATTCCAGCAAGGGTTCTACGGTAAAAGAGTCTTTGGCGGCTACCCGAAGCAAAAAACCGTTTTCGGGGTGGCCGGGGTATTCTACTTTTACCGCTTCTATTTGGGCGTAGTGGAGGTTAAACATTAGCCGGTCGCGCCATTCCTGGGCAATGGTAAAATAGCGGCTTACCAAATTGCCTTCTAAACCGGGCAGTACCACTACATAGGGTTTGCTGCCGCCTTTTACCTGCATATAAGTGCCCTTTTTGTCAGATGTAATACCGCCAATATAGTATTCGTGTACCGGTTTATTGGAGTTTTGGGTATAAATTTGCACGGTTTTAAGCGGGTTTTTAAACATTTCCGATACGTTGGCATAGGCGGCATTGCTAATGGGTTTATCCATGCGCACCTGTTCTATGGTAGTGAGCAGGGTATTCATGGCATCGGGGCGGGCTTTAAAACCATTGTTTACCAGCCATGTGCTGGCATCTTTCCGGGTAAGGGCCAGGGTGCGTTTTTCGTTATCGGTAATTACAATTTTGCTAATGGCAGCCGTATCTTCAAAGGCAAAACCGGTTTCTGAGCGTTTAACGGTGCCCCAATTGCGGCCGGCAAGCAGGAAAAAAGCAAGGGCAGCCATTAAAAAAAGCAAAAGGGCATATATTTTTGTTCGGTTCATGGGCAAAAGGTTTGCAAAGTACAAAACAGTTGAATAACAAAAAAGCATTTAGGTTGGGGTGTTTGTTGCGGCATTTTTTTTACCCGGTGTATTGCTTACTAAGTAAACCCCGGCAAAAATAAGTATTGCAGCGCCCGCTTTAAGCGGCGAAAGACTATCTTTACCCAACCCTACGGCTATGAGGGTGGCAATAAGCGGCTGCGAATAAATGTAAATGCCCACTACCGAAGGGCTTACTTTTCCGAGGGCGTAAATATTGAGCAGGTAGGTTAAAAAGGTAGTAGCTGTTACCAAAAAAACAATGCACAGCCATATAAAAGGCGTAATAGTATGCCATTGCACGGCTGCCAGTTCGGTATATCCTACGGGCAAAACAAAGCACAAACCGGTTAAAAATACCCACAAAATAACGGTAAGCGGGTGGTAGCGCTGCATAAGTGGTTTTACAATAACCAAATACAGCCCATACGATGCGGCATTAATAAACACCAACACATTGCCCGCCGTACTACCCGAATGGTAGCCCGACTTGCCGCCGGCAATTACCGCGGCAGCGCCTAAAGCGCCCAATACAACTCCCAGTATTTTTAGCCTGCCCAAATGCTCTTGCAGCAAAAAGGTGGCAATAAGCAATACCAGTATGGGGGTGGTTATCATAATAAGCGAGGCGCTGATGGGCGAGGTCATAGACAGCCCTTTAAAAAAAAGCAGTTGGTTAACGGCAACACCAAACAGTCCACATAATACCAGCCGCCCCACATCTTGTTTTTGTATGCCATTGCGAAAGCGCGAATGCCCGGGCGAAAATTGCCAAACCCACAGGTAAAACAACAGGTAGAGCAAACTGGCCATGCTTACCCGAATTAAAATAAGCCCGAATGGTTGTATATACAAGGGTGTTACCTCTTTGGCCACCACATAGCTGGCGCCGTAAATAACATTTACCACCACCAGGGCCGCGTGTGCTTTTACCAAACTGCTCATGGGGCACAAAGGTAGGTAAAAATTACCTTGCCTGCCACAGGGTTTTAAAGCATTTTAGCACAAGCTACCTGCTTACCGGCCGCATTGAGCGCAGTATCATTTCCAGTTTGCGCATCAGCCGGCGTTTGTCTATTTTGGGGGCAAACACAAAACCATCGGCTACAATCATGCGGTGTTGGGCTTTGTCATCAATACAGTATAAAACAAACGGGCCGCCCATGAAGTCTTTTTGCATACGCCACAAACCCCGCACCTCAAGTGCCTCTGCACCCGATGGCAGTTTTACCATTCGGGTAACAAAACCCAGGGTAGTGTCGGCCACCTGGTAGCTGCCGGCTATTTGCGAGCTAATGTTTTTTCCCATTTCGTTGCGCAAGGCTATGGCCGTGCTAAGTGTAAGGCCGGGGCTGTTGCCCGTGTAGGGTTTGGTGTACAGCATAAGGTTCAATACCTCTTCGGTGGCTTCGTTATCGGCCCTGAACCATGCAAAACCGGTTTTTTTCTGCGCCTCCTCAAAATTGTTGGGCACTTTTAATTCTATACCGTAGTCTGTTGCCAGCATATTGGCAATGCCGTCGTTGGGTTTGGCGGCATAGGCATTGTTATAGGCTTTCAGGTCGCCAATTTCATACAGTTGCTGTATGATTCCCTTGCTGTTGGCGGCAATTTTTGTGGTTAGCTCATTGGCGTTGTTGGCGTAAAAATAGATTACCCGTTGCGGGGTTGCCCACACATCGCGGCGGGCAAAAAACGGTGGCGCATCTTTACCGGCTGCTTTAAACTGTTGCAGTTGCGCTTGTATGGCAGCAGTGATGTCGTTGCCGGTATCGCTCATATCGGCCATAAACAGTACCACGGCGCTGCGTTGCAACATGTTGGTAAACTGTTTCATGGTACTAAGGGGGCGTATGTCAAACATGGGTTCGCTTTGGGGCAGCAGTTCAAAATCCTGAAGCAGAAGGTGGCGCAGGGTATCGCCGGCGGCTCCTTTCCACAGGTTATCGGGCATTAACAAAACTATTTCGTCAATATCGCCGGTAGAGGTGGGCAGGGTTTTATCGCCTATGGCATTTTTTACCTGCTCATTGGTACAGCCGCCGGCAAAGAGGCAGAGCAATATAAAACAGGCGGTTACAATTTTTCTGGTCATAACAACAGGTTTGTTTAAATTGGTTGCAAAATAGGCAACCTGTTTAACAAGCGCAAATGCCAATGCGCATAAGGGCGTTTTTTTTTTAGCAGATGTGCCATTATAACGGGCAGATGTAAGTTGTGGGAGCAGTCAACTCAAAATGCCCGACAGTGGTTAATTAATTACCTGTTTAAACAAGCAAAGGGCTTGTTGTGTTGAACCGGGCATAAATCTATGAATAAGCAGCAACAATATGAAGTTATTATTGTGGGGGCAGGGCCTATTGGGCTGGCATGTGGCATTGCGGCCGGGCAAATGGGGCTTCGGAATGTAATTATTGAAAAAGGGTGTCTGGTAAATTCGGTTTACCATTATCCTGTTAACATGACGTTTTTCTCTACTTCCGATAAAATTGAACTGGGCAACATTCCTTTTGTTTCGCACGGCGACCGCCCCACCCGCCGCGAGGCTTTGGAGTATTACCGTCGCATTAGCGCATTTTTTGGGTTGCAGGTACAAACCTACGAAACCGTTTTACATTTGCAGCCAAACACCCGGCCGCAAGGCGGCGGCTATTTGGTGCATACTTCAAAAGGTGATTACCGCGCACGTTTTGTGGTAATTGCCACGGGTTTTTACACCCACCCCAACCTGCTGCAGGTTCCGGGCGAGGAGTTGCCCAAGGTGAAACATTATTTTGACGACCCGCACCCATACAGCGGGCATAAAGTATTGGTAATTGGCGGCGGCAACTCGGCCGTTGATGTTGCCCTTGAAACATGGCGAAAAGGGGCAACCGTTACCATGGCAGTGCGTGGCAGCGCTTTAAAAGAAGGCGTAAAGTATTGGGTAAAACCCGATATTGAAAACCGCATTAAGGAGGGGGCTATACAGGCTTATTTCAACAGCCGGGCAGTACAAATTAAATCTGACGAAGTTATTTTACAAACACCCCGCGGTATGCTGGCATTGCCCAACGATTTTGTTTTTGCCATGACCGGCTACCACCCCGATTTTGAATGGCTGCAAAAATTGGGTCTAACGGTGGTAAATTTGCCCCACGGGGCTACACTGCCGCAGTTTAACCCCCAAACCTATGAAACCAACCTGCCCGGTGTGTTTTTGGCCGGCACGGTTTGCGGCGGCACCAACACCAATATGTGGTTTATAGAAAACGCCCGCTGCCATGCACAAATGGTCATGGAACAAATTGCCCGACTGCTTAAAGCAACCTAATACAGGTTGTGTGGCCGGTATCAGCGCTGTATAAGCAATTTGGCGTACTGCGGCTGCGTTTGTTCGGGGTAGTGTATGGCTATGGTATATAACCCGGCCGGCAGTGCCGAAACATCGGTTTCATTGTGGTTGTACACGTGTTGTTCCCACACACAATTGCCGCCGGCATTGTACAGGTAAATTTTTGCGGGCAAACAACTTTCAAAAACCAGCAGTTTATTGGCGGGGTTGGGGTAAAAGGAAAAATTGCTGTTGCTATGTCCGGCATTCTGTGTGCCAGTATAGTCGTTTTCGGTTAATAAAATGGTTTTATTGCTTATTTTTTGGCCGGCTGCCATACCGCCGGCAATAATAAAGCGGTTGGGGGCAATTTTTGCCAGTCCGCGCAAATCCATAACGGGGGGTATAGCGCCGTAGGTTGGGGTTAAATTGCCGTTGCTGCTGTTGTATATAAGCATACGGTCCAGGGGTGGTACCCCGCCGCTGCCGTTATAGGCAATGCCGTTGTAGTTGTAAGATATTATGGAGCCGCCCAGCCAGAAGGCCATGTTTTCAAAACTGCCGGCGGCCATTCGGTAGCCGGTGGCAATAGGGTTTTCGTTTCCGAGCCAGGTTATTTGATTAGGGTTGCTGGGGTTAATAATGCCTTTTCTGAAAAAACTTACCAACGGAAAAGCAAACCCGAATTTTGCGCCGCCCGCATAATAAATGGTATCGCCAATAATAACCCCCGATGCGCCAAACACCTTGTAGTTGGTATTGTTGGGTACCGGTGTGCCAATAGTCCATTCGTTGGTGGCCGGGTTGTAAATTTGCACATTAGCAACATTGTTGTTGTTGCTCCAGCCGCTAATTACATAAATCAGGCTGTCGCGCCATACGGCCTGCACATGGTCGTCAACGGGTATGGGCAGGGGTGCGACATCGGGCAGGTAATTATTGGCGACGGGGTCAAAAATATGTACCTTGTTTGATGAAAGTTCGGCACCGTTGTTTAGCACATAATATCCGCCGGCAATATAAATTTTGTTTTTTACCGTACTGGCTGCCATGGCAATTTTGCCAAGTGTATCGGGCAGCGGTTGTATGCTTTCCCAGTTGTTGCTTACCGTATTAAAGCGGTAAGCACGCAAATGTATGCCCGAATAAAGTTTGGTGCTGTCTATGCCGCCAAAAGAATACACATAAGGCACGCCTTCCACTTCGGCAGCAGTTACCGCATTATTGCTTACCGCTTCGGGCATATCTTTCAGTTCGGACCAGCCAAAATTTTGACCCCAAACGGAGCATTGCAACCCGCAAAATACAATAAAACTAACTAAAAAACGGTTTACCTTCCACATGAACGGTTTCATAGAAAGGCGGTTAAATGGTGAAAAAAGCGCTATAACCTGCCAAAAATAAAAATAAATTGCCGAACTTTGTTTGCCCGTGCGCAGTTTTGTTGCAATAAACCCCAAAATAATTGACATTTACTCCTAAACAACCTTGATATGAACAATATACTTGCTGCCTTATTTTCATTGCTTTGCTGCTTCTGTGCCGTTTTTGCACAGGAAACCTATCAGGAAAAAACAGAAACCTACACCTATATTACCCTGCAACCTGTTGAAAGCGAATATTATGCCAACATGAAACAAGGTATTAGCATTATGGACAAAGCCATGGACCTTGCGCAATTAGAGCAGGCCGCCAACTTTTTCACCGAAATCAGCAACGAACAGCCTAAAGAGTGGCTGCCGCCCTACTACGCCGCTTACAGCTTTGCCACAATGTGCTTTCTGGAAAAAGACCGCATTAAAAAAGACCAATACTTAGACAAAGCACAGACTTATATTGACCGCGCATTTACCGTTCAACCCGGCAACCCCGAAATTATGGTGCTGCAAGCCTATATTTACCAGCAACGCGTAGAAGTGGACCCCGCCAACCGAACCGAAGACTACGGCACTCTGGTACAAGTTGCCATGGAAGATGCCAAAAAACTGGACCCTGATAACCCGCGCCTGCATTTTTTAATTGCCCAAACCACCTTTTTTGCCCCCGAATCGCTGGGTGGCGGTATTGCCAAGGCCTGCCCGCTGGTAAAAACAGCTATACAAAAATATGCCGAAAACAAACCACTTATGGACATTGCCCCCAAATGGGGCGAAGCCCTTACCAACTACATGAACACCATTTGCGAGTCGGTAAATCGCTGACAGTAGTGCCCGCCTTTGTTAGACAATGGCTTATTTATCCGCAGTTTTTACCTCCTGCAACTGAGGGCAGTGCAAGGTAATGGCAGTTATTTGGTAAAAAATGCCGTTATTTGCAACTTTTAACGCTCTGCCAAACTGCACATGACACCAGCCTTAATTTTATCTGTTGTAGGCATTTATTTTCTTGCCTTGTTTGTAATAGCCATGCTTACAGGCAAAGATGCCGGAAACCATGCCTTTTTCATAGGCAACAAGCAATCGCCTTGGTATTTGGTGGCTTTTGGCATGATTGGCGCCTCGCTTTCGGGCGTTACCTTTATTTCCATACCCGGCGCGGTGGGCAACCTTAGCGCAGCCAACCCCAATGCTGCTTTTTCTTATATGCAATTGGCATTGGGGTATGTGGTAGGTTATTTTGTTATTGCCACTGTGTTAATGCCGGTGTATTACAGGCTTAACCTCATTTCAATTTACACGTACTTAGAGCACCGCTTTGGATACTGGACTTACAAAACCGGCGCTTTTTTCTTTTTGCTTTCCCGAACCATTGGTTCGGCTTTCAGGCTGTATTTGGTGGCTATGGTCATGCAATTATTTGTTTTCGATGCATGGGGAGTGCATTTTGCCTTTAACGTTAGCTTTATTTTGCTGCTTATTTGGCTCTATACCCTGCGGGGTGGCATACGTACCATTGTGTTTACCGATACGTTTCAAACCGTGTTTTTGCTGCTTTCTTTGTTTAGCGCCATTTATTTTATTGCTTCCCAATTGCAGTACAACCTGCCTCAAATGATAAGCGCCATTGGCAACAGCCCCTACGGAAAATTTTTTTTCTGGGATGTGCGCGAAAAGAGTTTTTTCTTTAAGCAATTTATAGGCGGCGCATTTATTGCCATAGCCATGACCGGCCTTGACCAGGACCTTATGCAAAAAAACCTTAGTTGCAAAAACCTGAAAGAAGCCCAAAGAAACATGTTTACCTTTAGTGGTATTATTTTGTTGGTGAACCTCATTTTTGTATCGTTGGGCGCCATGCTTTACCTCTATGCACAGGCAAAAGGTATTGCCATTCCCCCAAAAACCGACCAACTGTTTCCAATTCTGGCTTTCCAGCATTTTCCGCCGGTAATGGGTATTTTGTTTTTGCTGGGGCTTACCGCCGCCACCTATGCCAGTACCGACTCGGCCCTGGCCGCCCTTACCACCTCATTTTGCATAGATTTTCTGAATTTTGAAAAACGAAGCGGACAAATACCCGAAAAACAACTGGTGCGCACCCGACATCTGGTGCATATCGGGTTTTCGGCGTTGTTTGTGCTGGTTGTGCTGGTTTTTAAATACTTTTTAAACGACAGTGTTATTAATGCGGTTTTTACTGTTGCCGGTTATACCTACGGGCCACTCCTGGGGTTATATGCCTTCGGGTTATTTGTGCCCGGCAGGCAACTCAAAGATAAACTGGTTCCGGCAATTTGTGTTATATCACCTATTATTTGTTATTTTTTAAATACATATTCCACTTCCCTGCTGCTGGGTTATAAATTTGGCTTTGAATTGCTTATCTTAAACGGTTTGCTCACTTTTGTCGGTTTATGGCTTATTTCAACTCCAACACAGCCCCAAATACAGCAGGCAAACCAATAAAACAGCATAAAAAATGGATGCTTTAAAAGTTAAAAAACCACATCACGAAAAAACATGGTCTGAGTTGCAAGCCGAGTCATCGTGGCGCATCTTCAAAATCATGTCGGAATTTGTTACCGGCTTTGAAAGCCTGAATACGCTGGGTCCCTGTGTTTCCATATTTGGCTCGGCGCGCACCAAACCCGACCACCCCTACTACCAAACCGCCGTTGAAATTGCCCGCCTGTTGGTGGAGGAAGGTTATGGGATAATAACCGGTGGCGGCCCTGGTATTATGGAAGCCGCCAACAAGGGCGCGCAAATGGCAGGCGGAAAATCGGTAGGGTTAAACATTAACCTGCCCTTTGAAACCGGCGCCAATCCTTATATAGACCGGGACAAGTCGCTTAACCACAATTACTTTTTTGTGCGCAAGGTAATGTTTGTAAAATATGCACAGGCGTTTGTGTTTTTACCCGGAGGCTTCGGCACCTTAGATGAAATGTTTGAATGCCTTACGCTGGTACAAACCAAAATTATTGAGCGCATTCCTATTGTGTTGGTTGGCAGCCAGTTTTGGCAAGGGTTGCTTGGCTGGATAAAAACCGTTTTGCTGGAAAAAGAAAGCAATATAAACCCTGAAGACATGGACCTGATACCGGTAACCGATGATGTAAAGGAAGTAGTCCGATATATTTCCGATTTTTACAAACACGGTATTTTGCGGCCTAATTTCTAATGCTGCTACTTTGGGTTTAGCGCAGCACAAAACCGGGTGTCACCCGTTGCCTTAATAGCACTACCCCCCTTGCGGCAAATTCCACAAGGGGGGTAGTTAATTTTTGGCATTAGTTGTTTTTACATGCCTATTCCGTAGTAATAGATGCTGTTGGGAGCATTGGGGTAAACGCCTTCAATAAGTGCACCGCTGCCTTTTTTGACTTGTAGGGCATCTAGCAGTTGATCGGCAGAGTTAACAGGCTGTCCGTCAACTTTGGTAATGATAAACCCTTGGCGAATGTCGGTTTGGCTAAGTTTACCATTGCCCAGGTCTTTCACCCGTACTCCGCCGCGAATACCCAGTTTTTCACTTTCGCGGTTGGTGAGGTTTTCCAGTTGAGCGCCAAGGGCGGCTATGGCTTCGGTTTTTTCCGAATTTTTGGTTACCAGTTCGGTATTGCCGTTTTTGTTGCGCAGGATAACGTTCAGCACTTTTTCGCTGCCGTTGCGGTTAACGGTTACTGCAATGCGGTCGCCGGGGCGGTGGCGTACCACTTGTTCCTGCAATTCGGAAACCGATTTAACATCGGCATTTTCAATGCGCACAATAACATCGCCTTCTTTAATGCCGGCTGCAACGGCAGGCCCGTCTTCCAGCAGGTTGTTTACATAAACTCCTTGGTTTACGGTGAGGTTTTTCTCTTTGGCCAGGTTGCCGTCAACGTTGTTAATGCTAATGCCAAGGAAAGCGCGTTGCACCACGCCGTAGTTTTTAAGGTCGTCAATTACCTTGCCCACAATATTGGCCGGCACGGCAAAAGAGTAACCTGCATACGTACCGGTTGGGGTAGCAATGGCGGTATTAATGCCCAACAGTTGTCCGTTGGTATTTACCAGCGCACCGCCGCTGTTGCCCGGGTTTACGGCAGCATCGGTTTGAATAAAAGATTCAATGGCAGTGTTGTCTTCCAAAATGTGCAGGTTGCGGCCTTTGGCGCTAACAATACCGGCGGTAACGGTAGATTCGAGGTTAAACGGGTTGCCCACGGCCAGTACCCATTCGCCTACTTTAGCCTCATCTGAGTTGGCCAAGATAAGGGCGGGCAGGCTGGTATCGTCAATTTTAATTAAAGCCAGGTCGGTAGAGGGGTCGGTTCCTATTACGGTAGCTTTGTAGGTTCTTTTATCGTAGAGGGTAACTTCCAGTTCGTCGGCATTTTCAACCACGTGGTTGTTGGTAACAATATACCCATCGGGGCTTACAATAACACCCGAACCGGTGGCTACTTGCGGGTTGGGCTGTCCGCCTCCCCGGCCGCCGCGTGGTCCGAAGAAAAAGTCATCGCCAAACATATCGAAGGGGTTAAACTGGTAAGAGGTGGCTTTGTATTGCTGGGTAGATTGAATGTGTACTACTGCCGGCGTAGTTTTGGCGGCGGCGTAGGTAAAATCGGCAGCAGGTGCGCCGGCATAAGCGCTGTTGTAGTTGGCAAAACTTACTCCGGCAGAAGGACTTGCCGGAGTAACCATACTTTGAGCGGGGTTGTTGTGCGGCCTCAACTCCAGTTTTTCGTAGGCGGCAAGGGAAATAATGCTGCCCAAAACTGCAGCAAAAACAAACTGAAACATTTTACGCATAGTTCGTTGTTATTTTTGGGTTGGTTAACGTTTAAATGATGTTGTATGGCTATTTAAAAAAGAACACAGTAAATAACAAAATAGAAGTCGGATATATTTTGTTTAGTTTGCAGATTAACCTTTTTTAACGCCCGTACTCCTTAAACGCCGGTTTTACGCAGTTTTTTTAACCAATGTTAATGTCAATGCCGGGCTGTTTAATGGCTTCGTCTTTTTTACCAAGGGTAATGTTCAGCACTCCGTCTTGGTAGTTGGCGCTTATTTTTTTGCTGTCAATTTCGGGGTCTAATTTAAATGAGCGCGAAAAAGAAGCATATTGATATTCTTTCAGCACATATTGCTCTCCTTCTTTGGCCTGCTCCTGTTCTTTTTCGGCGCTAATGGTTAGAACATCGTTGTTTATCTGAAGTTTAAAATCGGATTTTGTATAACCCGGGGCGGCCACTTCTACCCTGAAATTTTCATTGGTTTCAACAATGTTAATGGCGGGTACGGTACCGGTTGCGCTGGCTTTTCCGCCGCTGCCAAACACGTTTTTTACGGTTTTGTCGAGCAGTTCCATGCCTTTGTTCAGTTCCTGCGCACCTTTGTTAAACAATTCGTCTAAAAAATCGGAGTAATTTCCTTTCTTTTCCATGGTATGTTTTTTTGTGGTTATTAAAATTAAAGTTTGTTTATAAAGAAACTTGAGTTTAACTAAAAATGGTTTTACCAATGTTTGGGTTATTGGTTATTAATAAACGAAAATGGCGGCTAAAAAAGTTCAATTTTACCTTTGGTTAAGCGGTTGGCGCATTTTCTTTGCTTTCATTAGTAGCACGTATTGCCAAAATATTTCGGCAGGGCGGTTTTTTTAAAAGAAAAACCACCCTTAAGCCTTTTTACCGGCAAAAGAATGCAACATGCAGTAAGGTATGCTTCGGGGTAAATTGGCCGGGCTGCCAATAATGCTTATTTGGTAACCATTACCTTTGCCGTAACGGTTTGGTAGTCATTTTTCACCACAACCAAGTAAAGTCCGGCGGGTAATGCTGCTGCATCAATTTGGCTGCTATTGCCCGAACTGAACAACAACGCCCCCGATGCGTTGTAGAGCGAAATATGGTTGCCCGTTTGTTGCACCCCGTTGTACCCGATGTTTATGCTAGCCGCGGTGGCGTTGTACCATGCGGTTATGGCGGGCGGTTGCAGGGGTAAATAACCGGCGCTGTTGGTACAATCTATGTTTATAATGTAGGTGCCGGTTTCGCAGGTAATTTGGGTGGCGTGGGCACATTCAACTACCACGGTATCGGTGCCGTTAAAATTGGGGTTGGGTATGTATTGCAGGGTACTCCACAGCCCATCGGTTAAAATGGCGGCGCTGCCGTTGGCGGGCGGGGTAATAATGGTGGGCACCACCCATGTAGGGTACCCCAATTGCCCGATGAGCAGGGTAGAGTCGCAGTTAATGCTATAGGTTTCGGTAAAAGCGTTGTTGTTGGGCACTATAGATACCACATAGTAATTGTGGCTGCAGGTGTTCATTTGTTCCCATCCGTTGCAGGTAAATAAGATGGGTGGCGGGGCATCGCCGCAGCCAATTACTTTAATGGTATCGGCTCCTGTGCCAAAGGGTGTATAAGTTATGCAGTTGTCATTTACATAAGTAATTTGTCCAAGGGCATCGTTGTGATACACGCAAACGGTGTATAAATCGGGAATGCAGTTGTGTTGCCATGCCCAGCCAATGTTTCCGTCGCAAATAGTAATAGCGGCGCCCATTTCGGCGGCATAGTCGGAAATGGTGGGCTCAATAGGCGGTATCGTTTCTATTTCTGCCAGAGTAATATACAGGGTTCCGTTGGTGCAGGCGCCGTTGCTGTCGCAAACGGTATAAATAAAATACTCCTCAAAACCGGTAAATTGCGGCACGTAGGTTATGGAACCGTTGGGGTTAAGGGTAAGCGTGCCCGATGAAGGAGCTTGTGTAAGGGTAAAGGCAAGTGGTCCGCCTTCGGCATCGGTTACGGCATTGTTCAGGTCGTATTCCACCACGCCAAAGCTAACCGAGCAAAGTGTAACATTGGTAGTAACGGGCGGCGTGTTGGGTTGTGCTTTCAGGATATTGGGTTGCAGAAAACAACCTATAGCGGCAATAAGCAGCGCAAAAAATAAGGGTAACCGGTTTTGCATAATGTGTATAATGTTTAAGAGGTTAAAATTTTGCAAGTACAAAAATAACAATAAATGAAATTGAAGGGGCAATTAAATTTTCGGTCACTCAGGTAAATGGTTTCACCCCATTTTCATAAAGTTGTTTCAGTAATAAAACGGCAAAACATGCCCTACGGTTGGTGCATAAACAGACATTGGAAAAACAAGGAGAAAAATAGCCGGTAAAACGCTAACTTTGCACCCGAAAAACGGTTAAATCAAACGGTTATGAGTTTTCTGGCATTTTTTACCGCCTTGTTTTCGGTAGTAAACCCGTTGGGTGCCATACCGTTGTACATTAGTTTGTCGCAGCATTTTACCCCGCGGGTGCGCAACGAGCAGGTACTCAAATCCAGCATATATGTGGTGGGTATTTTGTTAACCTTTTTGCTGGCAGGGTCTTTTATTCTGCGGTTTTTCAGCATAACCATAGAGGGTATGAGAATAGCCGGCGGGTTAATGATCATACGCTCTGCCTACAACATGCTCGACGGAAATTTTAAAAAGGGCAAAGCCATCAGTAACAAAGTAGAGCAAGAAGCTTTGGTAAAAGAAGACATTTCGTTTTCACCCATAGCTATGCCCATGTTGGCAGGGCCGGGTTCCATATCGCTTATTATCAGCACTTCGGCAAGTTTAAATCATTTGCAGGAGTATGCCTTTATAATAGGTGCTATTTTGCTGTTGGCGGTATCGGTATATGTTATTTTTAGGTTTTCGCCCCTGCTGTTTGCCCGTTTGGGCGAGGGCGGTATTTCTGCCATGCAGCGCATCATGGGTTTTATAGTGCTTACAGTGGGCATTCAGTTTATTATAAACGGTGTTACTCCGCTTCTTAAAACACTGCTAAAGGGGTAGTTCACCCAATACAATAACCAAATGCTACTCTGCTATTACCAATGAACCGAAATGCCGTATAATGCCATCGGAAACCACTACCAAATAACTTCCTTTATCTAAGTGAAGCCCGGTTATGTGCATGGTTTTATTTAGCATGGGCGATTTGTTTACCGCTTCGTTTTGAGCATATAACAACGCACCGTCGAAATCATATATTTGGAGGATTAGCTGCTGACCAAGCGTTTTGGAAACTTCCACAAAAAAATCGTTGTCGCCTGTTTTGCTGCCTGTTCTAATGGCCAAACTCATGAAAAACGCTTTTTTAGGCTTTTGGAAAGGGTATTTGCCATATAACGCAAAATACAAGCCAACTATTGTACAGGGTTATGGGTTTTGCCCGCAACTTGTATTTGCCGGTGGTTGCCCAATTAGTCAATATGAAAACTGAGGCCTTCCTTTTCCATCAATTGGGGGTGTTTAAAAACATACCATAAAATGCCTTCTTTAATGGCATAAGAAGAATAAAACAGGTGCGAAATGTGCAGCCGCTCCAACACTAACTGCACCAGAATAAAAGCCACCGAAATAAGTTCGGCCCGTTCGGGTTCCAGGCCGGGTACCGATAACCTTTCTTCCAGCGTGGTGTGCAGCAGGTGTTCGGCAAGGGCGGTGGCGGTGGTTAGCTGAATGGGGTAAATATGCTGTTCGGGCGAAAGGGTGAGCGAAGCAGCAGCAGCCGCCATTTTGTTAATGCTGCTAAAAGTGCCCGATGTACCCACCAAAGTATCAATAGTGCCAAATTTTTTAGCCGCCTTCCAAAAGGGTAGCAGTACTTGGTTCAGATGGTTAATTAACACTTCCAAATCTTGGGGGCTAAGAGGCTCTTGCTGATGAAACTGCTGTTTAAGCACCGTTCCGCCAATGGCAAAACTTTGTTTCCAGAAAATTTGGGTGGCGTTGGCAATAATAAACTCGGTGCTGCCGCCGCCAATATCCATAAGAAGATGCGGGTGGGTGCCAAGGTCAAACACCTGCTGTACGCCATGGTAAATAAAGGTAGCCTCCATATCTCCCGAAATTCGCCTTATGGAAATGCCATAGCGGGCTTTTACCTCGGCAATTAACTGCTCGCTGTTGGAGGCACGCCGCATACCTTCGGTGGCAAAAGCATACACTTCGGTAACGTTGTGTTTTTTAATAATTTTTTCAAACCGCTCCATAGCTTCTAATGCCCGCCGGTAGGCAGCCTGACCTATATAATCAATGCCGGTTTTTGCTATTCTTACATACACTTTTTCTTCGTACAGCGCCTTAAACAAAAATTTGCGATGCGGCTGCGCCAGCAATATTCTGAAAGTATTGGTGCCTAAGTCTAATACGGCAATGGTTCTTTTTTGCGTTTTCTGCATAACAATAACTATGTTTTACGAGGTTGCTGCCCTATGGGTTTACGGTGTGTTTAACTACTGCGGAGTTAAAACGGGCACAAATTGGGTAAAAATACCCAAAATACTCCTTACCTTAGCCAAAAATTAGCAAAAAATAAGCACTCTGCCGAGTGTTGGTACCAGTAAAACCAATATCAGTCATGCGCAATCTTTTACCGCTCCTTTTTACCGCCTTTCTGGCAGCCCTGTTTACCGCCTGCGGCGGCGGTCAAAACAATTCTGCTACGGGCAACCTTAAAGAAGCGCCCGGCAATGTTTACTATGGCGGCGTTTTTAAGGTAAACGAAACCGAATATTTTCAAACACTATACCCGCTTAATATTGGCGAAGTGGTTGGCCACCGTATTGCCAACCAAATTTACGAAGGGTTGGTGCGCCTTAACCAAGCCGATTTGAGCATTGAACCCGCCTTAGCAACCCGATGGACAATTGACCCCTCGGCTACCGTTTATACCTTCAACATTCGAAAAGGGGTAAAATTTCAGGATAATGCCTGCTTTGCCAACGACAAGGGGCGAGAAATGACCATACAAGATGTAAAATACTGCCTCGACCGCCTGTGTGCCCACGATGTTAACAACAAAGGCTACGATTTTGTACGCGGCCGCATTGCCGGCGCCGATGCCTACTACGAAAACAGCCGCAAAGGCAGCCTGCCCCAAGGAGGCGTACAGGGCATACAGGTGCTTAACGACAGCACCCTGCAAATTACCCTCGAAAAACCGTTTAGCAGCTTTTTGTATGTGCTGGCCATGCAGTTTGGCTATATTTACCCCAAAGAAGCCGTAGAAAAATACGGCACCGAAATGCGCCAGAACGCCGTTGGAACCGGCCCCTTTTACCTTAAAACCCTGCGCGAAAACGAAACCGTGGTACTGCTGCGAAACCCTAACTATTGGGGCAAAGACAAAAACGGCAATCAACTGCCCTACTTAGACGGGGTGAAGGTTATGTTTATTAAAGACGAAATGACCTGGCTGCGGGAGTTTAGAGATGGTAAATTTGACCTTAAATACCGCCTCCCATTGGAAGTGGCCGATGAAGTGGTAGATGCCGCCGGCAATCTTAAAGGCGAGTATGCTAAATTTACCTACCAAACTACCCCCTCGCTCACCATTCAGTATTATGGTTTTTTAAATACCGGAAAAATCTTTGGCAACAAAAAACTGCGACAAGCGTTCTGTTATGCCATTGACCGCCAAAAATTGGTTGATTATACCCTGAAAGGCGCTGCCGTACCTGCATTTTACGGCATTGTGCCGCCGGCGTTTACCAAATACAACAGCAAGGAACTGCGCGGTTATGATTTTAACCCCGAAAAAGCCCACCAACTGTTGGCAGAAGCAGGCTACCCCAATGGCAAAGGCCTGCCCGAAGTAACCCTGCAAATAAACAGCGGCGGAAAACGCAACGAACAGGTAGCCGAAGTGCTGCAAAAAATGTTGCAGGAAAACCTCAACGTGCCGGTAAAAATTGTACAAATGCCTTGGCCACAACACCTCGAAACCGTAGAAAGCGGAAAGGTTGATTTCTGGCGCTTTGCCTGGATTGCCGATTACCCCGACCCGGAAAATTTCCTCGCACTGCTCTCCAGCCGTACCCTGCCCAATGACCCAACCGAAAAAACCTACCTCAACACTACCCGCTACCGCAACCCCGAATTTGACCGCCTTTTTGAGGAAGGATTGCGCACCACCGACGAAACCAAACGAAACGAACTTTACCTAAAAGCCGACCAGGTTGCCTTAGACGATGCCGCTATTTTACCCCTCTACTACGACAAAGACCAGCGGCTGCTGCAACCCTATGTGCGAAACCTGCCCCAAAATGCCATGGAGTACCGCATTTTGCGCGAAGTATATTTTGAGCCGGAAAAATAGCAATAACCGGTAAACCCGTTTAAGTAAAATACCCGCAGCATCAGTAGAGCACAGTTGTTATTGCCGGTCGGCAGGTCTGTTTTTGTGCATACGGCATTTTTGGCTGCAATATTTTACCTCGCTCCAAACTTTTTCCCATTTCTTGCGCCAAGTAAAAGGGCGGTTGCAGGTGGCACAAATTTTTCGGGGCACATTGGCTTTCATACAAAAAGTAAGAACATTACGTCCTTTTGCTTATTTTGTTAAGGGTAATGGCACGCTGACGGGAGCATTTAAAACGGTTTATCAGAGGGTTGCGCAGTTGTGCATGTTTTTGACTGATGCCGCTGTTTACCCGTTTGCGCCACAGGTTAAAGCTGCTGCGCTTTAATTCTCTGCGCATAAGCCTTATAACCATAGCTTCGGAAAGGTTAAACTGCAATGCTATGGCTTCAAAAGGCGTTCTGTCCTCCCAGGCCATTTCCACAATACGGTCAATATCGCTGTTGGTTAAATGGTGGTGGTTTGTTTGGCTGTGCTGCATGTTGTTAGTTGGTAAAAAGTTAACTGCCCTAAAACCGATATTCATTACTGCTCAATGTGCTACCTTTTCTGCATTGGTGCTGTGGGTTTCGGTTACAGCATTTTAACCGATGACATGCCGCCGTCTATGTGCAGCACTTGTCCGGTTATCCATGCTGAGGCATCGGAAAGTAAAAACACAACTGCTGCGGCCATATCTTCGGGGGTTCCTACCCGGCCAAGCGGGTGTCTTTTAGCAGAGGCTTCCCGTTTTTCGGGTGTTGAAAGCAAAGACGTTGCCAAAGGAGTATCGGTAAGTGAAGGAGCAATTACATTTACCCTAATGCTGCTGCCTGCCCATTCGGCAGCCAAAGATTTACCAAGTCCTTCCAATGCGCTTTTAGCCATGGTTATAGAGGCGTGGTGGCTCATACCTACCTGTGCCGCTACGGTGCTAAACAGTACCACACTGCCATTGCCGCTTTTTTTTAAGTTGGGATACAGCGCCTGCAACACTTTTACGGCTCCCCCGACATTAATGTCGTAATCCGACCTTATATCTTTTTCGGTCAGCCGGTGAAAGGGTTTAAGGGTAATACTGCCCGGGCAGTACACAAGCCCGTGTAAGGCATCGGGTAATTGTGGTAAAACAATATCTTCAGACACTACATCTAATACATAATGCCGGGTGCTTAAGTCTTGCAAAGCGGCAGTAGATCTTCTGGAAACAGTGTACAGGTTGGCGCCGTTTTGAACTGCCAGCTTAGCAACAGATAAGCCTATACCCGAACTTGCTCCTATAACCAGTATGTTTTTGTTTTGCATAGCAATACTACTTACCCAACAGGCGCAGGAACTCGGTTTTTACTTCGGGTTTTTCAAATTTACCTAAGTATTGGGCGGTAATGGTGCTGGAACTGTGGTCTTGCACACCGCGCATCATCACACAGGCGTGGTCGGCCTCAATAATGACGGCCACATCGGGGGTTTGCAGTATGTGCCGCAGTTCGTGTGCAATTTGTACGGTAAGGCGCTCCTGTACCTGCGGACGTTTGCTGTAATATTGAACCAACCGGTTTATTTTTGATAACCCGATGACCTTTTTACGCGGAATATATGCCACATGCGCCTTGCCAATAATAGGCACAAAATGATGCTCGCAGTTGGAGTGTACGGTAATGTCTTTTTCAACCAGCATTTCGTGGTAGTTATACTTGTTTTCAAAGAGCGTTACCGCAGGTTTATTATCGGGGTTTAAGCCGCTAAACGTTTCCTTTACATACATTTTGGCTACGCGGTAGGGTGTGCCTCGCAGGCTGTCGTCGGTAAGGTCTAAGCCCATAATGTTCATAATTTCAGCAAAATGGGCTTCAATAAGGGCAATTTTGGTCTCATCGTCCAAGTCAAAAGCATCTTCGCGCATAGGAGTGTCTATAGAAGAAAGGTGGTGGCTTTCGCCCATGCTTTCTATCAGCTCAACATCAAGATTGCTGTGGTTTATATGCTCCTGGCCGGGATTGCTTCCGTTGGCAACATGTGTGCCATTTACTTTTTTCATTTGTTCAGATTAGGGTTAAGGTTTGGTAAGTTAGGAGTTAGAAGTTGCTGCAAGTAAACAAGAAAACTTTGCAATTGTGTGTTGGGTATCAGGAATATTAAGAACCGGTTTACCTATACAAAAACATCGGGAAAAAGCAATTGTTCAGCCTTGTTTAATCTTTTTACAAAAATCCTAAACAGAAGAAAGAGATTTACAGACTACCTTTTGTTAAAAAACACAATTTTGCAAAAAACAGTTCTCATCATTGCTTTATTGTTGGTAAATTGTGCCATGCTTGTGGCAAATAGTTTGCAGCGCTTAAAAGGGTGTATTATGAACAGTTTTTCGGGTAAATTTATTGTAAATTGTTTTTATTGTTTCTTTTTTTGTTCAACCATTTTTTACAGTTTCACATTTTTACGGGCACAAAATGCCGGCAAAGTGCTTATTTTGGGTATAGACGGCTGTCGGCAGGATGCCCTGCAACAGGCCAATGCCACCAATATAGACCAACTGCTCACGCATGCCGTTTACTCTTTTGATGCCCTTACGCACCAACCTACCTGGAGCGGAACCGGCTGGAGCAGCATGCTTACCGGCGTTTGGGAAAACAAGCACAATGTTTACAACAACTCTTTTTTAAGCCCCAACTATGCGCAATACCCACATTTTATTGCACGGGTCGAAACAATAAACCCGGCGCTGCACACGGCGTCGGTGGTGCATTGGGGGCCTATCAATTCCATTATTAACACCCTGTGCGATGAGGAATATACCTACTCAACCGATTTGGAAGTTACCAATAAAGCCGTAGATCTGCTCACGAATGCAAATCCCGATGTACTGTTTGTGGATTTTGACGATGTTGACCATGCAGGACACCTGTACGGGTTTCACCCTTCGGTATCCCAATACCTTAACAGTATTGAAGTAACCGATTCTTATATCGGCAATATTTTAACCGCCCTGCATAACCGCCCCGCTTACCCCGATGAAAACTGGCTGATATTGGTTTCTACCGACCACGGCGGCACCATGAGCGGGCATGGCGGCCCGTCTTTAGAAGAGCGCAATGTTTTTGTTATTGCCAGCAACGACCAGTTTACCCCGCGCCAAATTGCCAAAACCCCCGTTACACAACCCATACCGGCCGCCCTGTTGTTTAACGGAAGCAACCAATATGTAGCGCCGCAAAGCCCGGGCAACCTGTTTGAATTTGGCAGCAGTCAGGATTTTTCTATAGAAATTCGGGTAAAATATACTGCATTGGCAGGCGATGCGGCTTTTATTTCAGATAAAAACTGGAACAGCGGTGCAAATGCCGGATTTGTATTTTCTACCCCCGCATCGGACCAAACCAAATGGAAGGTGAATGTTGCCGATGGCACCAACCGCATTGACGTTACGGGCAGCACCATAAACGACGGCAATTGGCACCACCTTACCGCTACCTTTGACCGAGACGGGCTGCTAAACATTTATCAGGACGGGCAACTTGCCGGCCAAGCCGTTATGAGTTCGGTAGGAAACATTAACAGCGGGCTGCCGCTTACCATTGCACAAGACGGCACCCATGCCTACCCTTTTTGGTTTAATGGCGCCATTGCCGAAGTGCGCGTGTGGAACACCGTGCTTAACCCCGAAACGGTGGCTGCCTGGGCTTGTGCCCCGGTAAACAATGCACACCCCAATTACGCCAACCTGATGGCCTACTGGCAAATGACCGAAGGTACCGGCGCTACCCTTGCCGATGCCTCTGCCAATGCCATAACCGCCGCTTTGCAGGGCAGCGCCCCGGTATGGAGTACCGCCGCCGGTGCACAAACCTGCTACGATTACTCGCAAACTCCGCGCATTGTAGATGTGGCCTGCACTGCCCTTACCCACCTTGGCATAGGTTTTTTGCCCGAATGGCAGTTAGACGGGCATAGCATTGTATTGCCTTTGGGCGGGCCGGATATATCCTGCTCCGGTACGGTGCAAACCTATACCGTGCCGCCGCAAGGCAACTGCAGTTACAACTGGACAGCTACCGGCGGCACCATTTTAACCGGACAGGGAACCAACACCATTACCGTACAATGGAATACCCCCGCCACCGGCGAAGTACTGCTGCAATTGGAGTAAGCACGGGTAAAGTTTAAACCTGCTTTGCCGGGGCGCTATACGGGGCAACCAGTAGCATTTTAACCATAAACTGTGTACTTTTGCAGCGGCTGCCACATTGTGCATAGCCATAACCGCAAAACGCCACCACGCCGCCCGCACATGCGCCTGTTTGCCGCCACATTGTTTGTCTTGCTGCTTGCCTGCCTGTTTGGGTTGGGGTGTGCCAACAGGGTATCGCCGTCGGGGGGCGAAAAAGATACCGCCCCGCCCGTAGCGCTTGCAATTAACCCGCCCAACCGAACGGTCAATTTCGGGGCAAAATCGGTTTCCATCAGGTTTAATGAATTTGTACAACTCAACAACCCTCAATCAGAAATATTTATTTCGCCCTTTATGAAAGAACGCCCCGATTTTAAACTTCGGGGAAAAACACTTACCGTTAAGTTTAAACAACCCCTGCTGCCCAATACCACCTATACCATTAACTTTGGTAAAAGCCTGCAAGACCTTACCGAGGGCAACCCGCTGTCCAATTTTGAGTATGCTTTTTCTACCGGCAACCATATTGACTCACTGTTTATAGCCGGCAAGTTGCTCTACGCCTACAACAATGAGCCGGTAAAAGATGCCCTTGTGGCTGTATATAGCGGCAATGCCGATACGCTGTTTACCACCACCCCGCCCGCACAAATTACCCGCTCCGATGATAACGGCTACTTTAGGGTGAGCAACCTGGCACCTACTGACTACAACCTTTTTGCCTTAGTTGATAAAAACGCCAACTACTACTACGATTTACCCAATGAATCCATAGCCTTTAACCCCCTTCCCATTGCCCTTACCGACACCGTGCCCCAAAACCCCACCCTGCGCCTGTTTGACGAAGGATTGGATAAACCCAAAATTATGGAGCGAAAAAACAAAGAATACGGGCATATTGAACTCAATTTCTCAAAAGAACAAAAATCCGTTTCTCTACAATTGCCCGATTCCATAAAAGCACAGGGCGAATTTCTTACCGAAACCTCTGCACAAAACGATACGCTGCACCTGTGGTACCGAAACCTGCCCAACCAAAACCCCGTTGCTTTTTTGGTTTACTCCGATACCTCCCTGCTCGATACGGTTATTTTCCGAAAAACCATCAGGGAGCAAACCCTGCAGCCGGTTAAGTATATTTCAAATGCCAAAGGCGGCAGAGGCGTTTCAAACATTAACTACGGAGCAGATATTTGGGTAAAATTTAACCACCCCATTGCCCGCCTCGATACCGGTAAAATTCAGGTGCTGGACGATACCGTACAACTCAATTTAAACAACAAAATTACCGTTAAAAACCTGCGTACCCTAAGTATTGCCTACAACTGGAATCCCGAAAAAAAATACCGCCTGCTGCTGCCCGACAGCACCCTGACCGACTATTTTGGCGAAACCAACGACGAAATAAGCATTGCCTTTACCGCCTATGCACCCGATACCTACGGAACACTTATTGTAAAAACGCTGGGTTTTAATGCCGCAAATGCCTACCTGCTGCAACTCTATGATACCGCCGGTAAACTGCTCAGGCAAACACCCTTAACCGAAACCATAACTCAAATGCCCCTGCTAAAACCCGGCGAGTACAAAGTAGTGGTGGTGCAAGACCTTAACAGAAACCAACAGTGGGATGCCGGCAACTATGCCAAACGCCTGCAACCCGAACCGGTTTTTACGCCCAAAAACACCATTGCCATTAAAGAAAACTGGGAAACCGAAGTAGAAATACAACTTGCCCCATGATAAAAACCGCCGCAATACCTATTACCCTTGTCTGGCTGGCTTTTGCCATCAACAGTTGTGAAAACAGCCTCTCGGAAGTAAACGATATTAATAAAAAATTTGAAACAACAGTAGAAACCATACACAACGTAAACCTGCTGTACAGCGATGCCGCACATGTAAGGGTGCAATTGGAAGCCCCCATACTTTACCGCTATAAAACCGATGACCCATATCTGGAATTTCCCGACGGACTGACCGTTACTTTTTACAACGACAGCTTGCAGGTAAGCAGTTCGCTTACCGCACGCTACGGCATACGCTATGAGCGCAAACAAGAAACCGTGGTACGCAACAACGTAGTATGGAACAACGCCGTAAAAAACGAAAAATTAGAAACCGAAGAACTAATATGGAACGAAAAAACAAAAAAAATTACTTCGGATAAATTTGTAAAGGTAACTACCGATACCGAAAGTATTTTTGCCAACGGTTTTGAAGCCGAACAAGATTTCAGCCGCTACAAGCTGCGCAAAATTACCGGCACCGTAAAACTGCCCAAACAAGCCTCCATTACCCCAAAACCCGCAAACAGCCAATAATTTAACGCCCGGCTTATAACCTTAGCCGGCCGGCAGAGTCAAACCTGCCGTATAGTACACAACTGTAGCGCCCCGGCTTGTAAAATACAACTCAATTTTACCACAGTATTAGTTTAATCTCTAACTTTCAGTCCGTTATTAAAACCCAACATTTGAAAACTCCCTGCTTTATGAAACAGTACACCTTGCTTATTACCCTTGTTTTGTTGTTGTCTGTTGCCCTGTTAAACTCCTGCGGCTCAAAAACCGTAAAAGAAACACAGCAAACGCCCAAACCCGCCAAAGACACCGCCAAAGTACAGATAGATGCCGATGCTCAAATTGGCACCGAAACCGGAAAATGGGGACCCGATAGCGTGGAAACCGTAAAAAACTATTCGCTTTACCGCGAATATTACAAACAAAAAATGTATGCCGATGCGCTTCCGTTCTGGCGCTACGTGTATAAAAATGCCCCCGCCGCCCGAAAAACCATTTACCTCAACGGCGTTACCATGTACGAAACGCTGGCAGAACAAGCCAAAGACTCGGTTACTAAACAGGCTTACGTTGATACCATGTTTATGATTTACGACCAGCGAATTGCCAACTTTGCCGAGGAAGGCGATGTTACTACCTGGAAAGCAGTAAAACTCAAAAATTTCAGGCCCTGGGAAACCGCCAAATATATGGAGTTGGTAAAACATGCGGTTGCCATACAACAGGAAGAAGCCGATTATTTTTTGCTGATACCGTATTTTAACGACTGGTTGAGCCAGTATAACCAAAAAAAGATAGGCAAAGAAAAAGTATTGGAGCAATACAACATGCTCTCTGATATTATTGACTTCAACCTGAACAACAATACCGAAAACGCCGATATGTACAGGCAGGTAAAAGAAGTGCTGGATGGCGCAGCTGCCAAGCTGCAAACTACCACTGCCGCATCAACCTCAACCGCTTCTGCTGCTTCATGTGCCGATATTAAAGCGGCTTATGAAGCGCAGTTTAAAGCTAACCCCAACGATGCAGAGTTGGTAAAAACACTTTACAGCAAGTTAAGCCGCTCCAACTGCAAATCTGATGCCTTCTATAGCGATGTATTTTTAAAACTTTACCAGTTGGAACCCACAGCCCAGCGCGCCAAACTGCTTGCCCAACAGTATGCCGATAAAGGCGATAACAACACCGCCCAAAAATACGTGCTGGAAGCTATTAACTTAGAAACCGACCGGGCCAAACAAGCCTCGCTTTATATGCTTATGGCCGGACTGGAACGCCGCAAAGGCAACTCGCTTACTGCGACCACCGCCTCACAAGCCCGAAAATATGCCAAAAAAGCAACCGAACTGCGCCCGGGATGGGGTAAACCGTACATTTTTATAGGCGACCTTTATGCATCGAGCGGTAAACTCTGTGGACCCGGCACCGGCTGGGACAGTCAAGTGGTTGCCTGGGCAGCTACCGATATGTGGGAAAAAGCACGCGATATTGACCCCGATTTTGCTGCCGAAGCAACCCAGTCTATAAACCGCTACCGGCAGTATTACCCCAAAACCAGCGATGGCTTTATGCGCGGTTATGCCAACGGGCAGCCCTATAATATTGGCTGCTGGATAGGCACCACTACCACCATACGCCTTATTAACGATTAACGTGGTTGCTTAACGCCAAACGGCTGCCCCATTTGCAGTAACGCAGTAGGGCAGCCGTTTTATGTTAAAAAACAGGTTTTTTCTTCAGCCGTTTAAGCCGGTTATTTATTTAGGCTGAGGTACGTAGCGCAGGTAGGGTTTTTTAATATTGGCCTCTACGCCGTATTTTTCTTTTATTTGCTCGGTAGGCACGTTTAGGGTTACAATTACATCTTCGCCGTTTTTCCAGTCAACCGGGGTGGCAACACTGTGGTGGGCGGTTAATTGCAGTGAGTCAAGTACCCGCAAAATTTCGAGGAAGTTGCGCCCGGTAGAAGCCGGATAGGTGAGCATGAGTTTAACTTTTTTATCGGGCCCGATAATAAAAACCGATCGCACGGTGGCTTTTTCGCTGGCATTCGGGTGAATCATGTCGTACAATTGGGCAACATGGTGGTTTTCATCGGCAATTATAGGGAAGTTTACCGATACGTGATTTACTTCTTCAATATCGGGTACCCAACGTTTGTGCGATGCCAAGTCATCAACCGAAACGGCAATTACCTTAGTATTTCTTTTTTCAAACTCCCCTTTCAGCAGGGCAGTTCTGCCCAGTTCGGTGGTGCAAACAGGGGTAAAATCGGCCGGGTGCGAAAACAATACACCCCATGAATTACCCAGCCATTCGTAAAAATCAATTTCGCCCTGTGTGGTTTGGGCTTTAAAATTGGGGGCAAGGTCTCCTAATCTTAATGACATAAAATTGCGTGTTTTATTGACTAAAAAATAGTGATTTTGTTTTACTCCTTTATTACAACAATAACGGACTAAAATGAGTTTACCGGTCGCCTGCTTTTTACCCGGTAAACCGCCAAAGAGTGCTAACTTTGCGCCGAATTGGTTTACTGCACAAATACAAACCCACTATATGCTACATTCCATTTCTTCAGACAAGCGTTTAGGCATAAACCAAGCCTTTACCCTTGCCGCTACAACTGGCTCCCAAATTAACCTAAGCCCCGAAGTTTATCGGAAAATTACCGATTGCCGCACGTACTTAGACCAGAAACTTAGCAATACCGAAGAAAATTATTATGGTATCAACACTGGTTTTGGGTCGTTATACAATATTACCATTTCAAAAAACGCCCTGCAAGAGTTACAAAACAACCTGCTTTTATCTCATGCCTGTGGTACAGGCAGCGAAGTGCCGCCTCAAATAGTCCGGTTAATGTTGGTGCTAAAAATACAATCACTGGCATACGGGCATTCGGGTGTTCAATTGCAAACGGTGCAGCGACTGTCCGATTTTTTTAATCACCATATATTACCCGTGGTATATGAGCAGGGGTCGCTGGGTGCATCTGGCGATTTGGCGCCGCTTTCGCACCTTTCGCTGCCGCTTATTGGAAAAGGCGAGGTGTATTATGGCGGCGTAAAACAACCCGCCGCCGCTGTATTGGAGCAATTGGGCTGGCAGCCGCTGCAACTTCAATCAAAAGAAGGGCTGGCGCTTATTAACGGCACGCAGTTTATGAGCGCCTATGCGGTTTGGTGTGTTTATAAAGCCATGCAATTAGCCGCCTGTGCCGATTTAATTGCGGCCATTTCTCTTGATGCCTATGATGCGCACTCCTCGCCCTTGCACCCGTTGATACATAAAATACGGCAACAGCAGGGGCAAATAACTGTTGCCGCCCGACTGCAGCGCTTTTTAAAGGGCAGCCAAATTATAAAGCAGCCTAAAAAACATGTGCAAGACCCCTACTCTTTCCGGTGCGTACCACAGGTACATGGCGCATCGGCCGATGCCATAGCCTATACACAGGAAATTGTAGCCCGCGAAATAAACGCCGTAACCGATAACCCATTGCTGTTTCCCGATGATGACCTCATAATATCGGGTGGCAATTTTCATGGGCAGCCGCTTGCCCTTGCACTCGATTTTTTGGCCATAGCCCTGGCAGAACTGGGCAGTATTTCTGAACGCCGCACTTTTACCCTGTTAAGCGGCCAGCGCAACCTACCGGCATTTTTGGTAAACAAACCGGGGTTGCATTCGGGGTTAATGATACCACAATATGCCGCTGCCGCTCTGGTAAGCCAAAATAAACAACTTTGTACCCCGGCATCGGTAGACTCCATAACCTCTTCCAACGGGCAGGAAGACCATGTGAGTATGGGCGCCAATGCTGCCACCAAATGCTACCGGGTGGTAGAAAATCTGGAGCGTATATTGGCCATTGAACTGCTTACTGCAACGCAGGCGCTCAACTTCAGAAAAAAATTATCGGAACCCGAATTGAAAAGTTCGGCTATTATTGAACAGGTTTTGGCAGATTATCGCAAATCCATTCCGTTTATTACCGCGGACCGCCTGTTGCAGACCGATATTGCGGGTTCGGTAAATTTTGTGCAAAACCGGCTGCCCCATTACACCAAACAGGCATAGTTGCCGCTTAATCTTTTTTGTTAATTGCGCTGAACATAAAAATGGTGCGCACACTTAGCACGTTGTGAAACTGCCCCGAATTTCGGAACAAACTGTTGGGGTCTTGCCGCACAGGCAACAGCGAGTAAGCACCCCGAAGACTAATTCCCCAAACAGGGGTTATCATGTACGAAATATCGGCCACTATGCTCCAATCCCATTTTTTGGGTTTGTTGGGACCGTTAAAATAGGCTTCGGTGGCATCGGTGCCATCTTCAATATAGCGGGTGCGCACCAGCCGCCCCAAAGCAAAGCCGCCGGCAAAGTTAAACCCGCCCTTTTTGTCATGAAACTTTACCAACACGGGTATTTCGGCATAATCCATGTTAATTTTAAAGTTGCGAAGGTTGTTGGCTGTTACCACTGCGCGGCTTCCCTTTTGTGTGTACAGCAACTCTATGCCTACAGCCCATCGGTCGGAAAAAGGAATTTCGGATAAAAAACCCACATTTGCCCCAAATTTGTTGTATCCGCCAATATTATCGCCATCTATTTGGGTAAAATTAACCCCGCCGGCAATGCCGGCCTTAAAGGTTTGGGCAAACGTAAAAAGAGGAAACAACAGCAACAGGTAAAAGACAGGTGTTTTCATAAGCACAAAAACGGCAAGGGGTGTTTAAAAATAAATTGCTGTTGCTTATAACAACGCAGGCATATACAATGTTGCAACCCGGCGCAAAAGGCTTACAACCCAACCCGGCAGTTAAAGCAAGGTGCAGCGTGTTAAACCCAAAAGTGCCTCAATCTTTATCCCTGCAAACCGCAAAATTACCCTTATATGCTGCCATTTTTTGCACAATACCGTCATTTTTAGGACCACAAAACAGACAAAAAGGCAGATTTTGCCATGTGGCACAGCTTTTGGTATGAAAAAAGGACTTACTGCAATGCCATACAAGACATTGGCGCAGTCGGGGCACAACAGTTTGGGTAAAATTCGGGCTGTATTATATTTTCAACAATAGTTTTAGCAACATAAAACATAAAGCATATGCAAAAAGGTACCATTAGCGTTCAAACCGAAGATATTTTTCCCATTATTAAAAAGTTCCTTTATTCTGATCAGGAAATTTTTCTTCGGGAGTTGGTGTCAAATGCCGTAGATGCCACACAGAAACTCAAAACCCTGTCGTCGCGTGGTGAGGTTAGCGGCGAGTTGGGCAACCTTACCATAGAAATTTCGGTAAACGAAGATGCCGGCACGCTTACCATCAGCGATAAAGGTATTGGCATGACCTACGCGGAAGTAGAGCGGTACATTACCCAAATTGCTTTTTCAAGCGCCCGCGAGTTTTTAACCAAATATGAAAACGCCAACGCCATTATCGGAAATTTCGGGCTGGGTTTTTATTCTGCCTTTATGGTGGCAGATAAGGTTGAAATTATCACCAAATCACACCAGCCCGATGCGCCCGCCGTACATTGGATATGCGAGGGCAGCACCGAATACCAAATTGCCGAAACCGACCAAAAAACCGAACGCGGCACCGATATTGTACTGCATATTGGTAAAGACCATGCCGACTATCTGAAAAAAGACCGCATACAAAGCCTGCTCACCAAATATTGCCGGTTTTTACCCGTTGAAATTAAATTTGGCACCAAAACCCAATACCTGCCCAAAGAAGGCGGCGAAGAAGGCGAAACCGAAGCTATAGAAACCGATAATATTGTAAACGAAACCCAACCTCTTTGGAACCGAAAACCCGCCGATATTACCCCCGAACAGTACAAGGAGTTTTACCACACTCTGTACCCAATGGCAGAAGAACCCCTGTTTTGGATACACCTTAACGTAGATTACCCTTTTAAACTTACCGGCATTCTTTACTTTCCGCAGGTGCACAACAATTACGAAATAAGAAAAGACCGCATTCACCTGTATTGCAACCAAGTGTTTGTAACCGACCATGTAGAAAATATTGTGCCCGACTTTTTAATGTTGTTGCATGGCGTTATAGACTCGCCCGATATTCCGCTCAACGTTTCGCGCAGCTACCTGCAAAGCGACCCCGAAGTAAAATCTATTAACAAATACATTACCCGAAAAGTAGCCGACAAATTAGAAGATATGTTTAAAACCGACCGCCCCGGTTTTGAGCAAAAATGGCGCGACATTGGCGTATTGATTAAATACGGCATGTTGAGCGATGATAAATTTAATGAACGGGCACAAAAATTCTGCCTTTTCGAAAACATTGACGGCCAGTTTTTTACTCCCGATGAGTACAAGGAAAAGGTTAAAGATCTGCAAACCGATAAAAACAACAAAATTGTTTACCTCTACTCCAACGGCAGCGGCGAGCAGCACAGTTACGAAGAAACTGCCAAAGCCGCCGGCTATGATGTGCTGAAATTTGATACCCTGCTCGACCCGCATTTTATAGGGCATATAGAGGGGAAAAGTGAGGGCATTACCTTTAAGCGTGTTGATGCAGATACCTTGAACCACCTCATTGAAAAGGAAGAAAAACCCGAATCGGTACTTAGCTCCGAACAGGAAGAAACCCTTAAAAACCTTTACACAAAATTGGTTAACCCCAATGAGGCTACTGTTATGCTTAGGGCGCTTTCGCCCAATGATGCGCCGGTACTCATTACCCGTCCTGAATTTATACGCCGCTGGAAAGACATGTCAAACCTGAGCGGCGGGAAAGACAACGGCATGTTTGGCGATATGTACAACGTAATTTTAAACACCAACCACCCAACGCTGCTGGCCTTGGTTAACAATACCGGCAATGAAGAAAAACAAACCGGCATTGCCCAACAGTTGTACGACCTGGCGCTTTTGCAGCAAAATATGCTCAAAGGACCCGACCTTACGCGCTTTATTAACCGAAGCATTCAACTTATGCAACAATAAGCAACCTATTGTTTTGTAAAACAGGGGGTGTTTGGGCGCTAAATCTCCAAACACCCCCTGCTTTTTTTATTTCTGTTCGGGCGCCGGAATTTTAAGTACGGTACCGGGCATTACTATATCCACCTTAAGATTGTTGAACTTCATGAGGCGCTCGGTGGTAATGTTAAAAGATTGGGCAATTTTTGCAAGGCTGTCGTCTTCTTTAAAAATGTATTGCGCCACTATCACATTGGGGTTGGCTGCATTTTGGGTGCTACCCACTTCGGTTGTAGGTTGGGCATCTTCTTCTTCAAATCGGGCTTCAATATTTTTGTAAACTTTTTCGTATGCCTTGGGCACGCGTATTAACAGCACTTGTCCTGTTTTAAGATTGTTGTTTGGAAGCCGGTTCCAGCGTTTCAGTTCATCTGTGGTACAATCGTAGTTTTCGGCAATAACGCCCAGCACATCGCCATCTCTTACGGTGTATTTAACGGTTATGGTTGGTCCTTCGTCAATTTTTACCGGTGCATAATCAAGTCCATACACATCCATTTCATAGTTCCACACACTGCTTTCGGGCAGTTTAACCCTTTGCTCAATATTGCCGTTGTTAATAATAATTTCGGTTTTGGCAGCGCTTTTTCCGGCCAGGAAGCTGCCAAAATCATCAATTTTTGAAACGGGCAAGGTAATAGGAAAACCGTTTGGCATACGAGGCACTACATTGCGCTTAACCGCCGGGTTAAGAAATTGCAGCTCTTCCAGGGGCATTCCAATATAGGTGGCAACTTCCTTTAAATCTATAGGTATGCGCACCCTTACGGTATCTGTAGCATAAAAATTATAGGGTGCATCGTGCTTTACCAAATTGTGTTCGGGGTAATAGTTCATGGCATACACTGCTGCTGTGTATAGCGGCACATAACTTTGCGCTTCATCGGGTAAGAAGGGGGCAATTTCACTGTATTTTTTCTTTCCTCCCGCAATTCTTATGGCCTTGTTTACCGTTCCTTCGCCGCAGTTAAAGGCGGTAATTACCGTTTGCCAGTCGCGGTATTTGCTGTATAAATTTCGCAAATGCTGCACTGCCGCCTCGGTTGACAATACAGGGTCAAACCGCTCATCAATAAAAGAATTTGCCTCTAATCCGTACATTCGGGCAGTTCCGTATGGCAACTGCCAGAGGCCTGCTCCATTATCTGATTTGGCATGAGGTATAAGAGCCGACTCCATAACAGGCAAATACTTCAGTTCCATAGGCAGTCCGTAGCGGTCAAGCGTTTCCTCAAAAATACGGAAATAATGGTCGGTGCGGGGCAACATACGGGTAAGCTGGTCGCGTTTAAGTACCACATACATTTTTATAAATTTACCTACCAGTTCGTTGTATTCCATTGGTATAACGGTTGGCAGGCTTTTTAAGCGTGCGGCATATTCGGCATCGGTATATTCGGGTATTTTATTGGTATCAAAAGGGTATGAAAAAACGGCAGGGCTTCGCAGCAGTTTGTTTTCTTTAATTACATCGCGCTTATAGGTTTCATACACTTTAACCGGCGTGGCGGCGGCAGGCATTGTTGCTGCAGATTTACCCTGGTCGTTCAGATGTATTGGCTGTGCGGGGGCGGTTTCTTTTGCGCTGATGTTGACCGGCGAATTTGCCGGCAGGGTTTCCTCTCCGTTTTGTGGCGTAACATCGGGCATTCCCATACCCGCATCTTCGTCCGATTCGGGTATATTAAGGTCAATCCCGCCTCCGTAGTCAAACTTGGCGGCATCGGCCGGGGTTGCCGGTTCGGGTTGCTGACTGCCTGCAGCCTTAATGGAGGAGGTGGTATGCTTTCCGTCACCATAGCGGGTATTGCTGGTATCGGCCGGTTGTTTTTTGGGGGTAGCAGCCGGAACGGTATGGGTAACCTGCGCCGTAAGCGGCAAATGTATAAAAATGGCAAATATGCAAAAAAACAAGAAGGTTGGTATATTTTGAAAATGCTTAAACATACAAAGCTTGAATTAATTTGAAAAAACTAATAAAAAAACAAGCGCAAAAACTCGCGGGCAAAGGCTTTTACAAGTTGGCAGGCACCTGCGGGGTTACGCGTCCGAGTTCATTTAACCTGTTTCGGGCATTTGAAAACGCACAAACAGGGCATTTTATTTGGGGTAAAGTTAGGTAAAATAAATTGGTTTACCAACCAAATGCATGTTAAAAAATGGTTTTTATATTTGTTTTTTAGCTCGGTGTGTTGGCAAGCAAAGCAGCGTATGCCCGACATTATACAGCCTGTTGGCAATAAACCCTTTTCATTATTAGGCATATAGCACAATAGTTTGTACCTTTACCTTTCCAAAATTTACCCAAAAACCGCTTTCATAAAATGAACCGTCTTTTTATAGTAATATGCCTGTTGGTGTTTAGCGCTTCAAGCCGGGCACAGCCTTATATTGACTGGCAAACCGTTTTTGGCGAAACTGCCCTTGATGAACAGGCAGAAACCATTGTACAACTGCCCGATGGCGGCTTTGTAGCTGCCGGTTACAGCGGCAGTTTGTTTGATTACGACTACATGATACTGCGCCTGAATGCCGACCACGAGGTGGTTTGGGAAAAACTGCTGGGCGGCTCCAGCGTTGACGAAGCCTTTGATATTGCCCTTGCACCCGATGGCGGGTTTATTGTAACCGGCTACAGCCAATCATTAGATGGCGATGTGGGGCAAAACAACGGCGGCATTGATACCTGGGTGGTAAAAC
>NBMY01000028.1 GCA_002212985.1 Sphingobacteriales bacterium TSM_CSS
TACAATTTGGTCTTTGGCATAATCGCCGCCTTTTACCAGCACATCGGGCAGTATTTGTGCAATGAGGTTGTAGGGTGTATCTTCGTCAAAAACAACCACGGCGGTTACAAATGAGAGCGAAGCCAGAATAAGGGCGCGGGTTTGCTGGGTTTGCAGCGGACGTTTGTTGCCTTTAATGCGTTTTACCGATGCATCGGAATTAAGGCCAACTACCAGTACCTGCCCGTGTTGGGCTGCTTGGGTAAGGGTGTAAATATGGCCAAGGTGCAGCAGGTCGAAACAGCCGTTGGTAAACACAATTTTCTGATCTTTAAACCGCCATTGGTGCAATTTAAACTCCAGTTGCTGCGGGGTAAGTATTTTGCGTTCTACTTGTTCTAAAAGGCTCATTTTTTTAGTTATGAATTATGAGTTATGAACATAAGCGGTTGGCGAACTTATACGGTTGGTGAGCTTGTCGAACCAATGGGTATGAGCTTATACAGTAGTTTTTATTATGTTGGTTTTTTAGTGCTATTTCTGATAACTAATACTTAAAAACGGCTCTGAATAATTTTAAAAATTCTTTAAAGAAAACAAATACAAACTTACCCGAAACCTCATAATTCATAACTCATCACTACAAGGGTCCTATTTTTGCCTGAAATGCAGGGTAAGCGGAACGCCCGAAAAATTGTATCGTTTGCGCAGTTGGTTTTCAAGGTAGTTGCGGTAGGCTTCCTTAACATAGCGGGGGTGGTTGCAAAAAAAGGCAAAAGTGGGGTAGGCTAAGGGCAGTTGGGTTACGTATTTAATTTTTACCGCTTTACCTTTTTCGGCCGGTGGCGGGTATTGGGCGGTAGCCTCCTGCAAAAACTCGTTTAGGTGGTGGGTGCTGATGCGCGTTTGGCGGCGGCTGTACACGTCCAGGGCTTCTTCCATAGCTTTGAAGATACGAAGTTTTTCGAGCGCCGAGATAAAGATGATGGGCACATCTACAAACGGGGCAATTTTGGCTTTTATGGCATCGGCATAGGATTTGGCGGTATGGGTATCTTTTTCTACGGCATCCCACTTGTTTACCAATATTACAACGCCCTTTTTCTTTCTTTCGGCCAGGCGAAAAATGTTAATATCCTGCATTTCAATACCTACCTGTGCATCTATAACCAGCAGGCAAACATCGGCGGCATCCAGAGCGTTTATGGCGCGCATAACCGAGTAAAACTCGAGGTTTTCGTGCACTTTGGCTTTTTTGCGTATGCCGGCTGTATCAACCAAAATAAACTCTTTCTGAAACAGGTTGTAGTGTGTATCAATGGCATCGCGGGTAGTGCCGGCAATAGGGGTAACAATGTGGCGCGCCTCACCCACCAGAGCATTTACCAACGACGATTTACCCACATTGGGCTGCCCTATAATGGCAAAGCGCGGTATATGGGGCTGTTGTTCATCATCGGGTTGCGGTTCGGGTTCTTTCATGTAAGAAACAATGGCATCGAGCAAATCGCCGGTGCCGCTGCCGCTAATAGAGGCAATGGGAAAAACTTCGTCAAAGCCAAGGCTGTAAAATTCGGCAACGTCTGCCATTCGGTTGGCATCATCCACTTTGTTTACAACCAGCAGTACGGTTTTATCTGAGCGGCGCAGCAGGCGAGCCATATCGTCGTCAAGATCGGTTATGCCGGTAGTAACATCTACCAGAAACACAATGAGCGAAGCATTTTCAATGGCAATTTTTACCTGTTCTTCAATGGCTTTTTCAAACAGGTCGTCGGAGTTGGGCACAAAACCGCCGGTATCTACTACGTTAAAATATTTGCCATTCCAGTAGCTTTCGCCGTATTTACGGTCGCGTGTAACGCCGCTGTAGTTATCTACAATGGCTTCGCGCTTGCCTACAAGGCGGTTAAAGAGGGTAGATTTTCCAACATTGGGGCGGCCTACTATGGCTACGGTAAAACTCATGGTTTATATGTGTTTGAGACAGAAACGAGTGGTTAAAGGATAACGGTAAAAGCTAATGGTGCAAAAAACTAAAATGCAGTGGATTAAGGAATTTAAAAAAACTAAACCGGATATAAACTGAATGAAGTTTGCACAAACAAAAATTATTGGTTCGACAGGCTCACCAACCGCAGGCTCACCAACCGTACAGGCTCACAACTCCTTGGTTCGACAAGCTCATAATTCATAACTCATAACTTTCATTCATATCCTCGGTTTCTTAAAAAGCGTTCATCATCGCGCCAGTTTTCTTTTACTTTTACAAACAGTTCCAGATATACTTTTTTTTGCAGAAATTGTTCAATATCGGCGCGGGCTTTTGTGCCCACGGTTTTTAGTTTTTTACCGTCTTTACCTATCAGTATGGGTTTTTGCGAGGCGCGGTTGGTAATAATATCGGCTCTTATATAGGTAATATCGGGTTTTTCTTTAAATTCCTCTACCTGAATTTCTACTGAGTAGGGAATTTCTTCGCTATAGGTGAGGAGTATTTTTTCCCGAATAATTTCGGCCACAAAAAAACGCTCCGGCCGGTCGGTAAGGTCGTCTTTGTCGTAATAAGGCGGCGAGCAGGGGAGCAGTTCCAGAATTTTATCAAACACCGCTTCCATGTTTTTCTTTTTAAGAGCCGATACCGGCAGGTAGCTGTTTGCTGTTACCTGTTGCTGCCAGTATTGTAATTGCTGTTGTGTTTCTTCTGCGGTAAGCAAATCGGTTTTATTGAGCAGCAGCAGCACCGGCGCATCGGTTGTTTGCAACAGTTGCAGGGCATCTGCCACATCATCGGCTTTGCTGTTGGCTTCCACCATAAACAAAATAAGGTCGGCATCTTCTAAAGAAATATGCACAAAGCGCATCATGGCTTCCTGCATTTTGTATTTTGGGTTTATAATGCCCGGCGTGTCGGAATATACAATCTGAAAATGTTCGCCGTTTACAATGCCCAATATGCGGTGCCTGGTGGTTTGCGCTTTGGAGGTAATAATGGCCAAACGTTCCCCTACTAAGGCATTCATAAGGGTAGATTTACCCACGTTGGGTTTACCCAATATGTTTACAAACCCCGCTTTGTGCTGTTGTTCTTCCATGCCTGCAAGCCAATGCCTTTTGGTACAAGCGGCAAAGGTACGCAAAAAACAGGTATTTGTAGCGCATTGCCGGTTTTAATAACCTTTTACAAAGCAATAAAACAGGTTGGCTTGAATGGCGGTGGTAGCCTAAAATATTAACCTCTAAAATTTGCACGGAACAATAAAAGTCGTACCTTGTCCCGATTAAATAAAAAAAGCCCATTTTGGCACAACGCCCCCCGCACATCATACCCAAAACAGTAAACAAATAAAAAAAAAGTTATTGAACTATGGAAATAAGCGGCAAAATAACGCAGGTTTTACCCCTTCAAAGAGGTACCAACAAAAACGGCAACGAGTGGCGCAAGCAGGAGTTTGTATTGGAAACCGAAACGCAATACCCCAAAAAAGTGCTTATTATGCTTTGGGGCGATAAAGTTGAGCAGTTTCCGGTGGCTGAAGGGCAAAAAGTTACTGTTTCAATAGACCTTGAAAGCCGTGAATACAATGGACGGTGGTACACCGAAGTAAGAGCATGGAAAATAGCCAAACCCGGTTCCGAAAACGACAGCAATGAAAAAGAAGAAATGCCGTTTTAGTAAAAAAATGGTTTGGGTGGGTTAATACTACAACCCCTTACTATAAACCTGCTTTGCAAAAGCAACCGTTTATATATATGCGTAACTACTGCTTGCAGTTGCCTGTAACCATCGGTATTTTTGCTTGTAGTGGTGCTAATTTTAAGCCTTTAACCGCAGGAACACAAAGAAAGACCGCAAAGTAATTGCGTACTTTGCCAACCCTTGCGGTCTTTGCGGTAAAATGAAAGGAATGTAGCCAAGAACATCGTTAAGAAAGGTGCTATCTAAGTACTTATCTTAGTATGCTTTCTCTATGGGCAGTTATGTAAGCAGCAAAACCGGCTGCCTGCGCCCCTGTGTTTGCAAGTTTGGCATTCATTTGCAAACTATAAAAAAAGCGCTATCTTTGCGGCATTTTTAACGGTTTGGGGCAGGCAACGGCATCAAACCGGCCAACGGATTATATCCTTTTTTACCAATGGCAGCATACAAAGAACTAAAACAACTCCATTTACCCGCTATAGACCGGGAGATATTAGATTTCTGGAAAACACACAACATCTTTGAAAAAAGTATTGAAACCCGCAAAGGTGCGCCCTCTTTCGTGTTTTACGAAGGCCCGCCGTCGGTAAACGGCCTGCCCGGCATACACCACGTAATGAGCCGTACCATTAAAGACTTGTATTGCCGTTACCACACCCTTAGCGGTAAACAGGTAAACCGCAAAGCCGGCTGGGATACTCACGGACTGCCCATTGAACTGGCCGTAGAAAAAAGAATGGGTATTACCAAAGAAGACATTGGCACTACCATAAGCGTGGAAGAATACAACGCCCGCTGCCGCGAAGAAGCGGTAAAATATACCGAAATCTGGAACGACCTTACCGAAAAAATGGGCTATTGGGTTGACCTTAGCCAGCCCTATATTACCTACCACAACTCCTACATAGAAACCCTTTGGTGGCTGCTTAAACAACTGTACAACAAAAAACTGCTGTACAAAGGCTATACCATACAGCCCTACTCGCCCGCTGCCGGCACCGGCCTCAGCACACACGAGCTAAACCAGCCCGGCGCTTACCGCGATGTGAAAGATACCTCGGTAGTAGCCATGTTTAAGGTGGTCAATAATGCGCAATCGGGGTTTTTATTTGACACACCCAATGAAGATGTGCGCATTTTGGCATGGACAACCACCCCGTGGACTCTTCCGTCAAACACCGCCCTTACCTTTGGCGACCATATTACCTACCTTAAAGTGCGCACCTTTAACCCCTATACCGCCGCCCCTGTAAGCGTGGTACTGGCCAAAGACCTGCTGCACCGGTGGTTTAATGCCGAAGGCGAAAACGCCGTAATGGAATACGCCCACTCCGATAAATTGTTGCCATACCGCATTGTGGCAGAATGGCCCGGACATGCCTTTAGCAACCTGCACTACGAACAATTGCTGCCCTTTGGCAACCCCATTGAGCCGCTAAACGGACATACCGATGCTTTCAGAATTATTACCGCCGATTTTGTAACCACCGAAGACGGAACCGGCGTAGTACATACCGCCCCCTCTTTTGGCGCCGACGACCGCCGCGCCGCCATGGCCAACGGAATTGGCACCCTTACATTAGTTGACAAACAAGGTAAATTTATTGATACCGTTGGCGAGTTTTCGGGGCGCTACGTAAAAGATTACCTCAACGAAGGCGCGGCTTTTAAAGACGTAGATGTAGATATTGCCGTTAAACTGAAATTAGAAGGCAAAGCCTTTAACATTCACAAATACTCGCACAACTATCCCCACTGCTGGCGAACCGACAAGCCCATTATTTATTACCCATTAGACTCCTGGTTCATCAAAACCTCGGCCTGCCGCGAGCGCATGGCAGAACTTAACAAATCTATTTACTGGAAACCCGCCTCTACCGGCGAAGGCCGATTTGGCAACTGGTTAGAAAACCTCATAGACTGGAACCTTAGCCGAAGCCGTTTTTGGGGCACGCCGCTGCCCATTTGGCGCACACAAGACGGCACCGAGGAAACCTGCATAGGCGCTATACAGGAATTGAAGGCAGCTATTGATGATGCCCTGGAATCGGGTTCTCTTACCCGGGAACAAATGCTGTACAATGAACAGTATTTGGTAAAACTTGCCGATGAAACTTTCGACCTGCATCGCCCTTATATTGACCAAATAACACTGGTTTCGGCATCGGGTAAACCTATGTACCGCGAACCCGACCTTATTGATGTGTGGTTTGACAGTGGCGCCATGCCCTACGCCCAATGGAACTATCCGTTTACCCAAACATCATTAGACGGACTTTTTCCGGCCGACTTTATTGCCGAAGGCGTTGACCAAACCCGAGGCTGGTTCTATACCCTGCACGCCCTGGCCGTTATGCTGTTCGACTCGGTGGCTTACAAGGCAGTAGTTTCTAACGGCTTGCTCTTAGATAAAAACGGCATAAAAATGAGCAAGAGATGGGGCAACGTGGTTGACCCCTTTAAAACTATTGAACAATACGGCGCCGATGCTACCCGATGGTACATCATTACCAACTCAAACCCGTGGGACAACCTGCTCTTTGATGAGGAGAAACTAAAAGAAACCCAACGAAAATTTTTTGGCACGCTGTATAATACCTATTCGTTTTTTGCCCTGTATGCCAATGTTGACGGCTTTACCCACGCCGAACCCGAAATTCCGGTTTCGGAACGACCCGAAATTGACCGGTGGATTGTTTCGCTCCTGCACACGCTCTGCCAGCAAGCCGACGACCTCTATGCCGATTACGAAGCTACCCGCGCCGCCCGTCTTATAACCGATTTTGTTTGCGACCACCTGAGCAACTGGTATGTGCGCCTGTGCCGCCGCCGTTTCTGGAAAGGCGAGTACAATGCCGATAAAATTGCCGCTTACCAAACGCTTTATACCTGCCTTAAAACAGTGGCAAAACTCATGTCGCCCGTTGCCCCGTTTTTCTCCGACTGGCTCTACCAAAACCTCAATACCGCCACCGGTAAAGAAACCGCACAATCGGTTCATTTAGCTTCTTTTCCAAAGGCAAACCCCACCCTCATAGACCCGCTGCTGGAAGAACGAATGGAACTGGCGCAAAACATATCATCACTTACGCTCGCTTTGCGCAAAAAAGTTGAAATAAAAGTAAGGCAACCTTTACAAAAAATTCTGGTGCCTGTATTAAACGAACAGCAACAGCAACAAATCGAAAGAGTGAAAGACCTCATTTTGTCTGAGGTGAATGTGAAAGAACTGGAATTTATAACCGATACTACCGGCTTGGTTATCAAAAAAGTAAAACCCGATTTTAAAAAATTAGGCGGACGGCTGGGTAAAAATATGTCGGTAGTAAAAGACCTGCTGGAGGGCGTAAAAGACAAACAGGGCAATGTGGTAAAAGAAGGCTTTACCCAACACCAAATTACCGATTTTGAACGCAGCGGCAACGCCGTACTCATGCTAAACAATGAACCGGTGCTTATTTCGTTAGATGAAGTAATCATTACCTCTGAAGATATACCCGGCTGGCAGGTAAACAGCCTTAACGGCATAACCGTTGCATTGGATACCACCATTACCGAAACTCTTCAAGACGAAGGATTTGCCCGTGAACTGGTAAACCGGGTGCAAAATATGCGCAAAGACCAGGGTTTTAAAATAACAGACCGCATTCTGCTGTTTGTGGAACCCACCGTCGCACATACAGAAATTCAACGAGCCATAACTGCCTTTGGCAGCTATATATGCAGCGAAACACTGGCAGAAAAACTGGAAATGGACACCAATTTAGACCACGCCACCGAAACAGAGGTAAATGACTTGCCCTTGAAGGTAAAATTAATGCCTGTTTAATAACCAAATATGTATTACTCAAGAACAGAACTTTTTGTGCTTCAATAAGTTAAAACTTGAACCAAAAGTGCAAAATAAGGATTTATAAAGAAGGCTTAACCAATTTGTTAAACAACCAACCACAACTGCCATTACCTTGAACAAAACCGAAAAATTCCAAAAACTATGACAGAGAACAACAATCTTGAACCTGGCACTGAAAAAGAAAAAGCACACTACAGCGATTTTGAACTGAATGAGTTTAAAGAGCTTATACTGGAAAAACTCGAAGACTCCCGCAAAGACCTTAATTATTTGCAAGACCAGATTAAACAACTTACCGAAAATCCGAACACCAAGGGCATGGGTGGTGAAGACGGTACCGGCGCCATGGAAAAAGAAACCCTTAACCAAATGGCATCGCGCAAATTGCAGTACATCAAACACCTCGAAAATGCCCTCATCCGCATTAAAAACAGAACGTATGGCATTTGCCGTGTAACCGGCAAACTCATTCCAAAAGAGCGTTTGCGCGCCGTGCCACATGCCACATTAAGCATTGAGGCAAAAAATAAGCAACACTTTACCCCAACTGTTCCAAACGGGTAAACTGTTTTTACCTTATATTTGAGCGGCAATTGTACAGGGGCAAAAAAACCGGTGCAGTTGCCGCTTTGTATAGTTTTGCTCACCGGTTCACCAAATAAAAAGCAGTTACCTTGCAACGCAACAAAACCCTTCTTGCCATAGTCATAGTATTTTTAGTGCTCCTTATTGACCAGACTATTAAAATATGGATTAAAACCACCATGGTCATAGGCGAAGAAATAACCGTGTTTAATTGGTTTAAAATCCACTTTGTAGAGAACGAGGGCATGGCTTTCGGGCTGCAGTTGGGCGGTAATTATGGTAAATTTATATTAAGCGCTTTTCGCATTGTTGCAGTGTTTTTTCTGTTTTTCATCCTTCGCAGCATCATACACAAGCCCGATACCACACCGGGATTGGTTGCCAGTTTATCGCTCATACTGTCGGGCGCTATTGGCAATATTATTGACAGTGTTTTTTACGGCGTTATTTTTACAGACAGCTACGGCCATGTAGCCCAACTTTTTCCGCCAAACGGCGGCTACGCCACACTGCTGCATGGCAGAGTGGTGGATATGCTCCATTTTCCGCTTTATCAGGGTTGGCTGCCCCATTGGCTACCCATTTGGGGAGGCGACTACTTCATCTTCTTCCGCCCTGTGTTTAACATTGCCGATACGGCCATTACCCTCGGCGTTTTTTCCATCTTGTTGTTTCAGCGAAATTTCTTCTCTCACCTCGAAGACCGGGGGTCTGCCGCCATTTTAGGCGCCAATGCAGCCGATGAAACCGAAACCAATACTATTTTGCCACCTGAAACCGAAACCGCTCTGCTGCAAGCAGAAAACAGCAGCAACTCTACAGACTATACCGACGAAGAATTTACAGACGTAACGCCAACAGCCATTTTACCCCCAACCTCAACAGGTAAAAATGACGACACTCCCTGATTTTTAACGGATTTTTCAAAATCAGGCATCATTACTTGTAAATTTCAGCCCGAAAACGCTTATTTTTAGGCCGCTTTGCTGCACTGTGCAGAGCCCGGTAGTTCCTTTTCGGATTGTGCCCTTTTATTTACAAAACTACATCATACAATGATGAACATTTCGTCTTTTTGCCGCCATGCCTTTGCCGGTACTTTTGTACTGTTCTTCGCTTTTTTAGCATCTTGCAAAGAAATACCCCCTTTTATTGATTTTACCGAAACCCTTTCCGATACCACCTACCTCGATGCCGTTGAAACCCCGCAAAGCAGAATAGTGGTGCTGGAAGAATTTAGCGGCGTGCGCTGTGTAAACTGCCCCGCCGGACACGAAGAATCTAAAAATATTGCCGAAGCGCATCCCGGGCGTTTTGTCTATATGGTGCTGCACGCCGGTTTTCTTACCGTCCCGTATGCCGACAGCCAACAACAGTTTGTTATTGAGGAAACTTCTTTCCTCTACGACTTTCTCGAAGTACTTGCCGTGCCTGCCGCCGCCATTGACCGGGTTAAGTTTGCCAACGAAAACACTATTTCGCTCCTCAATGCCAATACCTGGGCGGGCAAAGTAGAGCAGGAACTGCAAAAACCCACTCCCGTAAACCTTTACCTCATTCGCGAGTATGATCCCGTTACCCGTACCCTGCGCGTAACCGCCAAACTCAGCTACACCCAAAGTATAAGCACCGACAACAACCTGAGCGTGTTTATTGCAGAAAGCCATATTATTGACCCGCAGCTTATTCCCGATGGCACCTCCAGTACCGTACAATTAGATTACGAACACAACCATATTGTGCGCGATATGCTTACCGCCCCCCAAGGCATAGTAATTAATGCCGAAAAAGTGCCCGGTCGCGTGGTAGTTAAAGTGTTTGAAATGGTTTTGCCCGATGCATGGGTTGCCGAAAACTGCGAAATTACCGCATTTGTGCACAACGCGGGCGACAACAA
>NBMY01000027.1 GCA_002212985.1 Sphingobacteriales bacterium TSM_CSS
CCAACTAATACCTAACAATTGTTGCAGAATTGACTGTCTTTGGAAAAGCCCTGCCCAAACAAGTACTAAAAATGCTATCAAAACTAATTGTATATTCCGTAAAACTGACTTAGAGTTAGGGGTTAAATACTCAAATCTGCAACGCTACAAGCGAAAACACCGAGCTTGCAGGCAGTTCTTAAGTAGTTGCCAATTTTTTTTATACGGTGGTTATTGGGGGGCGGTTTGCGAGTAAGCAAGGCAAGCGCAATGGCACAAAAAAATTTTGGTTGCCAAATATTTCGGCGCAACTTCTTTCATCAGCACATATAACCGGTTTGTTTTGCTGAAAATGTGGCATAATGCCCTAACTTTGCGGCAACATACACACCCATTATTTTTTCATTCGCAAAATTTACCTAATAATGATCAGACGTTCTGCAACTGCCAATTGGAAAGGTTCCGGTAAAGAGGGTAATGGTACCCTCAGCACCAAAAGCACCGTACTTTCGCAAACCCAGTTTTCTTTTAACAGCCGTTTTGCCGAGGGCATTGGCACTAACCCCGAAGAACTGGTGGCTGCTGCCCATGCCGGCTGTTTTTCTATGAAACTGAGTTTTGTGCTTTCGGGCGCCGGTTTTGTGCCCGATGACATTAGCACCGAATGCACTATTTCGCTGGATAATGGCGCCATTACCGAAAGCCATCTGGAAGTAAAGGTAACTGCCCCGGGACTTGATGCCGAACAATTTGCTGCCTTGGCCGAAGAAGCCAAACTCAATTGCCCTATTTCAAAATTGCTCAACACCAATATTACCATGAATGCGGTATTGGTATAAGCTGCATACCACACAAAGGTTATGTAAAGTAAAAACCCTGCCCTGTTATTATACGGGCAGGGTTTTTTTATGTAAAGCCGTTTTACGGTTATTGCCGTATAAATTTGGCGGTGTACATGGCATTGCCGGCATTTACTTGCAGCAGGTACATGCCTTTATGTAAACCGGCAGGCAGGTCAAGTGTAAAAATGGTGTTTGCGGCATTAACGGTTTGCTGTTGCAACAGGCGTCCGCCAAGGTCGTATATGCGGGCAACTGCAGGCCGGTCTGAGTTAAAACCGGCAATTGAAGCATAAAGCGAGTTGTTTTGCACGGTTACATGCAATTGGGTTTCAGTTTGGTTTCGTTGTACGTTAATGGTACCCAAAACATGGGTTTGCCCGTCAAAATCGATTTGAATTAAGCGGTAGTAATTATTGCCGACTGCGGGTGTAAGATGGGTAAAACTGTACTTGTTATTCAAAGGAGTGGTTCCGGCAGCGGCAAGGGTAGCAATGGCAGCAAAATGTTGTGCATCGGAGGCATATTGCAGGGTAAACGAGGCGCTGTTGGTTTCTGAAGCGGTTGTCCACTGTATAAGGTTGCCGTTATCCTGTGCTTTTCCGGTAAAGGCAGAAAGGGTAACAGGTAGTGTGGTTTGCTCTTTAAGGGAGTAAACTTCACCCATAAAAACACTGGAAAGGTAAATATCGGGACCAATAAAAGCTACGCCGGTAAGCGAATTGAGCAAACCAACCACTGGGGTTACAGTACCATCGGGAGCAATTTCGAGCAGTTGGCTGGAGTTTGGAACAAAGTCAAAAACATCGAGGCTAAACTCGCCCAATTGGGTAACCATGAGGTTGCCGTTTATGGGGTTAATGGCCATGTCGGTAATGGTAGTAAGTCCGGCATACATGGTAGTAACGGTGCCGTTCCAATCAACATGAAATATGTTGGCTGCACCGGGCAGAAACGGAAATCCGGTTAGTGTGGATACGTAAAAACCGCTGCCATCGGGGGCTGCCAGAATATCGGTAGGCACCATATTTACAAAAGGCGGACCAAATGGGAGCGGGCTGGGAAAATCGGGAAATGTGGCAAAAATGCTGTAATCGCCGGTAGCGGCATCAACCCGAACAATGGCGTTGGCTCCGGCGTCGGCTACATACATATTACCGTCGTTGTCCCATTCGGCGGCGTAGGGGTTGGAGTCGGTATAACCAATGCTGTAAACATAGTCGCCAATATGGTCAACATAGGTAATATCGGCGGTGGTAAGTGGGTCATCGCCGGGTAAAAAGCCAAAGTTGCTTGCCCATGCAATTGATGCGCCAAAATCGGTTCCGGCTGCTCCACCAATAACAATTGCTACCATATTACCCGACAGCAGGTACACATGCCATGGTCCTACTACTTCGCCGGTTTCTTCCACAAATACAGAAGGCAGGCCGGTTAAAAACGGATATTTGTTGCCGTTGGGGGTTAAAATACTGATTTGACCGTCGTTATTACCGGTGCCAACTTCTGCCACCCAAAGGTTGCCGTTGGTATCGGCGGTAATGCCTATTGGGCCATTGAGCCCCGATGCAAACGTGGAGAGGGTAAGGGGTTGAGACCAAACAGAGGTACTGTATAACATGGTTGCTGCAAAAAGCAACACAGTAACCCACAAAACCGAGTGTGTAGATTTGATGCGCATAACTTGTTGATTATAAGGTTAGTAAATAATAGCCAATACAAAAACCGCAAGCCTAAGCCCCTTAGCTGCAGCGCTACCAAAACCCTCCTGATACCGTGCTTATTTTATTTGTTCTTAAGGGCAAAATTGGGTATTGCAATTAAAAAGGAGGTAAATTACTTCGTTATCCTGGCGGTTATAAGTACTTATAAATTTAACCGAAACTTCTTGTCCATTTTGACCAATAAGCGCAATGCGGTATTGTTTACCCCGATTTAAACCGGCATAGAAAGTATTGCTTTGATCTATGGGTACTATGCCTGCCTGCCGGCTTATGATATCTTCCACTTTTACATGCCGGTAAGTATTGGTAACACCCACACCGGATTCTACAAAGCCAATGAGAATAATGGTAAAATCACCAGCCTTTAATAACGGTTGTTTACCAGCCAACATACTGCCGGTTAATAATATACAAAGCAGCAGCCCTTTTATGCTAAACTGCATACGCTGTTTGGGTTTAAGAGGGTATAGTTTCAATAACTTTTCAAAGGTATAAGCATTGCACAAAAAAAACAAATAAAAATGACAGTTCAATGACTTTTTTTTAATAAATATACCATTTTTTCTCATATCCGGTGGCAGCTAAGTGGCAGTAAATAAGGCACTGCATCATGTTTAAAACGCAGGAGGAATCTATACACAGGCAAAATTTATTAAAATACCGCGGCTTGCATTGGCAGGCGGCAAGTTACCGAAAGAGGTTTGCAGGCGTTAACTGCTATTGGCTGCCACTTGCCCGTAAAAAGAAGTGTTGTAAATGGCATAGTAGGTAATAAACATTACTGCCACGAAGGCGTTGTAGCCGTTGCTTGCGCAGTAACAGCATAATTCAACGCCTGTGCAAACCCATACTTCCAATATTTTGTTGTAACTTTATTGCGAAAATAACGCCTGTTTGCCATCGGCAACAGGTATTTACAGTTGGCAAACAACCTTAAATCAGTTTCAATGCAAACAACCGCCATCTATACACCGGTAAACAAAATACGTATTGTAACAGCTGCCAGCCTGTTCGACGGGCACGATGCCGCCATCAATATTATGCGCCGTGTAATGCAGGCATCGGGTGCCGAGGTTATTCACCTTGGACATAACCGCTCGGTAGAAGAAATTGTAAATTGTGCCATACAGGAAGATGCCCAGGCTATAGCCATCACCTCTTACCAGGGCGGGCACGTTGAGTTTTTTAAATACATGCACGACCTGCTAAAGGAACGAGGCGCTCCACATATTAAACTATTTGGCGGCGGCGGCGGCACCATTTTGCCCCACGAAATAGAAGAACTTCATGCTTATGGAATTTCCCGCATATACTCGCCCGACGACGGACGTGCCATGGGGTTGCAAGGCATGATTAACAACCTGCTGCAACAGGCAGATTACCCGTTGGGCAACCAACTCAACGGCCAACTCAAGCAATTGTCGGTAGCCCAGCCGCAGGCAGTAGCCCGTGCCATTTCTGCCGCCGAAAACTATCCGGATACCGTGCAGCCTTATCTGCAACTGGTAAAGGCGCAGCTTGCTTCCAAAACCATACCTGTTTTGGGAATTACCGGCACCGGCGGTTCGGGTAAATCATCGCTTACCGATGAACTAGTGCGCCGCTTTCTGCTCGATTTCCCCGATAAACACATTGCCATTGTATCGGTTGACCCCTCCAAACGCAAATCGGGCGGCGCGCTGCTGGGCGACCGCATTCGCATGAATGCCATTAACAACCCGCGCGTGTTTATGCGCTCGCTGGCAACCCGCCAATCAAACCTTGCCTTGTCGCGCCATATACCAGATGTACTGCTGCTCCTGAAAGCCGCAGGGTATGATTTTATTCTGCTCGAAACATCGGGCATCGGGCAATCCGACACCGAAATTATAGATTTCTCCGATGTTTCGCTCTATGTCATGACACCCGAATATGGCGCCGCCTCGCAGTTGGAAAAAATTGACATGATTGATTTCGCCGACCTCATTGCCATTAATAAGTTCGACAAACGGGGCGCACAAGATGCCCTGCGCGATGTAAAAAAACAGTTTAAACGCGCCCGCAACCTCTGGAATACTTCTGATGAAGAATTGCCGGTTTTTGGAACCATTGCTTCCCAATTTAACGACCCCGGCACCAACAGGCTCTACAAATCTTTAGTTGGCACCATTGCCAAAAAAACGGGGGTACAATGGCATTCTGCCATTCAACTGCCAATTGGCGACAGCCATAAAATTTACATCATCCCTCCCGCTCGTGTAAGATACCTCTCAGAAATAACAGAAAACAATCGCCGGTACGATGAATGGGTAAATTTACAGGTAACCATTGCCCGCCAGTTGGGAGCTTTGCGCAATGTAATAGAGTTGTATCCGCCCCAGCCCCCCCTTTTCAAGGGGGGGAGCTTTAACCTCTCCAAAGAGCAACAAACCACCATAACACCTCCCCCCGAAGAGGGGGAACACACCATAACTCCCCCCCTCTCTGAGAGGGGGCAAGGGGGGGAAATAAACCGGCTGCTGCAAGAAAAATACACCCAACTCCAAAAACACCTTGCGCCCGAAAGCCACGAAATACTGGAAACCTGGCAAGAGAAAAAAGCCCGCTATGCCGCACCCGAATACGTGTATAAGGTACGAGACCGGGAGGTGAGGGTAAAAACCCATACCACCTCTTTAAGCCACAACCAAATACCCAAGATAAGCCTGCCCCGCTACCAAGACTGGGGCGATATTTTGCGCTGGAACTTGCAGGAAAACGTGCCCGGCGAGTTTCCGTACACCGCCGGCGTGTTTCCGTTTAAGCGCGAAAATGAAGACCCCACCCGCATGTTTGCCGGCGAAGGCAACCCCGAACGCACCAACAAACGGTTTCACTATGTATCTTTGGGAATGCCCGCTAAACGCCTCTCAACGGCATTTGACAGCGTAACCCTTTATGGCGAAGACCCCGGCTACCGCCCCGATATTTACGGCAAAATTGGCAACAGCGGGGTTTCGGTGTGCTGCTTAGATGATGCCAAGAAACTGTATTCGGGTTTTAACCTCTGCGAACCCAATGTTTCGGTATCTATGACCATTAACGGTCCGGCTGCCACCGTAACCGCTTTTTTTCTGAATGCTGCCATAGACCAACAATGCGAGCTGTATATTCAACAACACGGTCTGGAAGAAACGGTTAAAGCACGTATTGCCGAAATTTATGCCGCCAAAAACCAAAAACCGCCCCAATACAATGCCCATGAACTGCCCGAAGGTAATAACGGACTGGGGTTAATGTTGTTGGGCATTACAGGCGAACAGGTTTTACCCCAACATATTTACCTCCAAATTAAAAAACATACCCTGCAACAGGTACGCGGAACCGTGCAGGCCGACATTTTAAAAGAAGATCAGGCACAAAATACCTGCATTTTCAGCACCGAATTTTCATTAAGGCTCATGGGTGATATGCAGCAGTATTTCATACAACACGATGTGCGCAATTTTTACTCTGTTTCCATATCGGGCTACCATATTGCCGAAGCCGGGGCAAACCCCATTACCCAACTTGCCTTTACCCTGGCCAACGGATTTACCTACGTTGAATATTACCTGAGCCGCGGCATGAAAATTGACGACTTTGCTCCCAACCTTTCATTCTTTTTCAGCAATGGCATTGACCCCGAATATGCTGTAATTGGCCGGGTTGCCCGAAGAATATGGGCAAAGGCTATGAAATTGAAATACGGAGCCGATGAGCGTTCGCAAAAACTAAAGTACCACATTCAAACATCGGGGCGCTCTTTGCACGCACAGGAAATAGGGTTTAATGACATAAGAACCACCTTGCAGGCACTTTATGCCATTTACGACAACTGCAACTCCCTGCATACCAATGCCTATGACGAAGCCATAACCACTCCTACCGAAGAAAGTGTGCGCCGCGCCATGGCCATTCAACTTATTATTAATCACGAACTGGGGCTGGCCAAAAACCAAAATCCGTTACAGGGCAGTTTTATTATTGAAGAACTCACCGATTTGGTTGAAGAAGCCGTTTTGATGGAGTTTGACCGCATTACCGAACGCGGCGGTGTGCTTGGCGCTATGGAAACCATGTATCAGCGGGGCAAAATTCAGGAAGAAAGCTTATATTACGAAACTCTTAAACACGATGGCAAACTGCCTATCATAGGGGTAAATACCTTCCTTTCTTCCGATGGTTCTCCTACTATTATACCGCAAGAAGTTATTCGGTCAACAGCAGATGAAAAAGAACAACAAATACATACCCTGCAAGAGTTGCATCGGGCTCATGCTCAAACGGCACAACGCCATTTGCAGCACCTGCAGCAGGTGTCCATTGCAAACGGCAACTTGTTTGAAGCCCTTATGGAAGCGGTAAAATATTGCTCTTTGGGGCAAATAAGCCATGCATTATATCAGGTTGGCGGCCAATACAGAAGAAATATGTAGGCAGCCGCCCCGCAGCTATTCTGTTTAACTAAAAGCCTTTTATTGTCTTTTACCGGGGGGTAAAATGGCAACATGGCACAGGCAAAAATTTGACCACTTCCTGCAAATTAATCTTTGTCAAATAAAAATCCCGCAAAGTTTGGCTTTGCGGGAAGTTAAAGGGCATTTTTCTTATACGGTTTTTAAAAAACCTATAAATTAAAGTCAGCAATTAGCTTGTCCGGGGGCTGTGCCAATGTCGGTTTTGCTTTCATGCAGCGGCATACCGGCGGTTATGCGGCACAGCATTTGTTTAATGGTGTTGATAAAATCTGTTTTACCAATACCATACAATTGAAGGCATTTATAGACCCATTGCTGTTGCAGGCGCCATTCTTTAGGAGCATCGGTGTTGTTTTTCGGTATATTGGCAGCCCTTTTTCGCTTTTCATACGAAATAAGCGGCAACAGGTATTCATATAAAAGCAGGCACATTTCATCGGTATCGGGTGCATTGGCACTTACAAGCTCAAGGTGTAGTTTACCTTCAGAAGATGTGGTTTCGGCAGAAATACGGAAGGGGGCGCATTGCTGCACATACTGCCCAAAGCAAGCAAGGTATTGTTTTACAGGAATGTGCATATTATCGGGCAAATCAAAATCGAGATGCAATACTTTGGGCATTGAGCAAAAATCTATACCCCTGCTCATATACAAAGACAATGCATAAATGCCCAGTTCCAGAATTTTTTTGTAGGGTGCCTTCAGCGGGTTATCTTCTACATCAAACTCATGCAATCCATACAGTTGAGTAAGTGTATGAGGCAAGGTGGTAAGTTTGTTGCCTGAAAGGTCTAATGAGCGCAAATGTGTAAGGCGTCCTATTTGGGCGGGCAATTGCTGCAACTGGTTTTCCACCATGTAAAGGGTGTCTAAATTGCTAAGGTGTTCTATTTGTGGTGGTAATTTCTCAATTTTATTATAAGACAAATCAAGAAAAGACAGTTGGCACAAACTCACTATCACATCGGGAAACCGGTTAAAATTGTTGTAGCTGATGTCGAGGTGGTTAAGACGGGTTAAATTGGCAAGCGCCGGAGGCAATGCCGAAAGTTTATTTTCTGATAATGCAAGTTGGGTAAGTTGCTTAAGATACCCCACCACTATGGGAAGTTGCAGAAACAGGTTTTCCGATAAATCGAGCCCGGTTAGCTTTCCCAAATTTTTCAGGGTTTCGGGTAAGCCCGAAAGTTGGTTGGTGCGCAGGTTTAGTTTGCGCAATTTAGTAAGGCGCCCTATCTCATTGGGCAGTATCTGAAGTCGGTTTCGGCTTAGGTCTAATTCTTCCAAAAATTGCAAATTACCAATTTCGGGGGGCAATTCCTGAAGGTTGTTGCACTCTAAGTTTAATGAACGCAGGTTTTTAAGTTCGCCAATTTGGGGCGGCAGCGAACTAAGGCAGTTATCGCTCAAGTCCAGATGCTCCAAATGCTCCAACATTCCGATTTCGGGAGGCAGCGCATCTAAACTAAGGTTGAACAAAAACAGTTGCTTTTGTTTGTTCTGTTCTGCGTTTCGCAGGGTTTGTAATATGGAGTGTTTGCTCATTTGTGTATAAAAGTACGGCCTTTAGCAATACCTGCTGCAAAATCAAAGTCATCTTACAGTCATTTTTTTATGAGCAATTTTATAAATTCGAGATTTTTTGGGCAAGATTTTGAGTTGTTGGCAATTTTAAAGCCCTTTGCCGGCCTGTATTTATGCAATACAAAAATGGGTAAGTTTACCTTGCGTAGCAATAAGCAAGTATAAATAAGGCAGGCTTAATTTATTTTACAATTTTATGACAATTTAGACTATATAAATTACTTGCCCTACCCTTTTACCATTGGCATGGGTGTTTCAGTAGCCTTTTGTTTTCCGGCGGGTGGTTTCTTGCTGCAGCAGGCTAAGTTCGCGGCTCATTTGCCCCGAAACGGAGGTGTTTTCCTGACTTCGCCTGATGAGGTAGGGAATAACCTCGCGCACGGGGCCGTAGGGCAAATATTTGGCCACGTTGTAGCCCTCTTTTGCCAGGTTAAAAGATATATGGTCGCCCATGCCGTAGAGTTGGGCAAACCACACGTTTGGGTGGTTGTGGGGTATGTTGTTTTGCTGCATGAGGCTGCACAGGTAGGCGGCGCTGTTTTCGTTGTGCGAAGCGTTGCAAACGGCAATTTGGCTGCTGTGTTCAATGCAGAATTGGAGGGCGCGGTTAAAATCGCGGTCAGAGGCTTCCTTATCGGGTTGTATGGGCGAGGGGTAGCCCATTTCGGCGGCGCGGTTTCGTTCTTTTTCCATGTAGGCGCCGCGCACTAATTTTACCGCCGGAAAAAACCCTTTTTCCTGTGCATAGGCAAACAGTTTTTGGAGGAAATCCATACGGTCGTGCCGGTACATTTGCAGGGTGGTAAACGCCACCGGAAACGGGCGGTTGTACTGCTCCATCATATCGTTTACCAACCGGTCTATGGCATCTTGAATCCAACTCTCCTCGGCATCAAAATAAATGCTCATTTGGGCGGCTTGGGCAGCTTTGCAAAGGGTGTGCATACGGTTTTGCACGCGGTTCCACTCGGCTTGTTCGGCAGGGGTAAGCGGGGTGTGGGCGCTTACTTTTTCCAGCAGGGCAAATCGGGCAAAGCCGGTTATTTTGGTGCTTACAGCCGGTATGGCAGGCTTGTTTCTGGCAAATTCTATTGATTTGAGCAGTTGGGCAATGGTTTGGTCAAAATCGGCATCGGTTTCTTTGGCTTCCACGCCGTAATCGAGCAAAGATTTTACCCCGTATTGCAGCAGGCGGTCTATTACCGGCTGCG
>NBMY01000122.1 GCA_002212985.1 Sphingobacteriales bacterium TSM_CSS
TATTCTTCATAAAACAGAAAAACTATTTATAATTATGAGTTATGAGTTATGAGTTATGAGTTATGAGTTATGAGTTATGAGTTATGAGTTGTGCTTTCCTAAATTAACTTGCCCCATTTTGTAAATTATGAACTAAAATTCCTGAATGGGTTTGCATTGCCAAGGGGTTATGAGTTGTGGGGTTGTTCTGTTTCTGTTTTGTGGTTATGATGATTTTTGCCAAAATTTTTATAACCTCTTCTACTTCGGGATAAATTGAGTTGAATGCTTGTTCACTTAAATAGCTGTATGATTTTAGCTTATTCATCATTCATAACTCATCATTCATAATTAAAAAAAGTTTCCAGTTCTTTTTCAAAGTATTGGAGGGCATTTTTTACCGGCAGCGGCAGTCCGCCGCCAAGGGCGCACAGCGAACCGATTTCCATAGTTTCCACCAGATCGGCAAACAGGGTTTTGTCAATGCGGTATCCCGATGTTCGGGCTTGGTTGAGCAGTTCAAAACCGCGCACAGAACCCAGCCGGCACGGAAAACACTTGCCGCAACTTTCATGTGCGGTAAATTCAAACAAATGTTCCAAGTATTGAATAACCGGAAAATCTTGCGGCAAGCACACCACCGATGCGTGTCCGAGCAAAAAGCCGTTTTGTGCAAAAGATTCAAAATCAACGGTAAGGTCGGGTATTTTATGCACCGGCACCAGCCCGCCCAGCGGGCCGCCAATATGCAGCGCTTTTACCGGCGTTCTGAAACCCAAACCCAGTTCATACACCACTTCTTGCAGCGGCGTTCCCATATCTACCTCATACAACCCGGGGCGGTTAAAAAAACCGTCTAACGACAGCAGTTTGGTGCCGGTAGATTTACCCCTGCCAATGCCGGCAAAAGCCTTGCCTCCGTTGGCAATAATATAAGGTACGCAAGCCAGAGTTTCTACGTTGTTTACCACCGTGGGGCGGTTAAACAAACCCTGTTGGGTAGGGTAGGGTGGGCGCACCCGCACTTCGGGACGTTGCCCTTCTATGGAAGACAACAAGGCGGTTTCTTCGCCGCAAATATAAGCCCCCTGCGCTTTAATAACTTTAAAATGAAAATTAAACCCCGAATGCAGAATATTATCGCCCAGTAGCCCGAGTTGTTCCAGTTTGGCAATTTCCTGTTCTATAACCGACACCGATTGCGGGTATTCTGCCCTAATATACAGCACTCCCCAGCCGGCGCCGGCCATATACCCTGCAAGCATCATACCCAGCAATACCAAATGCGGGCGCTCCTCCAGCAGGTAGCGGTCTGAGTAAGCGCCCGGGTCGCCTTCATCGGCATTGCAGACAATGAATTTTTGCCTGCCGTGCGTATTGCGGCACACTTCAAGTTTAAACGCTATAGGAAAACCCGCACCGCCACGCCCCCTCAAACCCGATATTTTTAACTCTTCCAGCAAGGTATGAGGCGTTTTGGTAAGCGCCTCGCGCCAAATTTGGTAAAACGCTGCTACGTCTTTGAAAGGAGCCGTTAACAACCCCGCACCCGAAGCGCTCACATGGTAAGTATCGGAAAGTTGAACCGTACCTTGTAAAATTTCGGGCAGCCGTTCTATGTCTTTACCCGAATAGTTAACGCCGTTGTAGTGAAAGGCACTGTTTTCGTGGCATCGGCCCAGGCAACACATATTGCCTATTTCATTGCCCGAAAAACAGGTTTGCAATTGTGCAGTAAGTTGTTGTTGCGTGCCGGCGGTAAGGCAGGCGCTGCCATTGCACACATATACCTTTTTGCCCGCGTTTTCGGGTTTTAAAAAATCATAAAAGGTGGCAGCCCCGTAAACATTGGCCTTGCCCATCAAAAACTCATCGGCCAATTTATCCATTTCTTCAACCGATGGGGTACCTTTTTCGGTTGCTGTTTTTTGAAGGGCTTCAAATAAATTATGCTGCAAGCCCTTTCGTCCCGATAGTTCGCTCAGGTTTTTAGACATACTGGCGTTAATTTTTGGTAACTAATGGGTAAAAATAGCGCTAAAACAGCTAAAAATAGCAATTCTTCAGCAAGAATTTATGCAATTTAACAAACCGGTCAAAATTGGTTTTACTGTCTAAAACAGGGTAAGCCGTTGTGCTGCCTCAAAAAATTGTACAACGCCAGCAGCAAAAGGCAATTTATTTGCCGGCACAACGCATTTTACCTGTTTACCCAACTTTTTTGCTGCTTGTTTGTAGTACTTTTTCGCTTTGGTAACTGGCAGGTGGCAAGCCACATGCACAATTTACTTTTTTTAACCAAAATCTGCCCTATTTTTTTGTGTAATGCAAAATACCATGCAACTTCGGGGCGTTATTTATGCGTCTTTGTTGCACATTCACCAAAAAACAAAAGGCGAAGCCTATGAACTTACCCATTACACACAACGATTTAATGCGCTATGCCTATAACGAAACCACTGTTGAAGAAAACAAAAACATTCAGCAGGAACTGGAAAAAGACTGGCAGTTGAAAGAAGAGTATCATTCGCTGCTGCTGGGGCAAACAGTTTTCGATTTATTTGAAATGCGCTCGCCCAGTAAATCTTCGGTACAACTTATTTTGGAATACAGCCGCCGGCTTGAAGAACTGCAAACCACCTGCTAATTTCAGTTTTTTCGCAAAGCTGTTCACTCAGTTTTTTTGCACTATGCTGCGGCGTGTTAAGTTTATTTTTTAGTTATAAGGTTTTCTGTTGCCTGCTAACCCTGTTTTATTGCCTCATAATAGGCATGTATGTAGCGGGGTGGCTGTGCTTACCCGCATGGCGTTCATTGGCAAATGAAGCGCCAAAAACACCTGTCAGCGTCATTATTCCTGCCCGCAACGAACAAGCCCATATTGTAAATTGCCTTCGGGCGGTAATGTTGCAGCAATATCCGCCACACCTGCTTGAAATAATAGTGGTTGACGACCATTCTGACGACAACACAGCCGTGTTGGCCGAAGAAATGGCGCAACAATGCCCGCAAATTAAGGTTTTACACCTAACAGATTTTATGCCCCATGAAAAACCGGTAAACGCCTACAAGAAGAAAGCCATTGAAACAGGCATACGGCACAGCAGCAACCCCCTTATTGTTACCACCGATGCCGATTGCTTTGCTGCCCCCCAATGGCTGGCTACCCTTGTTGGTTTTTATGAGCAATACCACCCGCAGTTAATTGCAGCCCCGGTTTGCTTTACCAATGAGCGCACTTTTTTTGAGCGTTTCCAAACCCTCGATTTTATGGGCATGATGGTAACTACCGGCGCCATGGCATACCTGCAAACCGGCAATATGTGCAATGGCGCCAACCTGGCCTATACCCGGCAGGCATTTGAAACGGTAGGAGGTTTTAAAGACATAGACCATCTGGCATCCGGCGATGATATGCTGCTCATGTCTAAAATTGCCCGAAAATATCCGGGCGGTGTGCGGTTTTTAAAAAATTACCGGGCAACGGTTTTTACCGGCGCCCAGCCTACGCTGCAGGCATTTGTAAACCAAAGGGTGCGGTGGGCTTCCAAATCGGGGCATTACCCCGACACCGGCATTACCGCATCGTTAATTGTAGTGTTTTTGTTTAATTTTTTGATGATTTTCAATTTCATTGCATGTTTGTTGGGGGCGTTGAACGTTTGCAGGTTAGTGACCTTACAATTTACCGCAAAATGTATAGCCGACTTTATTTATTTAAGTGTTGGCGCCCGTTTTTTTGGCCGATGTAAATTATTATGGTTATTTTTACCCGCCCAATTGCCGCACATACTGTACATTGCGGTAATTGGCATTTGGGGCAACTTGGGTCAATACTCATGGAAGGGAAGAACGGTAAAATAAACGTTGTCCGTGAAAGGTAAACGAATTTTTCTTTTGAGCTTGCCACAGTTGCACAATATACCCTATAAACGCACAACCCTGCTAAAAACAGATGACAACCCCCGAATCAACGCCCCGCCACCCCGAATACCTGTCGCCCAACCAAAAGGCGTGGCGGCGGTTTAAAAAAAATACCCCTGCCCTTGTTGGTATGGTAATTATCGGGCTTGCCATTTTGATAGCTATATTCGGACATTTACTGGCTTTCGACCATACCCCCGATGCCAATGAACAAATTCTGGAAATTGCCACCCAACCTCCCGGTTTCACCATTACCCTGCTGAAAGTGCAAAAAAACCGCCCGCCATCGCAAACAGGCGCTTTTAAACTACTGCTATCGGGGGTAGAGAGCAACTACAAACAGGTGCCGCTTACCGGCTACCGCTTTTCTGAAGATACCCTGTTTGTGGAGCGATACACCGGTCAAACCGGTTTTACCGCCACCGACACCTTTCAGATTGCCGATGTGGTATATGCCCTTGATGAACAAAAGCCTATTGAAAAAAACAGCAATACCCTTTCTTTTACCCTATACAACGGGCAACGGCAACAGGCCGATATAGCGGCCCTGCAGCAAACCATACAAAGCCGGCACTTAGAAACCCGAAAGTTTCTGCTGGGTACCGATAAGTTTGGCCGCGACAATGTAAGCCGCCTCATATTGGGTGTAAGGGTATCTTTATCGGTTGGGCTAATGGCGGTTTTAATTTCAATGTTCATAGGCATTACGCTGGGATCGGCTGCCGGTTATTTCAGGGGCAAAACCGATGAGGTGGTCATGTGGCTCATTAACATTTTTTGGTCAATACCCCTGTTGTTGCTGGTTTTTGCCTTAGTGCTGGCATTGGGGCGCGAGTTTTGGCAAATATACTTAGCCGTGGGGCTAACCATGTGGATTGAGGTTGCCCGTTTAGTTAGAGGTCAAATTTTAAGCATCAGGGAAAAAGAGTTTGTTGAAGCCGCCCAAAGTTTAGGGTTTAGCCATTTCCGCATTATTACCCGCCATATTTTGCCCAATATTGTGGGCCCGGTGGTGGTAATTGCAGCGGCTGATTTTGCCAATGCCATTATTATTGAAGCCGGGTTGAGTTTTTTGGGTATTGGCGTACAACCGCCCGCCCCCTCGTGGGGAACCATGCTGAACGAGTATTACAGCTATATAGGAACAAGCAAGGCATTTCTGGCGCTTGCCCCCGGTGTTGCCATTATGCTGCTGGTGCTGGCCTTTAACCTTATGGGAAACGGCCTGCGCGATGCTATGGATGTTAAAACAAGGCTATAGCATTTTTTCACAGCGCTTTTTTTCGTACCTTTGCGGCAGCCTGTTGGTTGAACCCCCTATACAGCGCAGCTTAATATGGTAAAAGAAGATGTTGATAAACTCAAACGGCAACTGCTTACCAAACAACTGCAAATAGATTCATTACTGGAAGTTACCAAAGCCATTAACAGCAACTATGCTTCCAAAACGCTTTTCAGAATTTATGAATTTATTTTGCGGGCACAAATTGGCGTTGACAGGCTTGCTGTTTTTCATAAAAACGATGTATGGACCTGTGTCTGCTGCTACGGTTTGCAGGAACAGGAAGCAAAAGTTATTGCCACCGATGTAGAAAAGCATTTGGTAAAGTATAAAGAAATTACCCGTTTTAAAGGCCAGCCGCCCACCCCCGAACTCAACGGATTTGAAATGGTAATACCCGTTTACCACAAAGACCGGCCGCTTGCCTACCTGCTTTTGGGCGACCTGAACAGCAATGCCACCGACTCGCCCGATGAAAAAATAAAATTTATTCAAACCATTACCAACATCATTATTGTTGCCATAGAAAACAAGCGCCTTTTTAAACAACAACTGCAACAAGAGCGCCTTAAAAAAGAATTGGAAGTGGCAGCACAGGTGCAAAATATGATGGTGCCTAAGCAACTGCCCAACAACCACCGCCTGCAAATGAGCGCCATTTATTTGCCCCACAACAACATTGGCGGCGATTATTACGACTATGTGCCGATAAATGATGAGGAGTTTATGATTTGCATTGCCGATATTTCGGGAAAAGGCATTGCTGCTGCTTTGCTCATGGCCAACGTGCAGGCAGTGCTGCGCGCGCTGGCCGGCGAGCGTCTGGAACTCAAAGAACTCATTGCCAAACTTAACCGCCGTGTAATGGATATTACCGGAGGCGACCATTTTGTTACCCTCTTTATTGCACGTTACAACTTTGCCACCCGAAAACTGCACTATATTAACGCCGGGCACAATCCCCCTGTGCTGGTACATGGCAACATGCAAACCCTGCTCCAGACCGGCTGTACAGTGCTGGGTATTTTAGATACGCTGCCTTTTATTCATGAAGGGGCGGAAACGTTGCAACCCGATACGCTCATGATGGCCTATACCGATGGTTTGGTTGACCTTGAAAACGAAGCCGGCCAGTATTTTACCGAAGAAAACCTGTACCGCTTTCTTGCCACACAACAGCATTTGCCGGTTAACGAAATTACCAACAATCTGGTTGCCGCCCTTCATGCGTTTAAAGGCGCACAGCCCCCATCTGACGATATTACCTTTGTAAACTGCCGTTTTGTGTAGTTTTCTGTTCCCCGATGCTTGTATTAAGGAACCGTTTGCACTACGCTAACCGAACCGGTAGCCCCCCCGTTCCATTGTACCGTAATCTGGTGGGTACCCTGCCCCGATATAATGCTGCCGTTGCCGTTTAGTGCCCATGTATATACTGCGCCGGCCAGATTAGGTGTGCAGGTATAGGTAACCACTTGTCCGGTACAGGCTTCGGTGTTGCCGCCCAAAACGGCAATGGTGGGTTGGGAAATACAGGGCGGGTATAAAGTGCCGCAATTTACCGTATCTAATTTCAGAAACAGGTCATCAAAATAAGAGTCGTTGTCGTTGCCGGCTTCGCGGGTGCCCATAAGAATAAACCTTATTTTTTTGCATGATGCCGGCACATTGGCCATTTCATTGTGGTAAAACCACGTACCCGAATGCGAGCCGTAAGTGGGTGTTGCCGACAAGAGGGCATTCGCTGCATTGTAAAACTCAAGCCTGAACTGAGGGAAATCTGTTCCGTTGTAGTCGCTCAGGTAGCCGCCAAACTTTACCTTTGTATTGCCTGCGGTAATTTGGGTGGCATAGGCCGCTACGTCAATATCCTGCATGCCTTCGCCGTAGGGGTTATCTTCGCAAACACCGCCAACGGCAAACAGCCTTGAGCCGCTGTGGGCATTGTTTCCGGCGCATTGGCCGCTGGTAATAGACTCAAAGGAACCGGCAATTTCTACCCAGTTGGCAGTTCCACCTTCGGCGCCGCCGTTCAGCAGCAGGTTGGCGGTTAAGGCAGAAGGGGAGGTATGGAAACTAACGGTTTCGCTCCAGTTGCTCCAGCCTAAACTTTGGTCGCGGTAGCGCACCCGCCAGAAGTAGGTGGTATTTTCCTGCAAAATGGTAATCAGTTCATTGGTCAGGTTGTCGCCTGCTTGGGTATCGGTATTGTTGTATTCATTTTTATACTGCCGCCATTGGTCGTAAATTTTGTTGGTAAAAGCGGCATCGGTAGCAATTTGCCATTGGGTAGCGCCTTGCGGGTCGCTGTCGGGATCAAAAAAAGCGGTGGCAGTAAACAGTACATTGCAATCGGGAGAAATTTCCTCATCTTGCGCCGGAAACAACCCGATGGGCTGATTGGGCGGCATATTGTACCGTTTAATGCGAATGCTGTCGCGCAGCACATTGTCTGTAGGGTTGGGTTCATTGCCGCGGCTGATGCGTTTAAGGGTAAATTGGGGGTTGTTGCCTGCCTGTACCGATGCCCAAACAAACCCATAGTCGTCCTGGCTTACCAGATGTTCGGGGTAATCTGTTTGAGGAAACTCTCCCCAATAATCAATATTGCCGCCGGCGGTGGCCACGTTCATCATTACATGGTTGTGTTCTTTGCTGTTGCCTCTGGAGTAGGCATGGGTATGCCCGTAAAAATGGACGCTGGGTTTACCGCATTGGGTAGAAAAATTTTCGAGCAGGGTAATTACACTGCCGGTATAATCCAAGTTGCCGGCCGGCCACAGTTCGGAGTGGTGCGGGTGGTGCAGTTGGGCAAAAACAAAGTCAATATCGGGGTCGGCGCAGGCATTGTCCAACACGGTTTGCAGCCAGTCTAACTGTGCCTGAATGCGGTAGCCGGTATTAGAATCAAGTCCTATTATGCGCACATTGGAGTAATCTTTGTACCACCAATGCTCTTCATAACCCGGTGTACCGTTGGGAGGCAGGTAAAAATACTTAAAATAAGTGTCGGTATTGAGTTCGTGGTTTCCCAAAACGGGGTAAACGGGTATAAAGGCCAGCAGGTTTTCGGCGGGGTTGAAAAAGGTGTTCTTCCATTCGGAATAATTTAACCCGTTGTCAACCAAATCGCCCGGAAACATAAGGCAGCCAATTTCCAGCGGAAGGTCGCCGCTGCTCATATCTACCACATAATCAATTACCCCGCTGTTGCACATTTCATAAAACTTGCCGGGGTTTGTAAGGTCGCGCTGCATATCGCTCATCAGCACTATGTTAAACGATTTTTCGGAGTTTTTAAGCGGCGGTGTTATAAATTCATACCGGCTGCTAATGGCGCTACCGGTTTTTACACGGTAATAGTAGCGCGTATCAGGTGTAAGGCCGGTAAGTTGCACCTGATGTATTTGCGATAAGCCCGAACCGGGTTCAACGCTGCCCGATGTAGTGTTGCCCATAGCAATGGTGGTTCCCCACTCAACGGTGCTTTCGGTGCCCAATGAAGTTTCCCACATGATGCGTATGCTGTTGGGTTCGGCATCCTGCAAATAGGGTTTTACCTCTATGGTTTGTGCCTGCATGGCAATACAAAATAATAACAAAATAAACGAGAAAATTGCGCTGCGACCCATAAATTTGGCTGTTTATAGACGATCGGAATTGACTGTGTTAGAAAATAAGCTGTAAAAGTACAATAAAATGCGTGCACTGCAACCGATTTGCGGGCTAATTTTGCGATGGTGCATTTTGATTAATTTGAATTATTTTAACTTATAATTTGGGGTTTAAATCCCTATGCAAAACAACGCTTCTTTTTTGCGCTTTGAACCTTATAGAAGGCCAAACCGTTTACCATAATCTAATTACGCTGCTGTGTTTGGTTTTTTAAAGGCATATCAAAAGGTTGAAACCAATATTGTTTACCTCATTATTGCCGAGTTGTTTTTGCAACTCATCAATACCAGTTTTACCCTTATTCTCAACCTGTATATGACCAAAAGCGGCTATGCCGATCATGAAATAGCCACTTTTGTTGCCTACCGTTTTATGAGTGTGGTGCTGTTTGCCCTGCCTTTCGGGTTGTTTATACGCGGGCGGCGCATACGGCCGTTGCTGCTGTTGTCGGCTGTTGTATTGCCGCTTGTTTCGCTGGTCATATTAGAGGCAGTGAGCCTTAAAATAAACTGGTTGCTGCAAATAAGCCTCATTGTTTGGGGCATCTGTTTTACCGCCAACCAGATTGCCATATTGCCTTTTATTTTGCGCAACTCCAACCCTGCCGGCCATACCGAAAGCATTTCGCTCAATGCATCGGTTTGGAGTTTTGCCACCATTGTGGCAGGGCTGCTCATTTGGCTGCTATCGGGCATTGACCCTCATATTTTTGACGATAAACTACTGTTGCAAATTTTCTCGCTATCGGGCTTTGCTGCTGCATGGTTTGTATGGCGAATGTCGGTAAATGAAAAAATTCCCGAAGCGCACGGATTGCAATCAAAACATGCGCTCAGTAACTACGACTGGGATATTATTGCTAAAGCCATTGTGCCTACCACCATGATTGCAGTAGGAGCGGGTCTTACCATTCCGTTTATGAACCTGTTTTTTTTCCACGTTTTCGGACTTAACTCCGATACCTTTTCGCTCCTTGGGTCGGTAACCGGCGTGGTGGTGGCCTTGTTTTCCTTGCAGGCGCCGCTGGTAAAAAGAAAATTCGGCTACGAAGCCATTACCGGCACCCAATTGCTGGCCATTATTGCACTTGTATTGCTGGGCGCTACCGATTTCATCAGCCATTGGCCTTTTGCCCTCTATATTGCTGCCTTTTGTTTCATTATACGGCAACCTCTCATGAACTTGGCCAACCCCATGACCTCGCAAATGACCATGTACTACGTGGGCAAAAAAAATCAGGAATTAGTAAGTGCTATTACCTCTTCCATATGGTCGGGCAGTTGGTTTTTCAGTTCGCTGGTGTTCCGCTACCTGCGCGAAATGAATTTGCGCTATGGCTATATTATTTACATAACTGCCGCTTTTTACGTGCTGGGCGTGTTTTTTTACCACCTCCTCATTAAAGATTTCAGGCGTAAAGAGCAACTTGGGTTAATTTAATAACTTATTATTTACCGAAAACTATGGCAACTTCTCTCAAAAACCTGTCTATGTACGATGCGCAAAACGTGCCTTCTGCTGCCGGCATGACTTTTGGTATTGTAGTTTCTGATTATAACAGCGATATTACCTTTGCCTTGCTTAAAGGCTGTGTTGAAGCCCTTTTATTGCACGGCGCCGAAAAAGAAGATGTTTTGCTGCAACATGTGCCCGGAAGTTTTGAACTGCCGCTTGGTGCCCAACTTTTGTACGAAAGCCATGAAATAGATGCAGTAATTTGCATTGGCTGCGTTATTACCGGTGAAACCAAACACGATGATTACATTAATATGGCTGTTTCGCAGGCCATTATGCAATTGGGTTTGGAATATAACACCCCGTTTGTTTTTGGCGTACTTACCCCCCGCACCCACAAACAGGCACTGGAACGCGCCGGCGGAAAACATGGCAACAAAGGCGTAGAAGCCGCCATTACTGCCATTAAAATGGTACATGCCGTCCGAATGCTGGATATAGAGTAACAAATTTTGTGTTGTCTATTCGCCGGGCTGGTTAGAAAATCACCCTAATTTTCGGGGTTGCATGGTACAGCAACCGTTTCAAAATTTAATTCCAGATAGCCTAATAGCTGCTACGGTCAGTCAAAAAAACGCCCGGCCTTTGGGGCAGGGCGTTAAAAAAGTATGGAAACTTGCAAATAAAAAATAAAAGCCATGTGCTTATGGCTGCAAAAAAGAAAGGAAACTATCTTACAAGAAGTTTTGCTGTGGCGGTTGCCCCGTTTTCGGTTACTCTAATCAGGTATAAACCAGTCTGTAATTCGGCGGTGTTAAGGTAAAAGTTGGCAGTGCCTTTTTGCATAGCGCCGTCAAATACGGGTTTGAGCATTCTGCCTGCCAGGTCGCAAATATGAATTTGTATTTGGCTGTTGGCGGTTGCAACTTCAAATTGCAGGTTTGCCTGGCCATGGCTGGGGTTGGGCGTAATGTTCAAATGAGCGTTGGTGGTATTGTTTAAAAAGTCAAACACCGAAGTGTTGGTATCATAGGCGGTATTTAAGGCATCCCAGTTAGCCCAGCCGGCGGTCCAGTCGTTGCTACCAAAGGCGCCCCGGTAAGTGGTGGTGGTAAAAAAGCCGTTGCTAAGTCGGGGGTTGGTAAAATCGGCGCCTGCAAGCAGGGGTGAGCCGGTTTGCGGGCGGCAGTCGGGTGCAGTAAGGTTTTGCGGGTTGGCCAATTGTTGCGAGGCAATGGTAGTGGCAGTTTGGTTGCCAAAAGCAGCATTGTTAAACCAAGAGGCTACATCAAAAGTGCTGCCGCTTTCTACGGTAAGCAATTTGGTGGGGTCGGTGGCTACAATGGTGGTATTGCGAATTTGCAACTCACCATCGGTAGCAGCAGTTTGCGATGCAGTGCCGTCGAGCAGTAATCCGGTAGGAAAACCCATGAGAACCGAGTTATAGATAGAACACCGGCTGTTGCGGCGAAGGTGAGCAGCGCGGCGGTAGTTGGCGTTAATGGTATTACCGGCATCAAGCGCAGGTCCAACAATGGTAACATTGGAAAAGGTAGGTTGGGTAAATGGCGTATTGGTAGTACCCGAACCATCGTTATCACTCTCAAAGCCGTTTGAACCCGATTGGTCGGCAATATCGGGGTCGCGCAGGGCAAGGGCAAACTGTATATTGCCGGTATATCCGAAATCGGTATCGAAATCATCGTCCCAGCCGCGGTAAGCAATAAGGTATTTGGCGTTCACCGTTCCGCCAAAAAACTCAAAAGAGTCGTCGCCGCTGTAGCTTACCTGCACATGCTCAATAATTGTACCGGCGCCCACGCCGCCGCAGGTTAAGCCGTTAATTTCGTTGTTGTCGGTAAAGGCAATACCCGGAAATTCAATACGAACATAGCGCAGTATGCCCGAGTTGTCGTTGGGGTCGGTTCCGCCGTACAAGGCATCGCCCGATGCATTATTTACCCCACCCTCAATTTCGCCTTCGCTGCCGGGTTTGTTTATAGGCGCCTTGCCGCAAAGAATAAGTCCGCCCCAGTCGCCATAGGTGCGGTCGCCGGCGGGTTGGTTAGAGGTAAACACGATGGGCAATTGTTCGGTGCCATCGGCAATAATTTTAGCGCCTCGGGCAATAATAAGGGTTCCTTTGGTGTCTTTATCGCCTTTAATAATGGTACCGGGCTGAATAGTAAGGGTGGCATTGTTTTTAACATACACATAGCCTTGCAGCAAATATACGTTGTTATTGGTCCAATTGGTATTGGCGGTAATTTCGCCCGAAACACTTACTACCGGATTTTGCGCAAAAGCGTTGCATACAAGCAGAAACAGCACAAAGAGAAACAGTACATTTTTTTTCATGACAAAAAATTTGGTTTTTAAAACATTAAAATTTATAACCTACTGTAATGCCCAGGTTTACCCCGTTTTTGTAGGATATGGTAGTTTGGTCGCTACTGCTGTTATAATTGGTGTTGTTGTCGTTGTTTTGGTAAAAGCGGAACGGCTCGTTGAGCAGGTCGCTTACGGTAAAGCGCACATTGCCATTTTTCAAAAAGTCTTTGCTTATTTGAAGGTCGAGCAGGTTTCTGCCGGCTTCGTAAATATCGGGCAATCCTTCCCCGTTATCGCCCACTTCGGCAATGCGGTGTCCTATTCGGTTATACAAAACGGTAGCGCTAAGACCTGCTTGCTGCCAGTTGTAGCTCAACCCCATGTTTACCACATAGGGCGATTGTCCTTGTAGCGGGCGGTCAATGGGGTTGGCATCGTCGTTAGATTCTACGCTTGAGTAGATATAGGCTACGTTTGCCCACGATACTAAGTTTTCGAGTTTTTGGTGAACGAACCCGAAATTTTTCCGCATTTCAAGCTCCATACCGTAATTATTGGCTTTGGTGGCATTGGTGTAGCTGATAATAAAAGAACCGGCTCCGGGGCTGTTAAGGGTTTGTTCAATGGGGTTGAAAAACCTTTTATAGAAAGCACTAACCGAAAAGAGTTGTGCATTTTCGGGGAAAAGTTCGTAGCGAAGGTCAATATTAATAACCGATGCCTGGTTTAAATTGGGATTACCGGTTACTACTACCCGACGTTCAAAATCATAAAACCCGAAGGGCGCCAGTTCTCTGAATTCGGGGCGCGAGATGGTTTGCGAGGCAGACAGGCGCAGGTTGCTCTTGTTGTTAAGCGCATACGACAAGTTGAGCGAGGGCAGCACATCGGTAAAAGTTTTGCTAAGGGTAGAGTCGCCCTTAAAACTGTATATAACCAAATCCTGGGCTGCTTGCTCAAAGCGGGCACCGGCTACGGCTCTAAGTTTACTGGTTATTTTGGCGTCCCACATGGCGTAGGCGGCGCTTACGGCACGTTGCGCTCCATATTTATCGGAGTAATTGGTGCTTTCTTCCAGTCTGAACATCGTGGGGCTTATGTTTTCGGGAGCAAAAATCTGGTCGGCGGGCAGTTGTCGTATAGCCAACGGCGTACCACTGGCGCGCACCATGCCAAAAATTCGGGCGGCAAACTCGCGCGATTTTAATTGGTAAAAAGCGCCTATTTTTATGTTTTGCTCTTGCCCTGCCAGGTTAAACGGAATGCTCACATCGGCGCGGCTGCCATAAGCGCGGTCGTTCAAATCAGAAAAAAAGCGTCCGCCATATCTAAAGGAAGGCGAACCCAACGGAATTTCGGCGGTGTAGGTAGTATCTTCTGTATCGGCATCGGCGGGCAGCAGGTAGGTAATGCCGCGCATATCGGGCACTATGCGGTCAATTTGGGTGTAGTTTCCGTTCCAGCTAATTTTTATTTTAGAAGTCGGCAAAAAGTGTTCACCCGAAATTTGGTGGGTTTGCAGTTGGGTGGCCGTGTACGACAAGAAATTACCACGCTCATAGTTGTTGGAGTTGGCAATATTGTACCCCTGGCGGGCAACAGAGCGGTCGGCAGTGTTGCTGGTAAAGCTGCCCTGGTAGTTAAATTTATGGTTGCCGCGCAGTAGGTATCGCACGTTGAGCAGGTTTCCCCACGACATGGTTTGGGTAAACTGCCGGTCATCGGCTTCGTAAATTTTAGCGCCCAGGTCAAAATCCTGCCTGTCAACCAAAACGTTTCGGTTAGAATAGCTGTAGGTAGTTGCGGCAATAAACCCAAACTGGTCGCCGTTTTTAAGTTTTTTGTTCAAACCACCCGAAACCTGCAAACTTTGCCCCGGCTGAGCCGATTTGTATGATTGTATGGCCCATATATTGGGCAGTTGCTTTGTCCACTCGGCGCGCTCGGCTTTGGTAAAAGCACTCAGGTTATCGGGCGTATTTTGGGGCAATTCGCGGCTGCTGTTGTCTAAACCTAAAAAAGGTGTTTTCTGGTTATAGTGGCTGTAATCCTTAAAAGTGGTAATAGAATTATATGAGCCGCCTGCCTGCACGTTTAAAAAAGGTTGGTCGGGCACATCGCGGGTTTGCACCTGTATAATGCCACCTGCAAATTCCGATGGCATGTCGGCGCCGGCAGTTTTATAAATTACCATATTATCAACCATGGCGCTGGGTATCATGTCAAAGGCAAATGCCCGCCGGTCGGGTTCGGTGCTGGGCATGAGGGCGCCGTTTATCATGGCGGCATTGTAGCGGTCGTTCAACCCCCTTATAATGGCAAATTTTCCTTCCTGCACAGTAGTTCCGCTTACACGGCGCAACACTTCGCCTGTGTTTCGGTCGGGTGTTTTTCTTATTACATCGCCGGGCATTACATCGGCAATGGTGACATTATTTTTTTGTAAAGAGAGCATGGCCGCTACCGATTCGCGCCTTACGCTGGCCGTTACCACCACCTCTACCAGTTCCTGCGAGGATTCTTTAAGGGTTACGTTAATTTTGGTAAGCCCGTTTTTATCGGCCCAAACATCTTCAATGCGCTTGGTTTCGTAACCAATATAGCTAAACACCAATACATAGGCGGTGTTGGCTTCGGGCAATTTAAGGGTGTAGTTGCCGTCGAGGTCGGTGGTTGTTCCCAACATGGTGTTTTCAACAACCACATTTACCCCTACCAGTGTTTCATTGGTGGTGGGGTCAATTACCGTTCCGGTGGCTATTTGCCCGTATATGCGGGGCAGGCCAATAAGGAAAATGAACAATAAAATGGTTAAGTTTCTCATACTTTTTGCGTTGTTTTTAAATTTTACAGTGCAAAATTACGGCAGCCTATTACACCAAAATCCTTAAAAACAAAGCATAATAGAAACATAACCCCTTTGTAAGAATGGCTTAACTTTAACTTAACAAATGTCCGGCGGCAAAAGCCCCAAGCAACCTTAAAGCACCAAACCGCCCCGTTTTTGTACAAGTCGGTATGTCATAAAATACAAACGGACTTCAACTTAACAGCCAAAGTCCGTTCTCTATGCCGCACCGGCAACAAACAGAGCAATGTCCACCATTTGCTTAACTGGTATAAGCAAACATTAAAAAAAGATGTAGAATGATTAGCAGTACGAAAAATAAAAAAATTACTGCCCGCTTGCGTTCGGCCATGTTTCTCCCGATTTTCGACCAAAGTTAAAAATTTTACTTTTCTGTGACAAGAGTTTTGCTATAAAATGAGAAAAAAATTTTTCGACTTCAAATAAGAAAAATTTAATTGGGTATAGGCAGCCGCCGGTTAAACCAAAACAAAGCTGCCTGCTCCAAAAAAAGTGCTCTGTTCAAATTTTAAAGGCTAAAAAGCGTTATAAAATGAAAGGTTCGGCCGAATAGCTTAATTTTGCAGCATTATGAAAAGACTTATCGCTTCTTTATTTCTCATTGCAACCGTTTGTTTTAGTGCACATGCACAACGGTTTGATGACTACAAAGCCTTTAGCAGCGGAAAAGGCGCCATAACCGCAGTAGCCTACAGCCCCGATGGCAAAACTTTTGCAAGTGGCAACAATCAGGGCATGATTCTAATTCGGGATTCCAATACAGGCGACATTACCCATATTTTGCGAGACAACGGGCATACGGCCGAAATTACCCATCTCGATTTTAACCCCGGCGGGCAGTATATAGTAAGTACTGCGCGCGATGGGTTTATGAAAGTGTGGGAACTGTCGCAAAATAAGGTCATTTATGAGGAAAATGCCAGAAAGCAAAGCGGAAAGCCCGATGTGTTTTACAAATTTGCCTTTTACAGCCCCGATGGTAACGTGGTGCTCTATGGCGGCACAGATGGTAATATTACCGCCACCCGCCCGCTGCTGTCCGGCTCAAAACCCGGCCTTATACTTAGCAACAACGGACAAAGTTTTACCTGCGCCGATTATGCCGCAACCGGCAACTACTTAGTGGCCGGCAGCAAACAAAGCATTAAAATGATTGACTTCTTCTCTAAAAAGGTTATTCAAACCATGAATGCCTGCTCCGATGAAGTAGTTGACGTAAAATTTACCCCCGATAATACCCGCATTGGCAGCCTGTGTAAAGACGGCAGTTTTTCGCTATGGAATGCATCAACCGGCGCACTGATTAAATCGTGGAAAGTAACCGTGCCCGGACCCGATACCCAAATCAGTTTTTCGCCCGATGGGCAGTATCTGGTTACCGGCGATACCAAAAACCATGTAAAAGTATGGAACCTTAATTCTATGGACATTAACAGCGACCTTACCGGACACCAGGCCGCTGTGCGCAGCGTTGATTTTGCCCCCAACAGCAAATTTATTATTACCGGCGGCAACGACGACCAAATTAAAATGTGGCAATGGCGAAAAGTAATTGAAAACGAAACCCTGCCACAGCCACCCAAACAAACCGAATTTACCAAACCCGATATTAAAGACTCTACCTTTGTGGTAAATATTGGCAACCGCAATAAGAACATAGAAATGCTGCCGCCCCAAAAGCAAGCGCCCGAACTGGAGAAACTTAAACTTACCTATACATCGCGAAACATTCCCGACTCGTTGGGCGACCGAAAAGTGGTTTCGGGGAAAAGGGTAATTGTTGATAACGAAGAGCTTGAACTATGGGTTTGGGATGAAGAGTACGAAGACGGCGATACCATATCGGTTTATTTCAACGACCAGTGGCTCATTAAAGAATATCCGCTTACCCAAAAAAAGCGCAAAATTAAGATTACCATCAACCGAAACGCCGATAATTACCTTGTGCTTTATGCTCATAACGAAGGCAGCCGCCCGCCCAACACAGCCGCCCTTACTATTTTTGACGGTAAAAAACAAAACAAAGTGGCCCTAAGTTCCAATATGCGCAAGTGCGATGCCATTAACTTTAAATTCAGGGAACATTCGCCATAAATATAGCAACTGGGGTTAATGAGCAATTTTTCGCTTCGTACCGGCATGTTGCCAGGCCAGGGTAAGTTGCTTTTTTGCACTGCCGTTTTCTTTTTGTATTAAACCCGTTTTACTCCGTGCCGAAATTGTTTTTGCCAATTATCGAAGTCGTTAAAAATACCTTTTACCATTATTCCCAAGACCATGTGCCAAGCTTGGCTGCTGCTCTTTCTTTTTACACCATATTGTCGCTTTCGCCTATTTTAATGGTTATTTTGCTCTTGTTGGGCAATTTCCTGGGTGCTGCGGCTATAGAAGGGCAAATAGACCAAAATCTCTCTATTTTTATAGGAGAACAGGCTGCTGCAGTTATTCATGAAGTAGCCATCAGCGCATTTCAATACCAGGGTAGCATTGGCATTACACTCATCGGAATCATTAGCACCTATTTCAGCGCTACCAGTGTTTGGGTGCAACTGCAATGGGCATTCAATTATATTTGGGGAGTGCAATCCAAACAAGGAACCCGCAACATTATTGCAAAATACCTCAAAGACCAGTTGGTGGCCCTGCTTATTATACTGGTTATTGTGGTATTTGTTGTGCTGGGCTTGTTATATGGCACCCTGCTCTCTATTTTTGACGAATACCTGAAACTCTATCTTTCCGATTCTTCCATAGACTTTCTTCGGCTAATTAATTTTGTGGTTTCCTATGGACTTTCGGTATTGTTATTTGCACTCGCCTTTAAATATATACCCGATGTTCAATTAGCCTGGCGACATGTGTGGTGGGGGGCTGTATTTACTTCCTTACTGTTTGGTGCCGGGCGGTATTTAATAGGGCTGTACCTTAGCCGTGGTGGCATTTCGAGCGCTTATGGCGTGGCCGGCTCTTTGGTATTGCTGTTGCTGTGGGTGTACTACATTTCCATTATTTTGCTGCTGGGAGCAGAGTTTACCAAAGCCCTGTTCCTCTATAAAGGTCATACCGTTGTTCCTACCCGCTATGCCATTTTAACAAAGCAACAGCAATAAAATAAACCGCCCTGTTTTGGCGACCGCCTTGCTGCCTTGCCAAATGCAAATAGGTAAGCATCTGCCCCTTTCTTTTTCTGCATCCCTAAATTGACGTTTATAAAACGCATCGCGGCATTTCTGTATAGTACGCAAAGCGTTGAAAACAGGAATAACCAGGAAGAATGAACAGCAGCATGGTGAAGGAACCGAAAGGGTCTTAAATTAAGGTTAAATAAAATGTTTTATTAAACAAATTATAAATTTGTAAACTGTTTTTATATTGCAACAATCGGGCCGATTTGTTTCGTGAGTTTCAATACGGCTATGCTGCACATTGTATCTTTTCGGAGGCATTTTAGACTTATCCTAAATAAATAAAGCCGAAAGTGGTGCAGAAAATTCTACAAACTTTTTCGGGAAGTTAAATGCTGCAAATTACCCCAATCAGGCGGCTAAAGGGTTTCCTTTTCATCGGTTCAGTAAGCACTTATAATATTATGATTATATTGTTTTTATAAAATCTTCTTCTTTTATTGTAAGAATATTGTCAGGAAAATATTTTTTCTTGTTTTATGCGCAAAATGTACATTTTTATAAAAAAAGTGACAATTTTGCACCCCAATCGTCAAAAAAATAATTACCAATACCCCAACCGGGCCCGTTATGGCCTCCTAATTCAATGCACAAACTCATATCCTCTTCACTTTTGCTATTCCTCTTTAGAAACAACTATGATTTTTAAAGTAAAACTAAAAAATGCAGACAAATTTGCGCTCCTTTCGGCAGATGCACATGAGTTTATAACCAACCACACTTATCTGAGCGCTATTGGTTTTTTAGACAACCTTCGCCTTCACTCAAACGGGTATGTTTTTTTCCAGAAAAACCACCCCATGAAAGATGGCAGCTACAAAAGCGAAACCATTTATCTGCATAAATACATTGCCGAACGCTTTGTAGATAAACCCGAGCATGAGCAAAAACTGTATGTAAGCATTATTAACGGCAATAAATTAGATTGCCGAACCGAAAACCTTAAATGGGTGCCCCGTTCTGTTGCGGTAAGAAACACCAAAAAAACCACCAACAAAACCGGTTACCGGGGCGTAAGCCTTGAACGCGACAAATACCGCGCCGTGATTTATAAGGGTCGGGTAAAATATGACCTTGGTTTTTTTAAAACTGCCGAGGAAGCAGCTGAGGCTTATAATATAAAATCGGAAGAGTTGTTTGGCAAAACCCGAAATTTAAATATTATAGGTAAACCCCGAAATCAAATAAACGGGTTTTAAAACCAATATCTGTTTTGCAAACCTGCACTTCTTTACCCGCTGCTGTTGCACAAAATCTGTTATACTTTAGCTTTGTAGTCGCAGCAGAAACAGCACATACTACGTGCAAATACAGCCAAAATCTAAAACCAATCTGTTTTTAAATAAAACAGCAGTACAACTCTTCATGATTGTTTTGCGGCAAGCTGCTATTTTTTTGTAACTTGGTACGCACTTGGATGCTCTTGCAAAAGAGCAGAAAATGTTGTATTTACGCCGCATATGAAATGACAAAAGAGAACCAAAAAGTATGGATACAGGCAGGCTACGAAACCTTTGCAAAAGAAGGCATTTCGGGACTGAAGGTAGAAGCGCTTGCCCGAAAAACGGGTAAAAGCAAATCATCTTTTTACCATTATTTTGCCGATATGGAGGTGTTTACCCAATTATTGTTGCAGCAGCACCGGCAAAATGCCAAAGTAATTGCCGGCAAAATGAAAATCTGCAAAAACATGATTCCCGATATGTTGCACATTTTGCTGGAAGCTAAACAAGATGTTTTATTTAACCGACAACTGAGAATAAACCGGCATATACCCGAGTTTAACAACTGCTTCCGCAAAGCGCATCAACCTGTTGAAGAAGCGCTTTTGCCATTTTGGGCCAACACATTGGGGCTAACCGATAAAAAATACCTGGCCCGAATGATTTTAAACCTTACTGTTGAAAACTTCTACCTGCGCGTTACCGAAAACACCTTTACCTACAATTGGCTTACCGATTACATTGACGAAATACGAGTAATGGTTGCAGAAATGAGAAAAGATTTTCCCGAATAATTTTATTTTTTTGCTTTTTTGTACGCTGCCGTCTAAAAATAACCTGCACAGGCTGCTACTTTTGTTGCATTCATTTACGCACCACCAAACAAAAAAGGCTTATTCATGAAAATGCACACTTTAAAGTACCTGTTAATCTACGTTGCACCCGCAATTGTGCTGTTTTCAATCTATGCGGGCGGCGCATGGTCTTATTCGGCAATTATTTTTGTATTTGGCATAGTGCCGCTTATTGAACTGTTTACAAAAGGCTCCACCCAAAACCTTACCGAAGCCGAAGAAGAAGTGGCCAAAAAAGACCTTACCTACGACCTGCTGCTGTACGGCTTGGTGCCGGCACAGTATGCCATTATGCTCTACTTTCTGTTTACCGTTAGCAATGAAGAACTGCCACTGTATGTAAAAATAGGCATAACCACTGCCTATGGCATTGCCTGTGGTGTGCTGGGCATTAATGCCGCTCACGAATTGGGGCACAGAAGCACCCGTTATGAGCAAATAATGAGCAAAATGCTGTTGTTCACTACTTTGTATATGCACTTTTTTATTGAACATAACCGCGGCCACCATAAAAACGTTTCTACCGACGATGACCCCGCCTCCAGCCGCTATGGCGAAATAGTTTATACTTTTTACTTCCGCTCGGTGTGGGGTGGGTGGCTTTCTGCATGGCGCTTAGAAGCCGCAAGACTAAAAAAGGCAAGCCTGCATTTTTGGAGTCTGCACAACGAAATGCTTCGGTTCCAGCTAATACAATTGGCACTGATTGCTGTTGTGGCATATCTGTTTGGCTGGCAAACACTGCTGTTTTTCCTTGGCGGGGCCGCCATGGGTGTTTTGCTGCTGGAAACGGTTAACTATATTGAACATTATGGGTTGCGCAGAAATAAGAAAGGCGACCGCTACGAAAGAACTCTGCCAGCACACTCATGGAACTCTAACCACCCCGCCGGCCGGCTCTTGTTGCTCGAACTTTCGCGCCACTCAGACCACCATTATATGGCCAGCCGCAAATACCAGATTTTGCGCCATTTTGAGGAAAGCCCGCAAATGCCCACCGGCTACCCGGGTATGATGTTGCTTGCTTTAATTCCGCCACTATGGTTTGCGGTTATGCACCGTACGTTGCACCACTACAAACAAGGCCACGCCGGACAGGAACAACTGACATAGCATTGGCACAAAAATTTTAATTATCCGCCATTTTTCCTTGGCTATTCCCATTCAACGTTTTCAACTTTATAAAGCTACGTCAAAAGTTGTTCTAAAATTGAAAAAGGTGAAGTGATGGAGACAAAAAATTTTGCTCGCCGCACCCTTATCCCGTTGCTATTATCTTCGGGAACCATCAAAGACATCGAAGCGGTACAAATATGCACAGCCGTAAATGGTTTCATGATTTCACATATAAACCAACAGGCAAAAAACCGAAGGTGGTCAAATGTGTATAACTGTTGAAGCGGGCTATATCGGAGCAACCCAATTTCCCGAAAACCCCGAAGGGGTTCAAATATGCATAGCCGTAGGTGAAACCTACGGAAATAAACGACACATATATTACAACCCCAGAGGGGTTGAATGTTGATGAGGCGGCAGAAAACAACATCGGAAAAATAACTAACTTCTCAATGCCCCACTATGGTCAAAGCCAAGTCAGGAGGCACAGCGCTTGTGCAAGAAAATCCAAACCGTATATAAAAGGTGGGAGCCTTGCCCTGCTGTGCCTGCTCAAATTATTCCATGCAGCGATTTACCCTTTGCACCCAGGGCATCTACGCGTTTTTCTATGTTGGGGTCGTCAATAAGGGGTGGGGCATGGTGGGGTTTTCTGCGGGCATCAATAATAAGCGGGCCTCGGCAGCCCCAGTGTTTATGTTGGGTAAAACTATTAACGCCGTGAATATCGTGCGAGGGGTTGCTTCGGGTAAAAGTAACCCACAGGAAATTGCGCAGGTTTCGGGCGGCAAATTCGCTGTCGTCTGTCAGCACAATAAGTGGTAGTCCTTCCATTTTCGCCTGTAAAAGGTGTTGCGCCAAGCGGGTTACCTGCTCTGTGGCTTCGGTTGGTTCCATGTAGGGCGGTGCGGTAATACACAGTGCGCCGGGCAGGGCAATGTTGGGTTGGGTAAAGCCGGCGGGCAGGGTAAAATCATCGGGCAAAGTGGCGGCAAGGGTGCGTATTTTATCGCCAGCGGCGGCCATAACCACCTTCGAACCGCTGTTTAACCCGGTTCCGCTGTAATCAAGGGTATCAATGCTGGTATTGGTTTGGAAATGCAGGTCGCGCGTCCAGTCTATGCGTTCCAGCATATGTTGCAGAAAATGGTCTATATGATGGGTAGAAAGTTGCGGGTTATCTTCTTTGGCAACAATGAGCAGGTATTTTGCCAACGACATTTGCCCGAAGCCCAGAATGTGGTTGGCAATAGTAAGAATTTCCTGCGGTTTGCGGCCGGTATAGTAGGGCGTGTAGCGCTCGCTGCCAATGGCCAGCAGCAGCGGGTGTACGCCGGCGGCATCTACGGCATTTACCTCGTGCAGTCCGGGCAGTTCGGAGGGAATAACAGCGCCGGTAATTTCGTGTATAAGCGCCCCGAAACTGGTGTCTTCCTGTGGCGGGCGGCCTACTACGGTAAAGCTCCAAACGGCATTTTTGCGGTGCCAAACCTTGTGTACGCGCATGAGCGGAAAATCGTGCTGCAGGCTGTAGTAGCCCAAATGGTCGCCAAAGGGGCCTTCGGGCTTGTTTTCGTGGGGATAAACGTAGCCGGTTATCACAAAATCGGCATCGGAAGAGAGGCAAAACCCGTCGCGGTACGTATATCGAAACCGCCTTCCGCCCAAAGCGCCGGCAAAGGTAAGTTCAGACAAGCCTTCGGGCAGCGGCATAACCGCCGATAAAATATGTGAGGGTGGTCCGCCCACAAAAATGCTTACTTTAAGTGGCTCGCCTTTGGCGTTTGCTTTTGATTGGTGTACGCCTATGCCGCGGTGCAATTGGTAGTGCAGCCCAATTTCCTTGTTGGGCACGTATTGGTTGCCGCTAAGTTGTATGCGGTACATACCTAAGTTAGAGTTCATAATGCCGGGTTTGTCGGCATCTTCGGTGTAAACAAGGGGCAGGGTTACAAAGGCGCCGCCGTCCATGGGCCACGATTTTATTTGCGGCAGTTGGTCTATGGTGGTTTGGGCATAGGTAACCGGCGCGCCAAAGCGGCTGCGCATGGGCAGGGCGTTGAGGGCGGTAAACGGTACGCCAAGGTATTGCCATGGTTTTTTGAGAGCTGCTTCGGGGTTGGCTTTAAGGGTTACCACCTTTTGCACCTTTGCCAACGTATGCCGGAACATAAATTTGCTGCGTTCCAGCGTGCCAAACAGGTTGGAGACGCAGGTAAAACTGCTGCCTTTTACGTTGGTAAACCACAGGGCAGGGCCGCCGGCTTCATACACGCGGCGGTGTATGGCGGCCATTTCAAGGTTGGGGTCTGTTTCTTCGGTAATGCGCACTAAGTGGCCGTGTTTTTCCAAATCGAGCAGGCAATCGTTCATGCATCGGTAAGCCATGGCGGTATGTTTTGTTACTGCAAGTTATAACATTTTAACCGCTGTCTGGTTTACTGTACATTATTTTACCTTCCCGCGCAATCGGTTAGCGATCTCTGAAATTTGGTTGCGGCGGAGTATAGCTACCAACAGGCAACAAACAAACACGGCCAATGCCAGCATAAACAGGGTGCCGCCATCGTTTTGCACTTCAATGCCTAAAACGGTAAGGTGCGATAAAATAGCGCCCGAAATTACGGCCAGTCCGCCCAACGCGCCCAGCCAGGCAGTGCGCGGCAGGAGCAGTAAGACCGATACCACCAGTTCGGCTATACCCGACCCGATGCGCCCCCAGGGTTCGGCGCCAAGGGCAGAAAAAATGTAAACCGATTCGGGGGCGGCGGTAAATTTAAAATACAGCGTTTGCAGCAAAATAACGGCAGCTATTACCTGCGCTGCCCAGCTTGCAAGGTTAGCGAAAGATGTTTTTCCAGTTTGCATCGGCATTTTTATTGAGTTGGTTTTCGTTTTTGTTCCAGGAGGTAAGCGTGTTGTTGAGCCATTTGTTGTAGAACAGGTATAATTTACCGTTTACAATTTTAAAGGTATTGGGGTCAACGGGTATTTTTTCGCCGGTGTTGCCCATGGCGTAGGCACACCAGCCGCCGTATTGTGGCTCATAGGCAGTAGGGTTGGCTTTGAAAGTTTGCAGGTTTTGCGGAGTGGCAAAGTAGTAGGTAATGCCACCAAAAGTATGGGCAAATTTGGAACTGCCTTTTTGGGCGGCATGAGCGGTAAAGTAAGCAACGGGGTCGTAGCCATCTATGGCCAGCCCTTTAACATGGTTAAAATGGCGGGTACGAATTGCCGCATCTTGCGCCGTAGCAACCTGCACACCCATTATAACCGAAATAAGAAATAATATATACTTCATAGTTTTTTTGTTTTAATTACCGGCGCAAAGTTAGGGCGGAAGCTGCATGTGTAAAGTCGTATAACCGACATTGCAGCAAACCAATTCATTTTGAAGTTGCACATGCTCCAAAAACCACTAATTGTAGCCTGTTTTTTTGTATTTACTGACTGTTCTGTGTACAATATAGAAAAATACCCTAAATTTGAACGCACATATTTACAAGCCAACACCCTAAAAACACAACAACACAGCTACTATGAGCGATTGGTATTTTGTAGCATCGGGCTTCGGGCAGTTTATTATTTACCTCATTACCCTTATTTTTCTGGCATCGGCTGCCATTGTGGTAAAAGAGATGCTTCGGTTTATGCTGCACGAAAACGATGCTCTGCGGCAAATGCAAGATAATTTTGGTTATCTCGACAAGCAATCACAAACACTGGCAAACAGCTACCAGTTGCTGGTAAAAAACTGTATGCCGGGTATTGCTGTAAACCGCGCCGAGAGTATTTACCTCATAGCTATGCAGCAACAGCCCGTTGTGCAAAGCACCCTTTCCGACAATGATGTATTGCATGAAAATGCCTCGGCGGCGGCTAATTTTTTGCGCTATGCCCGCTCGGCAATGGTGATGCTGGGGCTGTTTGGCACTTTTTACGGGTTAAGCCAAATGGTAGGGCAGATAAGGGTAGTTTTTGACGAAATTAATACCGACACCATACGGCAACTGCTTGAATCTTACAGCCAGGCTACGCAAAGCATGAAAACCATTCTGGCGCCCATGAAAGATGCCTTTCTTACCAGTTTTTGGGGCTTATTGGGAACTATAGTGCTTGGGCTGTTGCTGCTGCCGCTGAACTGGGTAAAGCAACAGTTTTTCTCTAAATTAGAGCAACTTACCGCTACACGCCTCATACCTTTTTTTAGCCCCCTGCGGCAGGAAACCCAAATACAGCAACTCATAGACAAGGTAACCCTCAATACGCAAATGGTAAACGACATTGCCCGAAGTATGCAACTTACATCGGAACATTTATCGGCCGACTATACCAACCTTCGGCAGTTTACCGCCAACCTCAAAACCAGCATTGATGCCTATATTCAGGCGCAAGATGCCCTTTCGCAAACCATTACGGCCATGCATGGCGCTGTAACGGCCATGGCCGGCAGTGCCGGGCAGGGAACCGAAAACTACAAAATACTGGAGGCCCTAAACCTGCACAATGCCACCATCGCACAACTTACCGACCGCCTTTATCATACCGATTTCAGTTTTGCCGACTGGCTGAAAGAAATTATTGCCCTTTCGCAGCAGCAGCACCTGCAACTTAAGGAAGAACTCAAAAGCATGATTGAACTGTCAAGAAGCAACCTATCCAATGCGCAAAGCGCCGGCAACCGATTCGATATCAGCACCAAAAAGTTTAAAGATACGCTTGATGCATTGGAGCAAATGCTCAACACATTTGCCGCTATGGTGCAGGAAGCCGTTCAAAAGGAAGTATTGAAATTAGATGAACTGGGGTTAAAATTACAAGGATTACAAGACCTCATGCGCAATTTAAACATGGAACTGCCTACTCAGTTATCCCGAATGGCCAACACCCTTGATACCACCAATAAATTAGCCAACCCTAAGTATGTAGAACAAATAGCCAGAACCATGGCCGACGAAGCCATACAAAAACAAATTGCCGAATATGCCCGCGAATACCAACGGCTTGAACAACAAATAAACGACCTCGAAAAAAGACTGCAGGATCAACAAACAACAGGGTTTCCGGGCTTTGTAAAACGCATACTTAAATTTTTCGGCCTCTCTTAACCACTCTTCAAAAGCAATACCCGCATGACAGAACCCGAAAATAACGCCTATCGCCACAGCGGCTTAGTTATTGCCGAAGAGGTAAACTATTGGACTGTTTTTGTTGATGCTATTTTGTCTTTGTTTATTGTGGCTGTTTTTACCATTGTTTATGATTATTTTTCGGGAGGCGATAACCTGGAATTGCTGGCGGTGCGTGCCAAACAAAGTGAATTTTTAGATGCCTTTGAAAAAGAATTTGCCCGCGAAATTTCCGATGGTAAAATTACCCACAGCATCAACGGAAACATTCAGCGCCTGTCGTTTGGTGAAGAAATACTGTTCGACCTTGGCTCAGATACCCTAAAAACCAATGGTAAATTAACGCTTAGCCGATGCCTGAACGTTTTTTCGGCGCTGGGCAACAACAGCGAACTTTACGACCAAATTATGGTAGAAGGGCATACCGACTCGGTTAGTATTCGAAAATTTAATAACCTATGGAAAAGCGGCATTCGCGATAACTGGGATTTATCGGCCGCAAGGTCAAATAATGTTGTGCGTTATTTCATAGGTCATTCGCGTCTCAACCCGGCTTTGTTTTCGGGCGCTGCTTATTCCTGGTATCAATGGAAACGCGGAACAGAGCCACCCATGAGCCGCAACCGCAAAATAGAAATAGTGCTGGTATATAGCGCAAACTGGAAAAATAAACCCCAAAATTGAGATTTCACCCCGCTCTTTCCTATCTTTCCGCTCAATTTTCAATTCAAAATCTTACACAATGTCAAAGGAAAAACGCACTACCGAAGAACTGCAGGAACAACTGGCACAACTCAACAACACGCTGGAACAACAGCAAAATGCCGAAGAGAAAGACATTGCTGCCCTGTTGGAAACTTCTTCACAACTGGCCGAAACCCACTCAGACCTGCGTCAATATTCCGATGCCATTACCTGCCTTGAAAATGCTTTGCCCTTAGCCCGGCAACAGGCAACCGAACCCCCGCCCCAAATTTCGGAAGCAGATGTACTTTATGAACTGGCAGTAGCCCACCACCGCAATCAGGAAAATTATGGCAAAGCCATGGAGTATGCCTTGCAGGCGCTTGAATTGTTTGAAACTGCTCATGCCAATGGCAAACTTGCCAAAACCTATCAGCGAATTGGGTTAATTCACATTGCCGAAAACAACTGGGATGCTGCCCTCGATGCCCTTGAAAAATCGGTAGAATGGGCAGAACGCCTTGAAGACTGGGAAGAATTGGGCGGCACCTACGCCACCATTGCCGATGTGTACCGCATTCAAAACCGGTTTCAGGAGGCATTAGAGTATTACAAAATGGCCATAGAAAACTATGAAAAATGCGATGCCGACCAATACCTCGGCTCGGTGTACCAGATTATTGCCGAAATTATGGCACACCACCAAAAGCGCGAGCAGGCGCTGAAATGCTATAGCGAGGCCTCTTTTTACTTTGAAAAAGCCGGCAGCCACGACGAAGCAGCCATTTCAAATGTTTATGCCGGTAAACTGCTTGCTCAAGTAAGAAAATATTCCGAAGCTATTCACCTGTTTCAAACAGCCATAGGGCAGTTTATCCAAGCCGGTAATCCGTTTGAAGCCACCAACTGCCATATTCAGATAGCCGCCATTTATGAAGAAGAAAAACAATGGCAAAAGGCGGTGGAAACTTACGAACAAGCTCTGCCCCTTGCGCAAACTACCGCCGACGAAATACTGATTGATACCATTGAAGATAGCCTTGCACACGCCCTTGAGCAACGTGAACTTACACCAGTTCCGCCTGCGGAACAAGCAGGCAAAAGCGGCGGCTTTTTAAATAAACTGAAGGGCTTTTTTGGCGGCTAACCTGCAGGTTGTGCTTATTTGGGCGCATGTGCCGATGCCGTGAGCATTACCTCATGGCAGGTGGTTGCCGTTTTTTTGGTAATGGCGCTGCTTACGGTAAGGCAGGTATTGTAAATGCCCGGCTGCCTGAAAGTGTAACGCGGGTTGCGCTGTTCACTGGTTTTTGAATCGCCGAAATCCCATTCATACGAGTCGAAATTGCCAACCGATGTATTAATGAACAACACTGTAAGGTCATTTATCTCATACGAAAAATCGCAGTTGAGCGAGAAGTCAATTTCGGCACAGGGTCCGGGCAGCCAATAATAAACACCATGGTAGTTTTGGGCAAAGCAGGCGTTCATATAGGTTTGGTTATCGCAGCCGCAAACAGGATCCCAGGTTACATCGCACAAATCGGGGTCTAAAATTTCAATGTTCTTGCATTTTTGAGAGATGGTTTTACGGGTATCGTTATCCATAATGGTTAAACAGGTGCGGTAAGACCCCATAGTTTCGTAAGTATGTTCAAACACCTGTTCCGAAACGGTAGTTCCGTCGCCCAAATCCCAAATATAGGTAAGCGTATCGTTGTCGGTAGCGTTGGTGTTTTCGTACAAAACAGTTAGCCCCGATACGGTATATTGGTAATCGGTACATAAAGGAGTTTGTTGCTGTACCTGTTTACCGCCGTTTTGTCCGCTGTTTCGGCAAACATCGGTTGCATTGGCAGTATTTTTACCCGAACTACCCGAAAAGGTAAAGGCATACAACCCTACCGACCCGATAAGTAACAATGATATGCCCAGAAATTTATGCATATGCTTTGAGTGGAGTTCTTGCAATATTTTTGCGGGCTAAATTTACGCATATTCATACTATAAAATGCCCCTATATTGAAATTATTTATTTTAAATTCGTTTTTTTATTTCTATTTTATGTGTTAAAGGAGTTGTAAGGGGTGCTGCTTTTTACCCATTTTTTACAAATGGCAAAACGCCCGCAGTCTGACCTTTTGTTGTTGAACTTTGTGCATGTTTTGGAATTGCGTACAACTGCCCCCTTTGTTGTATTTGCGTTCTTTAGCAGGGCAGCTATATTATAAATCGAAAAAAGTGGGTAAAAAGTTGCTTTTTCAGCCTTTTGGATTCAATTTTTTTCTGGCTGTTTCGCGGGAGCGTTGTTCTTTCAGTTCAAAGTAAAAGCCTTCCTTTACCATTTGTTCATACTTGGCCTTGTCAAAACTATACAACCGTGCAGCGCGGTGCGAAACATCTTGCTGAAACTCGTCTAATTCTTTGAGTATGCCCATGCTCAGAATTTTTTTGCGAAAATTGCGCTTGTCGAGCGGAGTTTCCAAAACGGTTTCGTACAACTTTTGCAGCGCCGAAAGTGGAAACTTTTCGGGCAGCAGTTCAAACCCGATGGGCTGATAACTTACTTTACCCCTTATGCGTTGCAGGCCGGTTTGCAAAATAAGATCGTGGTCAAAAGCCAGCGGCGGCAGGTGGTTTACCGAAAACCAATGCACATTCTGGGCATCGGAGGCGGCTGTTATTTGTTTATCGGCAGGTGCAATAAGGGCATAATAAGCCACCGAAATAACCCGCCCGCGGGGGTCGCGGCCCGGGTTGCCAAAGGTGTATAACTGCTCCAAAAAAACATCGGTCAAGCCGGTTTCTTCTTCCAGTTCGCGCATGGCGGCGGTTTCAACCGGTTCATCCATATCAACAAATCCGCCGGGCAGCGCCCAGCAATCTTTGTAGGGGTCGGCAGCGCGTTGTATAAGCAGTACTTTCAGGTCGGGTTCTTTATCGTCAAAACCAAACACAACACAGTCCACCGTAACAGACGGGCGCGGATATTCATAAGTATAAGGCATAGGCAGCAATTATGGCTTTGTGTATTGCATACACTTTAACAGCAAGAGCAAATTTACCATTTTTTGGCAATACTTACCCTAAAATATTAGGTAGACGGGTATAATTTTTCAAATTACCCTGCCTTTACTTTAAAATCTATGGTAAATTGTTGGTTATTTTCTGCCATTTGCAGTAGCAGGTTAGGGGGGTTAAAGCGGCTGCCATATTGTTTGGCCAACGTTTGGGCACGGTACACAAATTTATGAAGCCCGTAAGCATTTATAAATTGCAGCGTTCCGCCCTGAAACGGAGCAAACCCCCATCCGAAAATGCTACCAAGGTTGGCATCGGGCACACTCATTACCACGTTTTCTTCCATACAGCGCACAGTTTCAAGGCATTGTATAAACATCAGGCGGTCGGTAAGGTCTTGCATGGGCAGTTGCTGCGGTTGCAGCGGAAAGTGGGTGGTTAATTCGGGCCAAAGGTGTTTTTTGCCATCGGGCGGATAGTCGTAAAATCCTTGCCCCGATTTTTTTCCGGAACGTTTCAGTTCCTTCACCATTTTTTCGAGCAGGTAGTAGGCCGGCGTTTTTTCATATTCCTGGCCGGCGGCTTCCATGTCTTTGCGGGCTTGCTCTCGTATATCATATACCAAAGATAACGATACTTCGTCTAACAGGGCAAGGGGTGCCACGGGCATGCCGGCCTGCAACCCTGCCGATTCTATGCGGCGCGGGTGTTGGCCTTCGGCCAGCAGGGTAACACCTTCCATAACATAGGTGGCAAACACGCGCGAGGTATAAAACCCTCGACTGTCATTTACCACTATGGGCGTTTTTTTAATTTGCAGCACATAATCAAATGCCTTAGCCAGCGTTTGGGCGTTGGTTTGTTTACCTTTTATAATTTCAACCAGTTGCATTTTGTCAACAGGTGAAAAAAAGTGCAAGCCAATAAACTGCTGCGGCCTTACCGATTGTGCGGCTAAACCCGTAATGGGCAAGGTTGATGTGTTGGAAGCAAAAACGGCATCGGGCAAAATTTGTGCTTCGGCCTCGCTGGTAACGGCAGCCTTTATCTGGCGGTCTTCAAAAACGGCTTCAATAATTAAATCGCAACCATGCAAATCGGCTGCATTACCGGTAGGGGTAATACGGTTTAGTATTTGGTTGCGCTGTTCGGTGCTCAAACGCCCTTGGTGCACCTGTTTATCGAGCAATTTTACCGAGTATTCCTTACCTTTTTGCGCCTGTTGGGCGGTAACATCTTTCAGCACTACCTCTATACCGGCCATGGCGCTTACATAGGCTATGCCAGACCCCATCATGCCGGCGCCCAAAACACCCACTTTGCGGGTTTTGTGGTGGGCAAAACCCTGCGGGCGGCTGGCGCCCTGGTTAATGGCATTTAGCTGGAACCAAAAGGCCTGTATCATGTTATCGGATACCTGCCCGCTGAGAAGTTGGGTAAAATAGCGCGATTCTATGCGGCAGGCGGTATCAAAATCAACTAAGGTGCTTTCTGCAGCCGTGTTCAGAATGGCCTGCGGTGCGGGGTAGTTGTTGTACGTTTTTTTGGTAAGCATGGCGGGTGCAACAGCCAGCATTTGGGCAATTTTGGGATTTTTGGCATCGCCGCCGGGTATGCGGTAACCTTCGGTATCCCAGGGTTGGCGGGCGTGGGGGTTGGCTTCAATCCATGCTGCGGCTTGCTGCATCATATCTTCCATATTGGCGGCAAGGGCGTGTATGAGACCATTTTTGAGTGCTTCGTGCGGGCCAGCTTTTTTTCCTTCCATGAGGTAGGGCGTGGCTGCCTGCAGGCCAATAAGACGCACTAATTTTACCACCCCGCCGGCACCGGGCAGCAGCCCAAGGGTTACTTCGGGCAGGCCTATACGCAGGCGCTCGTCTTCCAGCGCAATGCGGTAATGGCAGGCCAGCGCCAGTTCATAACCGCCGCCCAAGGCCGCCCCGTTTATGGCTGCTACTACCGGTTTGCCTATGGTTTCCAGCATTCTGAACAGCGCTTTTAATTGTTCCGACTCGCGAAAGATGGCTTCGGGCTGATGGCGCAAACCGTAGAGGTACTCCAAATCGCCGCCGGCCATAAAGGTGCTTTTAGCGGATGTAATAATGATACCCTTTACCGATTGGTTGTTTTTTAACTCGCCAAGGGTTTTAAAAAAGGCATCGGCAAAGCGTGCGTTAATAACATTGGCAGTTTTGCCGGGGTTATCCAAGGTAATAACCGCTATTTGATTGGGTAAAATATCGTAATAGAGCATATTGGTATTCAAAAAATTAAATTTTACAAATAAGTTGCGCAACCTTCTTAAACAGGCTTTTGCCGGTATTTTACACCCGTTCTATAATGGTGGCCACGCCCATGCCGCCGCCTACGCAAAGGGTTATGAGGGCGGTGCTGCGGTTTCGGCGTTCCAGTTCATCCAACACCGTACCCAGCAGCATGGCACCGGTAGCGCCAAGCGGGTGCCCCATGGCAATGGCACCGCCGTTTACGTTAAGCAGTTCATCGGGTATATTCATTTCGCGCTGAAACTTGAGCACGGCAGCGGCAAAGGCTTCGTTCATTTCCCAAAGGTCAATATCGGTGGCGTTCATGCCGGCTTTTGCCAGCGCTTTGCGGGCAGCAGGGGCGGGTCCTTGCAGCATAATGGTAGGCTCATCGGCCAGTACGGCGGCGGCAACAATGCGGGCGCGGGGTTTTAGCCCAAGGGCGATGCCTTTTTCACGGCTTCCCACCAATACCAACGCCGCACCGTCAACAATGCCCGATGAGTTGCCGGCGGTATGAACATGGTGAATGGTTTCTACTTCGGGGTAGCGCAGCATGGCTACGGCATCAAAACCCAGTTCGCCGGGCATGGCAAAAGAGGGTGGCAGGGCGGCCAGTGCTTCCATAGTAGTATCGGGGCGTATGTGTTCATCTTGCGCCAGAATAAGCAGTCCGTTTTGGTCGGTAACGGGTACTATGGAGCGGTTAAAATAGCCGTTTTTTGCGGCAAATGCCGCCCGCTGCTGCGATTGGAGGGCATAGGCATCGGCCATTTGGCGGGTAAACCCCTCGCGGGTGGCAATAAGGTCGGCGCTAATGCCTTGCGGCACAAACCCCAGGCGGCGGTTCACTTCGGGGTCGGTAATCCAGGCGCCGCCATCGCTGCCCATAGGCAGACGCGACATAGACTCTACCCCGCCGGCTACTACCAAATCTTCCCAACCCGAGCGGATTTTCATGGCGGCCAAGTTGACCGCCTCCAAACCCGATGCGCAAAAGCGGTTGAGTTGCATACCGCCAATTTTCTGGCTCCAGCCTGCATAAAGTACCGATGTTTTGGCAATATCGGCGCCTTGCTCACCTATGGGGGTAACGCAGCCCAACACTACATCGTCTATTTCATCGGTAATTAAGTTAAAGCGACTTTGCAGGTTTCGGTACAAACCGGCCAAGAGGTCAATTGGTTTCACCTCGTACAAGGCACCGCTTTTTTTACCCCTTCCGCGCGGGGTTCTTATGGCTTCATAAATAAAGGCATCTCGGCTCATGAATGTTAATTACATTTGGTTAAATGTTGTGTGGGGAACAAACGGCAAAACAAGCCAAACGGCAATAAAGTAAGTACAAATACTGCGGCAATTTGTTTGTCTTTGCGCTATTTGCCCGCTAAATTACACCTTTTACGGTGTGCTTTAAAGCAGTTGCAGTAAAATTTACTATTTTTGGGCGCACAATGCCAACTTTTAACAGGGTGCAGGCATTGATGCATACCATAACAACCAACTTTTTTGAGCAGGTAACCATGGCAAAAAGAAAAGAACTTAGAAAAAAACAGGCGCAATCGAATTTAGGCGGCGGCCTGAGTTTGGGCGCCGGCAAACAACTTTGGTGGGCGCTTGGCGTTATATTGCTGCTTACATTGGCAGTATATGCCCCGCATTTTGGCAACGAACTCATTAACACCTGGGACGACGGTTTGTATATTACCGAAAATCCGTTTGTTAAGCAACTGAGCGCCCAAAATTTTAAAACTTGGTTTACCGAACCCATTGCGTCTAACTACCACCCGCTTACCATTATGTCGCTGGCTATAGACTACCGCATTTCGGAGTTGTCGCCACAGTGGTATCATTTTGTAAGTCTGGTATTTCACCTGTTTAATACCGTATTGGTATTTGTGTTTGTACAACTGCTTACTGACCGCAAATACCCGTTTGCGGCCTTGCTTACAGCCGGTGTTTTTGCGTTGCACCCCATGCACGTTGAGTCGGTAGCATGGATATCGGAAAGAAAAGATGTGCTCTATACGGCGTTTTTTCTGCTTTCGCTTATCAGCTATCTTCAGTACTTAGACAAGGAACGGTCGGTAAAATGGTATGTGCTGTGTTTTGTGTTTTTTGTGTTGTCGGTACTGTCAAAACCGTCTGCGGTGGTGCTTCCGGTGGTATTGTTGCTGATAGATTATTACAGGGAACGCAACATTTCGGCCGCCATGTTTGCCGATAAGTTGCTGTTTTTACCCGTTTCGGCGGCGGTGGGTTTGGCCACGGTAAACATACAATCAAAAGATGCCATGCCCGAATTTGGCCGCTATACTTTTTGGCAGCATATACAGTTTGCCTCGTACAGTTTTATGGCATACATTGGCAAGTTGTTTGCGCCCTTTAACCTGTCGGCATTGCACCCTTACCCTGCCCTTACCAAAGGCAGCCTTCCCGCCGTTTACCAAATAGCGCCGTTCATTGCCGTTTTGTTTGCTGCTGCCGTTATTTGGAGCGCCCGAAAAACCAGACTCATTCTGTTTGGCGTGGGTTTTTACGTTATTAATATAGCGCTTGTTTTGCAGTTTTTTGAGGTTGGGCGCGCCATTATTGCCGAGCGCTATACCTATTTGCCCTATGTGGGGTTAACCTTTCCTGTTGCCTTATGGTTAAACAAGTGGTTACAGGAAAAATCGGGGCTTAAAAATACCGTTTACGGGGCTGCCGGCGTGGTATTGCTGCTGTTTGCCCTGCTTTCGTTTCAACGGGCAAAAGTCTGGAAAAACAGCGAAACCCTTTGGACCGATGTTATTGAAAAATATCCGCGCTCCGATGTGGCATACGACAACCGTGGGGTATATTACCGAAGCATTAAACAGAACGACAAAGCGCTGAAAGATTATAACAAGGTAATTGAAATTAACCCACAATACCCGCTTACCTATAACAACCGCGCCAACATTTATTTTGACCAGGGGAAAGACGACCTTGCCCTGCCCGATTACAACAAAGCCCTTGAACTTGACCCCGATAACGTAAAGGCTCTTACCAACCGTGCCCTTATTTACGTGCGTGCCAAACGCTACGACGAAGCCGAGCGCGATTTCACAAAAGCCATTTCGTTAGACCCCAACTACCCAAGCATTTACTTTAACCGCGGCATTTACTACGACCTTACCGGTCAAAACGACCTGGCGCTGAAAGACTTTGACAAATACCTGCAGTTAGACCCTAAGCACGACGGCATCTGGAACTCGCGCGGCGTATCGAACCAGAAACTGAACAGGTTTGAAGAATCGGTGGCCGATTTTACCAAAGCTATGCAGATAAACGGTAAAGTGCCGCAGTATTACCTAAACCGTTCTTACTCTTACAATGCACTAGGCAACAAAGGCGCTGCCCTGCAAGATGCCCTTAAAGCCCAGCAATTGGGGCTTAAAGTAGATGCCGGTTATTTACAAAACCTGCAAAACTAAGTCTGCTGCCTGCCTTGCTAAAGTACGCTGAAACAGTATTTTTCTGCTTCATAGCTTGTATATTTGCATCGGTTACCAATCAAAAACAATATTATGTCGTTATCTGCCATAACATACACCGTTTTAGAAAGATTTTTGCGTTACGTTCAAATAGACACCCAGTCAGATCCGTTATCGGAAACCTACCCTTCTACCGAAAAGCAGAAAAACCTGTCGCGGCTGCTGGTGCAGGAATTGAAAGCAATGGGCATAACCGATGCCGAAATGGACGAGTGGGGTGTAGTATATGCTACCATACCCGCCAATACCCCTAAAACCGGGGTGCCGGTTATTTGTTTCTGCTCACATGTAGATACTGCGCCCGACAGCAGCGGAACCGGCGTAAAACCCATAGTGCATAACAATTACCAAGGGCAGGACCTTGTTTTGCCCGATGACACTACACAGGTTATCCGCCTGTCTGACCACCCCGAATTGGGCAGCCACCTTGGGCACAGTATAGTTACCGCCAGCGGCACTACCCTGCTTGGCGCAGATAACAAAGCGGGCGTAGCTGCCATTATGGATGCCGCTTACTTTTTAATAAACAACCCGCAGGTAAAACACGGCGCCATTCGCATATTGTTTACCCCCGATGAAGAAGTGGGGCATGGTGCCGACAAGGTAAACATGGAAAAATTAGGCGCTCAGTTTGGTTATACTGTTGACGGGCAAACACCCGGTTCCATAGAGTACGAAAATTTTTGCGCCGATGCCGTGGAAATAACCATTCAGGGCGTAAGCGCACATACCGGCACTGCAAAAGGTAAAATGGAAAATGCCATAAAAATTGCTGCCGCCATTGTTGAACGCCTGCCCAAACACCACCTGTCGCCCGAAACCACTGAAATGTACGGCGGGTTTATACACCCCAAAAGTATTAACGGCCTGCTCGAACATGCCTCGCTCAGTTTTCTGATACGGGATTTTACCGAAGAAGGGCTACACACACACGAAAACCTGCTTCGACAAATTACCGGTTTGGTGATGCAAGATTACCCCAACTCCACTTTTGAGTTTAACGTAATTGAACAGTACCGAAACATGAAATCGGTTGTGGACAACTACCCGCAGGTAGTAGCCTATGCCGAAGAAGCCATACGCCGCGCAGGGCTTACGCCGGTTCGTCACCCCATTCGGGGTGGTACCGATGGTGCAAGACTTTCCTTTATGGGAATGCCCTGCCCCAATTTGTTTGTGGGCGAGTATGCTTCACACTCGCGGCAGGAGTGGATTTCGGTGCAGGATATGCAAAAATCGGTAGATACCATAATACACCTGTGCATGGTTTGGGAAGAAAAAACGGCATAACCCATAAAAACCGCTTACCCTTTTACCTTTACCGCAATTGGCTGCAAGCTGCGCCCCCGCCATGCCAAACTGCCCGGGGTAAGTACCAATATAACCAGCCCCGCCAATGCAGGCAGCGCCAGGTTTAACACCCAAAGAGTACAGGCAGCCCACAAGATGGCCGCCGGCGAGGTAGTAACAAAACCCAAAAAATACAAAGCCAGATTGCCCCTAATGCCCAATTCGGCTACCGCAACAGAGGGCACTATTGTTTGTACAAAAAAAATGCTGCCAATAAGCATCCAGCTTTGCGCCCAAGGCAACGAAATGCCAAATGCACTCAACAAGAGCCAGTACTGAAACAAATACACCAAATACCGTCCCCCCGATAAAACCAGCACAACTGCCAGCGTAGCCCGGCTTATTTGTTGCAGTGGTTGGGTAAATTGGGCAATAACGGCGGTTTTTCTCCATTTTAGCAGGGCTTTAGGTAACAGGTTCAGCCTGAAAAAGCAATACAAAACTACGGCAAACAATACCGGCAATGCTATGGTAGCCACGGTAAACCAAAGTTGCCTGCCTGCCGGAAAAAAGAAATAGCAAAAGGCAACAAACCCCGATACACTGCAACCCACATTGGCCAGCAATTGAGCAAAACTGCCCGATAAAGCCATTGCCACTGCCTGCCATTTGTTGGCATATTGCAGGGTAAGAATGCGGCCGCCGTACTCGCCGGTGCGGTTGGGTGTAATCATGGAAAAAGAAACCCCACATAATACACTGCCCAGTGCATCTTTGAATGCAAGTCTCTCAACAGGCAACAGCAAACGCTGCCATTTCAGCGCTTCAATGCCCCAGTTTACGCCTACCAGCACCACGGCCGCCAACAAGTATAAAATATGCCGGCCGGCCACGGCCTGACTGGCGGCTACTCCAAAATCGGTTTTACCTACTTTTCCGGCAAGTTGGTGGTAAAGGGCGTAAAACAACAGCCCGGCAATGAGCAGTTTTACCAAAAAAGCCCCTATTTTGGGAAAAATTTGAAATAACTGCTGTTTATCTGATAATTTCAACATTTTGACAACGCATCGGGTTAAACAATAACAGCACACAGGCATGTACTTGCAGTTGTGCTATCTCCTTTCGCTTATCTGTACCTTTTAACACCTGTATTCCTTTGAGCAAACCCGTTAAAATACTTGGCATAGACCCCGGCACAACCGTATTGGGGTATTCGGTTATTGAACTGAAGGACAAAAATATACAATTACTCAGTCTTGGCGTAGTACAACTCAATAAATGTGCAGGACATTACAACAAATTGAAACGAATATTTGAAAAAACCACCTTTTTGCTGGAGCATTACCTGCCCGATGAAGTGGCCGTTGAAGCGCCGTTTTACGGTAAAAACGTGCAGTCTATGCTTAAATTAGGCAGAGCACAGGGGGTGGTAATTACAGCCGCCATGCTCAAAAACCTGCCTGTAACAGAGTACTCGCCGCGCAAAATAAAGCAGTCTATAACCGGCAATGGCAGCAGTTCTAAACAGCAGGTGTCGGCTATGTTGCAGAAAATGCTGCATTTAGATACCGTGCCGCGCTATTTTGATGCTACCGATGCCTTGGCCGTGGCTTTTTGTCACCAGTTGCAAATGGGTTCGCCGTTAGCAAAAGCCTCAAAAGCTACTGGCGGCGGCAGCGCCCCTAAAGACTGGAAATCTTTTTTACAGGAAAATCCCGACAGGCTGAAAAAACCATAACCATTTTTTGTATTTTGTGCCTTAACCAAAGTTTCCCTTTTACCATGCTAACCGATGGTTTTAATCGCCCGCATAACTACCTGCGCATTTCGCTTACCGATAACTGCAATTTCAGGTGTACCTACTGTATGCCGCATGAAAACATGAGTTTTATGCCTTCGGCACACTTGATGCAGCAAGACGAAATTGACCATATTGCCGGTATTTTTGTGCAATTGGGCGTAAATAAAATAAGGCTTACCGGCGGCGAACCTTTAGTGCGCAAAGATGCCGCCGCCATTATGGAAAAACTGGCAAAGTATAACACTACGCTTACACTTACCACCAATGGGGTTAGGGTACATGAGTTTCTGGAGGTATTCAAAAAAAACGGCATTACCTCGGTAAACGTAAGCCTCGACACATTAGACACGCAAAAATTTGCCCGAATAACCCGCCGAAACGAGTTTAACCGTGTTTGGAAAAACATAGAACTGCTGTTGCAAAACGGTTTTAAGGTAAAGGTAAATATGGTGGTTATGAAAGGGGTAAACGAGTTTGAAATTCCCGATTTTGTAGCCCTAACCCGAAACCTTCCGCTGCATGTTCGGTTTATTGAGTTTATGCCTTTTAGCGGCAACAAGTGGAACGGGCAGAGCGTGTTTACCTATGCTCAAATGTTGGAACTCATTGCCGGGCATTACCACTTTACCCCGCTTGCCGGCCACCCAAATGATACCGCAAAAAAATTTAAAATTCCTGAACACAAGGGTACTTTTGCCGTTATCAGCACCGTAACCGCACCGTTTTGTGCCACTTGCAACCGCATGAGGCTCACCGCCGACGGTAAAATGAAAAATTGCCTTTTTTCTGCCGGCGAAACCGACATTTTAGGTGCATTGAGAAGCGGCGCCGATATAGTGCCGCTTATACAAACCTGCCTGTTACATAAAGAAGCCGACCGCGGCGGGCAGTTTACCGACTCTTTTGAAGATCTGAACGCCGCCACCATGAAAAACCGCAGCATGATTGCCATTGGAGGCTAAAAAATAACCCGCCCCGGCTTATAATTGCTTTTAGCGGGGCGGGTTAAATTCGATTTTTTTTCAGGCGCTTGTTTTTTTAGAATATTTTTCGGGCGGTTTTATTTTAGGGTAGAAGCTTTTTTCACCAGTTCAACAAATTCCTTACGGTAACCGTCTGCATCAGTATCTTGCCCCTGTTTGGCCATTTCCAAAACTGCCTCATAAGTAGAAGCGCCTTTGAACTTTGAATTGCGCAGCAACATGCCAAAAGTAGCAACCGAAGCGGCAAAGGTAAAGTTATTGGTATATTTGCCCACTTGCGCGGTGTTTACCGGGTGTTCAAGCAGCAGGCTGTTATCTTGCTGCGGCGGTTTGTAGCGGAATTTAACCGTCATTAGTTCGTTGCTGTTAAGGGCAGTGGGTTTAATTTCTGTATTTTGGTATTTAAGCGGGTCAATTTTTGGCGAAACGGGTGCATTTGCCTGTGCAGGTACCAACTCATACAATGCAGTTACCGAATGCCCGGCACCCAGTTCGCCGGCATCTTTGGTATCGTCGTTAAAATCTTCGGCATTGAGCATACGGTTTTCGTAACCTATCAGGCGGTACTGCGCCACACGGGCGGGGTTAAACTCAACCTGAATTTTTACATCTTTGGCAATGGTAAACAAGGTGGCTCCCAATTCGTTTACCAGCACTTTTTTTGCTTCGGGCAAATCATCAATATAGGCATAGTTGCCGTTGCCTTTATCGGCCAGCAGTTCCATTTTGGAGTCTTTGTAGTTGCCCATTCCAAAGCCCAAAACGGTAAGGTAAATGCCGGTGTTTCTTTTTTGTTCAATAAGTCGGGTCATTTCGGCATCTGAAGAAGCGCCAACGTTAAAATCGCCATCGGTTGCCAAAATAACGCGGTTGTTGGCATTTTTGTCAAACTGTTGTTGTGCTGTTTTATAGGCCAGTTCAATGCCCTCGCCGCCTGCCGTTGAGCCGCCGGCTTCTAAACGGTCTAAAGCAGCCAATATGGTTTCTTTTTGGTTTCCGGGGGTAGGCTCCAATACCACGCCTGCGGCACCGGCATATACTACCAGAGCTACTTTATCTTGCGGGCGCAATTGTCCGGTAAGAAGGCTAAATGCGTTTTTAAGCAGCGGCAGTTTGTTGTAACTGCCCATTGAACCCGAAACATCAATTAAAAAGGTGAGGCGGTTGGGCGGCAGGTCTGCCATGTCAATTTTTTTGCCCTGCAACCCCACCAATGCCAGATAGTTGTTGGCGTTCCATGGGCATTCGCCCAACTCTACGGTTATAGAAAACGGATCTTTACCGTTGGGTTGCGGGTAGTTGTAGGTAAAGTAGTTTACCATTTCTTCAATGCGAACGGCATCGGCGGGCGGCAGTTGCCCGTTGTTTATAAAGCGGCGCACATTGCTGTATGATGCCTTGTCAACATCAATGCTAAAGGTAGAAAGGGGCGCTTCGGCAGCATTTTTAAAGTCGTTTTCCTGTATGTAGTTGTAGGCTTCGGTGTTGCCTTCTTCTTCAAAAGATTGCATATTGCCGCCTTTTGGTTTTTCTTTTTGATAAACACCGGCAGCCGAATAGGTATTTAAATTAATGCTATTTAGTGTTTGATGGGATTCGGCTGGATGGTATTGTGGCGGTGGTGAAAATGCCGGTGCTGAGGTTGATTTATTTTCAATAGTAGCGGGGCTATTATTGTATTGGTATTTACTTAGGTCATCTCTTTCAGTAAGGGGTGGCGGTGGGGCATAGGTAATTTGTTTTGAGTTTTTCTGGGCGCAGGCATTGGCAAGCATTAATAAGATAAAGCAAGCGAAATAAGCAACAAAGGTTTGAAGGTTTTTCATAGCACTTGTTTTTGGCTTTTTAGTAAATGGAATTTTGTTCTTACTTTTACAGATGCCTAAAAACGCCGTGCGTGTGTCTGGGGTGGTAATTTTTTTTAACCGTTAGAAAAAACAAAGCCACCATCCTGTTTAAGGTGGCGGCTTTGTTTGTAAAATGCGGTTTAATTGTTGCTGCGTATTAAACGCGCGGCTTGCTTAACTTGGCAAGCGCAACAATAATGCCTATTAAAGCAGGCAAACCAAGGGCTAAAAGATAGAATATCATAGCAGTTGTTTTTTGATGATGATGGATAAAAAACAAAAATGCAGTGGCAAAGTTATAAAAAAAGCACAAAAAAAACCGGCAAGCTGCCAAAAAATTACCTCGATGCCTATTTGCACAACCAATTTGTGTTGATAGTTATGATAAATTTGCCTCCGAAGCATAATATGCTTACCGGTTTATGCCACTAAGACATCATAATACAAAGGTTTAATTTGTATTTATACTCGTGTATAACTTGGCTTTTTAACCGCAATAGACGCAATGTATTTCACAAGGCTCGCAAAGTTATTTTTCGGTGTTGTTAACGCCCTGCATTAGGTAGGGCTTTGCGCAACGTTGAACTTTAAGAGCAGGGTGCAACCCATACTTTACAAAGGAAAAAACACAAAAAAAGACGAACTGCCGGTTAATTGTAAAGCACCCCCCGAATGAGTTGGGCATTACAGGCATTGGAATGTTGCTTTGGCCGGTGAGTTGGGAAAAATGCTTTGTTAAATTCATGGAAGTAAAACCGACGGGTACAAAAGCCAGTAATTTTAAAAACGTTTTGCGTTTCATAAAGGTTGCTGCTCTGTTGTGTGGTTGTAAACAAGCGGGTTATGCTTTTCCATAATTCGGGACGGGTTTGCCAGTGGGGTAAATCCGTATTGTGCATATAGGGTTTGCGCATCGGCAGTGGCCAGCATCCATCGGCGCAGTTGTTGCAGTTGCGGGTATTGGGTTATTACCTGCATTAACCATTTCGACAATCCAAGCCCTCTGAAGGGTGGTAAAATAAACACATCGGCAAGGTAAGCAAAGGTGGTAAAATCTGTGATTACCCTTGCAAAACCCACTTGTTTGGCATGGTAGTACAAGCCAAAACACAAAGAGTGGTCAATAGACTGCTGCACCGTTTCTAACGATATGTTTTTAGCCCAATAGGAATGGTGGCATAAAAAATGGTGTATGGTACAAACTTGCAGGCGCAGCTTATTGGTGCTTATGGTATAGCTGCCGTTTATTACTTCGGTAAAGGGTGGTGTAGGGTGGCACATTATAGCTGGTTGTTTGCATAAACCTGTGCAAGATACGCTTTTTTTGTGTTACCCTGTTTTAAGCAGGCACGATGTTTTTTTGCTGGTTTTTTAGGTGTAGTTGGCTACCCTAAAGAAGATTTCTAGGTGCCGGTGCCAATTTTTTGCGAAAATGCCTGAAAATCCGAAAAAATCTGCAACATTTGGTTTCTAAGCGTGGCACTGTCAATGCAATCGTAAAGCGGATTGGCATTTTGGGGCACGGGCATAAAAGCGGTTTCGGGTTCTGCAAACCGGCAGGCCGGCGCGGTGTACCAGTTGCCCTGCCGGTACAGGTAGCGGTTTCCGCTGTTAACATAGCATATTTGATTAAAGCGGTATTGTGGCAGTGTTTTACCATGGTTGTTGTACCAATAGCTTTGCATAACGGGTATTGATGCTTCGGGTTCGGTACACAAAGAAACACCTGTGTTATTGCCTCCGCAGGCTGCCAAAATGGTATAATACAGGTCTTTGGTACTTACTTCGGTATCAATAGTGGCGGCGTGGTTTTGGAAGGGGTTTAAGATAAACAAAGGCACATGGTTGCCCGCTTCGGTAACGTTAGAAAAATGGTAGAGCCAGTTTTGGTCGCCAAAGTTTTCACCGTGGTCGGCGCAGAAAATGAGCATGGTGTTGCGGTCATTGTGCATTTCGGCAACAAACTCATTAATGGCAGGCGCTATCAGTTCCCAACTGGTGCGCTGACGGTTTTTGAAAAGTTGCAATGTATCATCTTTAATTTCGAGTTTGCCTGTTTTGTAAAAAGTTTGGTTTACCAAATGAAACAAACCCGCCGCCTCGCGAAATTTTTTAAAAAAGCCCGGTGCGGAAAGCTGAAACGAGGGCGCTACATGGTACGGAAAATGCGATTCCATGAGGTTAATGAACAGGAAAGTTTTTTTATTGGCGGCTTCGTTTTGGGCAATAATGTTTCGGGCTTGGTTAAGTGTGTCGAGGTGGGTAAATTGAAGCCAGGCTTTGGTAGCCTCTAAATCTTCGGACATTTTAGCAGAAAGGAAGTCTTTGGAAAAAATCATACTTCGCAACCGTGGTTTACCCACCAAACCCAATATTTTTTGAAACAGGTTAAACTTGGTAGGCACCATTTTCCATATTTTATGCACTTTATTAAACCCACGGTGCAGCCCAAAAATTTCGGTTGTTACCACGTTTCCGGTAACCTGTTGGGTGTCGTAGCCAAGCAGGTTCAGTTGTTCTGCCAGGGTAGGCATGTCGCTCAAAACTTTGCGAGTTTGGCTGGTAGCACCATGCTGGTGTGGCATGAGGCCGGTAAACAGAGAAGCCGTAGCCGGCAGTGTCCAGCAGCCTCCGGAGCGTGCCTGCGTGTATTGCAAGCCGTTTGCAGCAAGATACGGAAGCAGTATATTGTTGCCGGCATACACCGAATCGAAGCGTAAGCTATCGGCTACAATCATAATTACATTTTGTGGCTGGGGCATAAAATGGCTATAAAAGGGTTTGGTATGTTTGTATATGGGGGTACAAGTTACGGTAAAAGAAGATTAATCACGCACTCATTTTGGTTTTTGGAGCTAAAATTGACTTAACCCCAACAGATTCACAGACAGTATAAGGGGGGCAGAAGTTACCTATTGGTTACTGTTTTATGTTAAAAGCATATTGTTGTAATAACTTTAAGGCAATAAAGCCAATATACTTTTGCGCTAAAAAACATGAAACGAAAATTTAGCTTTATTGTTTTTGCCTTTTGCAGCCTTTTGAGCCTGTTTATAACTTCGTGCATTCAAATTCGAAAATTACCGGCATCGGCCAACGCATTTTCCGGAGCCGTTGCAGCTGTTGAAGAAATTGAAGCAACCTGCTATAACCCTTTCTGGAAATTTGTTTATAAACCCGAAAGGTTGGTTGTAATTGAACCCTGTAAAACCGTTACCGGAAAAGTGAGGGCCATACACAGAGCGCCCGACGGCGATGTTCATTTGCGCATTATACCCGAGGACCGAACCGGTGTGCAACTTAATTTTTACAACTATACAGCCTGTTTTGGCAGTTTGGTTGCAGAAATAATATGCTCGCACAAGGGTAAAAATCCTAAAGAAAGTTGCTTTGGGTACACCAACAGCCTGCTCACGCCACGCAGGGGAGACCGGGTACAAATTACCGGCGTTTATGTGTTAGACACCAATCATGGCTGGCGCGAAATTCACCCCATCAGCAGCATTGAACTTCTGGAGCGCCGATAAAAACATAACCGGCAGTAGTTGTGCAGTTTTATAATTTAACCCCTCCCTGCCGGCTTCATGCCGGCGGGGAGTCTATGGTTCTGGGGCATTGCAGTGCCGGGGGTTAATCTTGCAGCTTAAATACGCGTTTCAGCAAATCGGTAATGCGGGCAAGCGGGTCTTTGCGTATTTTGGCTTCTTCCTGTGCTACCATATAAAACAGTCCGTCAAGAGCTTTTTCGGTAACAAAGGCATTTAAATCGGGGTTTACCTTTTGCACTAAGGGTATTTGGTTGTAGCGTTTAATCACATCGTCCCAATATTTGGTAGCAGCCACTTTATTGAGCGATTTGTCAATAACCGGCTTAAAGGCAGTGCGCAAATCGTTTGAAGTAGTTTTGCGCAGGTATTCGGTAGCTGCATTATCGGTGCCTTTCAATATATTCATGGCATCTTTAATGGTCATTTGCTTAATGGCGCTTACAAAAATGGGTTTTGCGCCTTTAGCGGCATCTTCGGCGGCGCGGTTAAGGCTCAGTACAACTTTATCCACTTCGCTGCCAAGCCCAAGGTCGCGCAGGGTTTTTTCTACCTTTTGTGCTTCGGGCGGAAACGGCAATTTTATTTTCGGGTTTTTAAAATAACCGTCTAACTTCGATACCAAATCCGAGCCGTTGCCAATGCCAATTTCAAGTGCCTGTTTCAGCCCCTGTATTATTTCGCCTTCGGTAACCGGTTTGTTGTTCATGTTGTTTTCTACATCTTTCAGAATTTTGGTGGCGGTGGCGCAGGAGCCAAATACCAGCAACACCGTTGCACACAATACAATTGCTAATTTGTTCATGAGGGTTTTGTTTTTTTATTGATGTTAAAAATGCAAAGATACAACTTGCACCCCGAAAAACGGTTTCGGGCGCGCTTATTGTTGTTTAGACGCAGTTTGCCACCCTAAAGTTATATTTCGGTATAATTTTTTACCGCCCATGCACCAATTAACTAACCCATAGGTTTTCTGACATGCAACCAAAAAACTACCCGAAAAGTCATTACCTTTGTGCTTTGTTTTGCAAGTTCTGCACCTGCCGTTAAACAACAACGCAGTAACTGCACTGCTCAAGTACATTTTTGATTAAAATAATTTAAAAACATAATAATACAAATGATTGCAAAAACGCAAATTCAGATGGTTGACCTGCACGGTCAATATCTGAAAATAAAAGACGAAATAGATGCCGGCATTGCACAGGTTATAAACACCTGCTCGTTTGTAGGAGGGCCTGCGGTAAACAATTTTTGCCGGGCATTGGAAACCTACCTTGGGGTAAAACACGTTATTGGCTGCGCCAATGGCACCGATGCCCTGCATATTGCACTTATGGCGCTTAACCTGCAACCGGGCGATGAAGTGATAACTGCCTCCCACACTTTTGTGGCCACTGCCGAAGCCATTGCCCTGTTGGGGCTGAAACCCGTTTTTGTTGATGTTGACCCCAACACATTTACCCTTAACCCCGATGCAGTTGAGCGTGCCATTACCCACAAAACCCGATGCATTATGCCGGTGCATATTTACGGGCAAAGCGCTCATATGGAACCCCTGTTGCAATTAGCTTCCCGGTATAACCTTTATGTAGTGGAAGACAACGCACAGGCCATAGGCGCCAGCTACCGCCATACCAACGGAACCACCCAAAAAACCGGCACTTTGGGGCATATTGGCTGCACCTCTTTTTACCCCTCAAAAAATCTGGGCTGCTATGGCGATGGCGGCGCCATGTTTACCAACAACGACGAATTGGCAGAAAAAATGCGTCTGATTGCCAATCACGGACAGCGAACCAAGTACGACTCAACCCTTATTGGCGTAAACTCGCGCCTCGATGCCTTGCAAGCCGTGGTACTCCTTGCCAAACTCAAACATCTTGATGAATACAACCGGCAAAGGCAACAGGCTGCTGCCTTTTACGACCGGGCATTTGCCAACCACCCCTTGCTTGCCATCCCTTACCGGGCGCCATATTCTACACACGTGTTTCACCAATATACCCTTATAGTAAAGGGCAACCGCAATGCGCTTAAAGACGCCCTGCAGGAGCATGGCATTCCTACCATGATTTACTACCCCATACCCGTGCATCTGCAACAGGCTTACCTGCAATATGGGTATGCCCAAGGCAGCCTTCCTGTAACCGAGCAACTGGCGCAACAGGTTATTTCGCTGCCCATACATACCGAAATGGACGAACAGCAACTGCATTTTATTACGCAAACGGTTATGCAACTGGCAGAACAGGTGTAAAACTGCCGGCAGGGTGTTGCAAATTCTGGCACTATTTTGGCTGCTTCATGGCTTTAAGACAATTGCCGGTAAAAACGCTGTTTTCGGGCATAAACAAATTTAACCAATTATAAAAGAAACAGAAATTATTTATGAACATAGCTGTAATCGGAACCGGTTACGTTGGGCTGGTAAGCGGCACTTGCTTTGCCGAAATGGGCAACCGCGTAATTTGTGTAGATATAGACGAAAAGAAAATAGCCAAACTGCAAGCGGGTGAGGTAACCATTTATGAACCCGGATTAGAACCGCTTTTTGTAAGAAATATGTTGCAAGATAGAATTCGCTTTACCACCAACCTGCGGGAAGCCGTAGAAAAATCGCAGATAATTTTTCTGGCATTGCCCACCCCGCCCGATGAAGATGGTTCGGCCGACCTTTCGTATGTGTTGGGGGTGGCTGCTCAATTGGGCCCAATGCTCAACGAATACAAGGTAGTGGTAAACAAAAGCACCGTGCCGGTAGGAACCGCCGAAAAGGTGCGTGCCGTTATTGCACAGGAAGCAAAATACCCGTTTGATGTGGTATCAAACCCCGAATTTTTGCGCGAAGGTATAGCCATTGAAGATTTTTTAAGACCCGACAGGGTGGTAATTGGCTGCTCTTCAGACCAAGCCCGCCAACTCATGGAGCAACTGTACGAGCCGTTTGTGCGGCAGGGAAACCCTGTGTATATGATGGACGAACGCTCTGCCGAAATTACCAAATATGCCGCCAACGCCTACTTAGCCACCAGAATTACCTTTATGAACGAAATTGCAAACCTGTGCGAAACCCTTGGCGCCGATGTGGATATGGTGCGCCTGGGCATGGGCAGCGACAACCGCATAGGGAAGCGCTTCTTGTTTCCGGGTATTGGCTATGGCGGCAGTTGTTTCCCGAAAGATATTTCGGCATTGGCGCAAATTGCCCGTCAAAACCACTACAACTTCCAAATCCTGCATTCGGTATTGGAGGTAAATCACAAACAACGCATCAGCCTTATTCCCAAAATTAAGGCTTACTTTCACAACCAACTCAAGGGTAAACATTTTGCTGTTTGGGGGCTTGCCTTTAAACCCAATACCGACGATGTGCGCGAAGCGCCCGCCATTTACACCATTAACCATCTGCTTGCCGAAGGCGCAACAGTAACTGCCTTTGACCCCGAAGCTATGGAAACTACCCGGCAGGTATTGGGCAATCAAATTACCTATGCCTCCAACCCATATGAAGCCCTCAAAAACGCCGATGCACTTATCATTGCCACCGAATGGCAGGTGTTTAGAACCCCCGATTTTGAATACATGAAAGAACTGCTCAATAATGCCGTAATTTTTGACGGAAGAAACCTTTATAAACCCGCTATCCTGCAACAGGAAGGATTTTTCTACCAAAGTATTGGCCGAAAAGTGGTAAACAACCCCGAAAAACCTTAACTTATAACCCGCAACCATCTTATTTTAAATGCCCCGAATTCTGATAACCGGCGCCGCCGGATTTCTTGGCTCGCACCTTTGCGACCGATTTATTGCCGAAGATTATGAAGTTATTGGTATGGATAACCTCCTTACCGGTAAATTGCGCAATATTGAACACCTGTTTCCGCTTAAACAGTTTCAGTTTTACCACCACGATGTTACCAAATTTGTACACATTCCCGGTAAGTTGGAGTATATCCTGCACTTTGCCTCTCCTGCAAGCCCCATAGATTACCTCAAAATGCCCATTCAAACCATGAAAGTGGGATCTTTGGGTACACACAACCTGCTTGGATTGGCGCTGGCAAAAAAAGCCCGCATTTTGGTAGCCTCCACTTCCGAAATTTATGGCGACCCCACCCAGCACCCGCAAACCGAAGAGTATTGGGGTAATGTGAACCCCATAGGGCCGCGCGGCGTTTACGACGAAGCCAAGCGTTTCCTCGAAGCCCTAACCATGGCCTACCACAATTTTCACGGACTCGAAACCCGCATTGTGCGCATTTTTAATACCTACGGACCCCGTATGCGCCTTAACGACGGCCGCGCATTGCCAACCTTTTTCCGGCAGGCAATTTTGGGGCAAGATATAACCGTTTTTGGTAACGGTACCCAAACCCGCTCTTTCTGCTATGTTTCCGATTTGGTTGAAGGTATTTACCGGCTGCTCCTCAGCAATTACCACCTGCCCGTAAACATTGGCAACCCGCAGGAAATACCCATTTTGCAATTGGCCGAAGAAGTAGTAACCTTTACAGGAGCTTCCTCTCAAATTATTTACGAACCCCTGCCGCTCGATGACCCCAAACAGCGTCAGCCCGATATTACCAAAGCCCGAAACCTGCTCGGTTGGGAGCCCAAAGTGTCGAGGCAGGAAGGTATGAAAAAAACCTACGACTACTTTAAAGAGGTAATTGCCACTGCCGCTTCTTTAGATGAGGTATTGTAAATGCCCTTTTACCGCAAAACATAGCTGCTGATGTGCAGGGGGAGTTGTATTTTTTAACCACCTTTTCGCACCCTTTGATCTGCATTTTTCAATTTTCGGCACGGCATTTCTGCTAAACTTGAACAATTAAAGCGTTATAAATAAACGGCCATGAAAAATGGGCAACATTAGTCTGAAATCCTAAAAAGTGCAATAGCAATTTACCCCAGCGTTTTTGGTAACTGTCTTCATGTTATTCTTCCTCAATGAAAATTGCCCCAAAGTAAAAAATCTCCCGAAAAAGAGCGCTTAAAAGTAAGCGTTACAGCTATGCAGCATCTGCTTAAAAAAACTTTTGAATATACCCCATAAACACTTTGCAAGGGCGCATAAGTATAGAAACATTTAAACGAATGTCGGGTTATAAATTTGTTATATTTAACAAACAAATACATATAGCATTTGTAAAAAAATCTATTAAAATACTGTATATTAGTACAACAAAAGTTAAGCAATTTTTAACATCAACAATTAAATTTGCAATGCAACGATTTTTCTAACCTTAAATTTCATTACTATGAAAAAGTTACTTGTTTTTACCATGTTGATTCTTTTTGCTGTTATTTTTAATGATGTGTTTGCACAACAAAAACAACGGGTTGAACCCATAAAGAGAAATACAACTGCCACCACCAAAAGTTCCGATGCTTTAATACCGCAAGGTGCAGCCATGATTGGCGGGGCTGTTAGTTTTGTTTCCACTATTCAGGACAGCGAGAACAGCTATATTTTTACCCTTGCACCTATTGCAGGGTATTTTGTTATTGACAACCTTGCCGTGGGCACAAGCATAGAACTAATGAAAATTAAAGATGTGGACCCCATTTTTGGTTTTGGTCCTTTTGTGCGTTACTACCTCAATATGGGCCTTTTTGTACAGGGTAAATTCCAATTTCAATCGCAGCCGGGCATTTTAGATGAAAGAGTAACCGGTTTTGCCGCCGGCCCTGCTATTGGCTATGCTGCCTTTTTAAACAATCATGTAAGTATTGAACCCATGGTGTACTACAACCGCCATTTTGGCGATTTAGGCGAATTTAACGAAATTGGCTTACAAATTGGCGTAAATGCTTATTTGGGGCGTTAATAACCAACCTTAACAAAACTCTTTTGTACAAAAAGAAGTAAAGGCACTTGAGTTTTAGTTTGTTACAAAAAGGAAAGTTGTGCGCTTTGGCAGCCAAAGCGCACAACTTTCCTTTTAAGTGCATTAACCGCCCTTCAGCGCCAAGTTGCCACGAAGAAGCGAAGAAATTCTTTAAACATTTATTGCGCACACTACCGCTTAACAGTGGTGTATGTTCCCACAATTTGGTTAATGGCTGCAATATCGGCTTCGGCTTTGGCAATGTCCTTTTCTTTCCATTCGGTTTGGGTGTTGTGTGTTTTTGTATAACGCACCGGCGGAACGGCATCAATACGGTCGCACTCAAAACATACCGACAAGTGGGCTATCGGTTCGCCTTGTTGGTTGTACCACACCAACCCGTGGCGCGGAATAAAACACTTGCTCAAACCCAAGGCCACTAAATCGGAACTTTGGCTCATAATCTTGCCAATAGACATTGCATCGGACTCGGAGACAGCGCCGGTATCGGTAGCTTTGGCATTTATGGCGCCGTTTACCACAATAGCGGTTTCGGGTCTTCGGGTTTCATTTTCTGCCGGGTAGTTTTCGTTAAAAGTGTATAGCCGAACCAAAACGGCTTTGTCTGTATAAGGCCAAATGGCGTTGGCATTGCGGGCAGTTTGTGCTTGATGTGCGGCGTTGTGGCAGGCGCAGCCCAACAGCAATGCAATTGCAGGCAGCAAAAAACCGAATAATATAGAAATTCGTTTCATGGTAGCCATGTAGTTGGTTTGTGGTAATATAGCATATTGCGGCAAATACTGTTTAGCTCAAATATAAGGGAATAACCCGCTTGGAAGGTAAAAAACAGGAAAAAAAGAGTTGGGGGTATGGAATTACAATCCCGCTCAAAATCTGACCATAAACATAAGACGCACAATCTGATGCGTTTTTTGTGCAGCCAGAAGAAGCGGAGCCGTAGTGGGGCTAAGGGCAGGGTCTAAAAAACTTCGGCGGGGTGCATTGTCGTATAAAATGCGATACTGAATGTCCACCGAGGCTTGCTTGTTAAACCAGTCGGCCAGTTTAATGGTAAGGTTGGTTTGCACATCAAGACGGTAATCTATGGCTTTGCTGGTAAAACCGTTGCTGCTTTTAACAGTGCTGTACCACTCCCAGGGCATGGGCAATTTAAAGTAAGGTCTTATTTTAAAAGTCCAGTTATCGGAAGGTTTTACGTCTAAGGTTGGGCGCATTTCCCAGCGCAGGTGCAGGCTGGCGGCGTAAGATTGGGTAAAATTTTGCTTGCCCGAAACGGTAATTAAAGAATCGGAAGCTGATACTTTTTCGGCCTCCACAATTAACCCCGATAACAGCGCGAGCCTGAACCTGTTGTATTTTTTGCGCAAAGATACTTTAGCCTGTTGTCGGGCGCGGTAAACAAGTTCGGCATCGTTGGTTTGTGGGTTGGCGCGTTTAAGGTTGGCACACTGTCCGTTTACACATAATCGCACACTATCTGAACCGGCTTCGGGCGGCAGCAGTTCTGTTTTGCGCAGGCGGTTCAATTCGGCATTGCCGGCGGGCGTTAATTTTTTAGACCAAAAAGCCACAATAAAGCCGCCGCCCAGTTCGTAGCGTTGCTCAATGCCCAGAAACTCATCGGAAAAGCGGCTCATCACCATATAATTTTCAAGAAACAGGCTGTCGCCCTTGGGCAGGCTGTGGTCGTAGGTGATAAACACATTCGACACGTTTTCTCTGAAAGTTCCGTTGTTAATAACCAACCCCATATCGGTGGCAAATTCAAATTTATCGGGGTAGTAACCGCGGCTTACCGCAATGCCGCCGTTTATTTTGTACAACGATGCGGCATCTGTTTGGTCGCCGGCAAAGCCAAACTGTGCGGCGCCGTTAAATTTTTTTTCTTTCTGTTCCTGTTCTTTCAGGTATTTGAGCAAGGCGGTCATTTCGGGGGCTGCTTTTTGAGCCCATGCGGCGGTGGCAGAATCGGGGTGGTTGTTAAAATCCAGCACTGTGCCTTCTATGTTGCCTATTTCCTGTGTGTGCCCAACCAGGCAAAATAATAGCAGCAGTACTGTAAGACACCATTTACCCCGTATAAGCCAAACTCTTTGTAAACAGGACAGGTTGCCGTCCTGTGACTTAAAATTGCTACCCGCGCCCGGCGTAAAACAGATATTGCTTTTCATAAACTGCTTGTTTTACTTTGACTGCCAATTTATAGCCAATGGTACTGCAAATATATTGCATTGCTTTTGTTTTTGGGTTATGTTATGTTGTTTTACAGCATTGGCGTTATTTATAGTATAAAGTAAAGACCATTTCAAAAAAGAGTTTTACTTTTGTATCAATAAATATACAACCTTCATACTGTTAACAAAAAACCACTTATCAACATGTCCCGTTTAACCACCTTTTCCAAGTTTTTAATTACCCTGCTTATTGTGGCAGCTGCTTTTTTTGGGTTGCGCTATTTAACTTCTAAAATGAATACTCAAACCGGCGGTACTGTTACTACTACCGGCACTGCCAATACCACGCCGCAAACCACTACCGGAACCACTGCCACTACCACCGGTTCGCAAAGCAACAGCAGCGCCAATACACCGGCTCCGTTTACCTACTCACCCCCAGCACCGGTAAACGGCAAGCTGAAAGGGGTGGTAGAATTGGGCGCTACCGGCTTTAACTCCTTTATTGTGCGCATGGATAACCTGAAAAACTGGAAGCTCGAAAAATCGGAATTTGGCAACAGCTTAGTAATGGAGAATATGGCCACCGATGACGATATACGCGCCGGCTTGAAAAAATATATTTCCGATATGATTGCTTATGGCGTGGCCGGCAAAGACATTCATTTTGTGGTAAGTTCGGGCGCAAAAAAAGCCGAGGTAACCCAAAAAATTATTAATGCCCTTAAAATGCTTGGGTATGTGGTAAATACCGTAACCCCCGAAGAAGAGGGTAAACTGGCGCTTAAATGTACCCTGCCCCGGGCTTATGATAAAAACTCTTTTGTGGTAGATATTGGCTCTGGCAACACCAAAATTTCGTGGATACAAAACGGGCAGGTGGGCGCTGTAGAAACTATGGGCGCAAAATACTACCAAAATAACACCCCGGCCACCACCGCCTACTCCGATGCAATGGCTAAAGCAAAGCAGGTGCCTGCTAACCTGCGCCAAACTTGCTTTATTATTGGCGGTATACCCTATGAACTGGCAAAGCAAACCCGCAACGGTAAAGAACGCTATACGGTTCTTAAAGCACCCGATGCCTATACTGCCGACGGTGAAAAACAAAAAGCCGGACTCAATATTTACAAAGGCATAGCCGATGCCACCGGTTGCAAACAGTTTGTATTTGATTGGGACGCTAATTTTACCATTGGCTTTTTACTGGGCTTGTAAAACGAAGACACCAATTTTCTGCCAATAAAAATGCCGGCAACCCAAAAGGTTGTTGGCATTTTTATTGGTTGTGTGTTCTTTAGGAGCAACAAATATTCTTCAGGGCAGGGGTTGGGTTGGTTATTTCCCTGTTGTTACTGTTTAGTAAGCCATGGTTCAATAAACTGGAGCCAGCTTTTGTAGGTTTGTCCCTTTAGTACGCGCGGAAACTTGTGTTGCCCGCCCATTTTACCCTGTTCCTGCATCCAGCCGTAAAAGGCCGCCGTGGGCAGCAGGGTTACGGTAATAGTTTTAATAACCTGTGTATTGCGCTCGGTGGCATAGTCATCGTTCAGGGTTTTGAGGTAGGTGTCGAGCAGTTGGGGCAGGTTGGCAGCCTGCGGCGGGTTATCGGTTCCAAGGTACCAGTGGTGGGCGTAGGCGTTTTCAAATTCGGCGCCGGCAACGGTAAATTCGGGAAAATGGGTATTGAGTTCGGTTTCCAATTGTTCAACGGCGTGGTTCATATTGTCAACCGAAAGGTGTTCGCCGCAAAGGCTCAGAAAATGTTTGGTGCGCCCGGTAACCAGCAGTTCGCAGCGTTGGGTATCGGTAAATTTTACGGTATCGCCAATAAGGTATCGCCAGGCGCCGGAGCAGGTACTCAGCAGCAGGGCATAATCGGTATGGGGTTGCACTTCGTTTATGAGCAGGGTTTGAGCATTGGGCAGTATTTCGCCGTTGGCATTAAAGTTGGTATCGGTAAAAGGCACAAACTCAAAAAACAGCCCTTTGTCTAAAATAAGTTGCATGGCATGGGTATCGGGCCGGTTTTGGTGGGCAATGTAACCTTCCGAAGCGGGGTAGGTATCAATAAACCATACCGGTTTACCAAACAACTCCTGCATGGCTTTTTTGTAGGGTTCAAAAGCTATGCCGCCGTGTACCATTACCCGCAGGTTGGGCCAAATATCGTGAATGGTTTTTAGTTTGTGCTCTTGTATAATGTGTTGCAACAACAGGCGCATCCAGGAGGGTATGCCGGTAATGGCGCCAATATCCCATGTGGGGGCTTCGCGGGCAATTTGGTCAAGGCGGGCAAACCAGTCATCGGTTTGGGCAATTTGTGCGCCGGGGCGGTAAAACTGCCTGAACCACACGGGCAGTTTGGCGGCGGTAATTCCGCTTAAATCGCCCACATAAAAATGGTTGTGCCATTTTAAGTTGGTGCTTCCGCCCAGCATAAGAATTTGTTTTTCCCAAAAATCATCGGGCAGCGGGTATTGTGCCATAGATAAAATATGCCTCACGGCCACCTGTTTCATGGTGGTAAGCATTTGGTTGCTTACCGGTATGTATTTGCTGCTGCCGGTAGAGGTGCCCGAACTTAGGGCAAAATAGCGTATGGCGCCCGGCCAGGTAACATTTTCGGCGCCGCTTTGATACTGATGCCACCATTGGCGGTACAGCATATCGTAGTCAAAAACAGGAACAGTTTGCCTGAAATCTTGCAGCAAATTACCCGATTTGAGCAGGTTGTGAAATTGGTAATGTTGCCCGAATTGCGTATTTTGTGCCGTACTTAGCAGTTTGCGTAGTACGTTTTCCTGCGCTTTCAGAGGGGCTTTAGGAAAATGTATGACTTTGTACCCTATGGATACGCCGGTTTTAATAATTTTACCTATTATTGGCATGGCAGTGGTATTGAGTGTGTGCATTTTTGTACCTGTTGTTGGTACAGCCGCAGTTTAATTAAATATGGTTTACCTTACACATTGCTATAACAATCTTTTTGCACGCCGAAACGTTTAATACCTAACCTTAAAAAAAATGAAACAGCAAAATACGGCTACCCTGCCCGATGCCGATATGCAATTGCTTAAACTGGCGCTTGTGCGCGACCGCAACCTGAAGGTGTGCGTTGGGCTGTTGTTGGTATTATTGAGCATTGGCTGTATTATTTTGCTGGCGCGGCAGTTTACCCCCAAAACGGTGTATTCGCTCTCGTTTTTACTGGTTCTTGTGGGGTTTGCCGGAGTATATTTTTTAATACAAGGACTGCTCAGGTACGATACACAAAGCAATTTTTTGCTGCAACTTATTAACTACAACCCGCAGTTGGTGGTGTGGGTGTATTACCGAAAAATAGAAAGCGCCCCATTTGGCATACGCATGATGCAGTTTACCACCCTCTTTATCTTTTTGAGCAACCGCGAATTTATTGCCCTGCCCATGCCCGAACGCGAAATTTTAACCCTGCTGCCCAAACTCAAAAAACGGGCACCTCATGCCGTATTTGGCTACAGCAAACAACGCGAACAGTTGTACGAAATATCGCCCGACCTGCTTGCCGGTTCGGGGCAGCAATTTTAGTGAATAACCGGCAGTTTGCCAACCGCCGCGCCTTGGTTGTTTGCACCGGTTAACCGGTAATAATACAGACCCGATGGCAAGGTTTCCAGATCAATTCGGTTAATGCCCGGCGCAAGCGGTAGGCGCAACACTTCCTGCCCGTTTTGGTTGGCAATTTGCATGGCCGTAGCCGCACCGTAGGCATTGTTAATATTGCAACTGCCCGCAGCCGGCAAAGGGTAAACAGGGGTTAATACAGCCTGCGGCAGGTTGCCCAACCCTAAAGGTTCAAAATTAAAAGCCAAATCATCTACATACAATGTGCTGTTGGCTACGGGCGCTTCGCCCGAACTGGACAGGATAACAATCACCATGGTATCGGGTTGTTCTTCGGAGAAATAGGTAACGGGCGCCCAAAATTGCGTATAAGTTCCTACTGTTTGCGTTTCAAAGAAAAAGCATTCGCCCACATCTTCGGTTTGTTGGGTTGCGGGGTTCCATCGGGTAAAATTAACGGCAATAGTAGCCGTATCGCCCGCCTGCGGTTCGTATTTATACCAGCCGCTAAAACCAAGCGGGCGCTGCGTGTAAGGCACACCGCCGTCTATATCTTGCGTGGTGGGGTTTATAGAACCTGTGGCGGCAATGCCCGGCGCAACCTGCCCAAAAATACTGCCCGACCGCAGCCGCATGGCATACTGGCCGCTGTGTGCATCGGCGCCGGTGGCTTGTGTTACGGTAACCAAGCCGCCCAAAACGGTAAGGCTGTTAATGGTGAACCAGCCTTCGGGGTCTTTGTAGCCGCCGTATTGTACCCAGTTTTCAAAGCCGGGGTTGGGTATGTCTTGCGCGTATGTAAATTCAAAACAAATCAGCAATAACAAAAACAGCCATACAGTCTTCATGGGTGTAGCGGGTTTAATGCGTTAAAATTTATTTTCGGAGGTAAAAATAGCCACTTTTTTACCTATTTTTACAGCATCTTACCGCAAATATTTTCAAAAATACTTTTTAGTCCGATGAAAAAAACAATACCCTTTCTGTTTGCCTGTTTTGTTTCAATGTGCGCATTGCATAACGCCGCCGCACAAACGCCCGATACTTACACATCGGTATATAACCTGTTGGTAGCCAAA